>NYXZ01000077.1 GCA_002686595.1 Planctomycetota bacterium | reverse complement strand
CCTCGAGCGCGCGCAGCACTCCGATGTGGGCCATGCCGCGCGCCGCGCCACCACCTAGGGCCAGTTGGATCGCCCTGTCGTTGTCCGTGCGCTGCTTCATCCCCTGGACAGTCTAGCGGGGGACGGCCTTCATTCCGACAGGCGAAACAGGCGGTAGAAATCCGTCGGCTGACCGTTGGACTGGCGGATCGAAGTCGGGCTACGCCAGAGCAGTTCATAGCCATCGATCCCGGTCAGTTGTGCGCCGTCCCGGGACAAGAGGGCGGCGGCGGCGGTCTGGGGCCGGGGCTCGCGCGCACTCCAGCGCTGTCCGCCGGCGTAGCGCGCCAGGTACCAAAGGGTGAAGCGATCCACCAGCAGATAGCGACAGCCGTAATCCTCCAGCAACAGGCGCCGCAACTCAGCCGGCGTGCCGTCGAAGAAGACGCGCAGGAACTCCAGGTTGCGGGCGCGGCTGCGCTCGGTCTCCCACTTGGGTTGGAAGAGGATTGGACGCCGGTCGTGGGCCAGGACCGCCGCCGAGTTCAAAAAGTCCGCCGCCAGGGGCGCTTCCTCCGGCAGGTGCTGCGCCACCGCGGCGGTCATCTGGACGAGTTCCTGTTGGCGGGCCTCGAAGGCGTACCAGGCCACGCCCCGCAGGCCCGGGTCGGTGATCACAAGGCCCAGGGAGAGGGTCACTTGCAGCGCCACCAGGGCCGGAACCAGCCGCCGCCTGGCGCTGGGCAGGCTGGCCAGAACCGCTGGCACGCCGAGCAGGGCCGGCAGGAAGAGCAGGCGCTGAAAGGCCCAGGCGGCGAGCAGGGAGAGGAGCGCGAAGTTGGCCAAAAGGCCCGTGGCTTGCTCAGCCGGCTGGGGCCCGCCCCGCTTTCTCCAGTGGCGCCAGGCCGTGGGCAACAGCAACGGAAGGGCTGGCAGCAGAAGGCCCAAGCCGCCGGCCAGGACCGCGGGGCTGGCCGTGGCGAAGGGTCCTTGCCACATCAATCTGACCGTGGGCGAGAGGCGCTCGGGGTCCAGCGGCAAGCGGCCCAGGAAGCGCAGCTTGGCGAGCAGCAGGTCGCGGGTGTGGGCCATGTCGGCGCCGGTGTTTCCCAGGGCGCCGAGCAGCAACAGGAAGAGCAGGACAACCAGCATCACCGGGCGCAGGCGGCGGCGGTCAGCGCGCAGGACACAGACCAGGCCGCCGGACCAGAGGGCGATCAGGCAAGCCAGGGCCGGGGTAGTCCAGCCGGCGCGTTCGGCGATGACCGGGACCAGGGCTGCGCCGCCCAGGATGAGCGCCGGGGCCAGCCAGCTGACCGGGTCTTCCAGGGGTGAGCGGCCGCGGCGCAGGGACCAGGCCAAAAGGAGGGCTCCCTCCAGGGCCAGCACGAGGCCCATGGCGTGCCAGGTGGAGAGGGCTGCCAGGGTGGCGAGGCCCAGGGCACACCAGGTGGCCGGTGTCGGGCGGCGCCAGGCGCGGGCCATGAGCCACAGATGGGCCGCGAAGAACGGCAGGGCGAAGTCCTCCCGCATGTGGATCAGGCCGGCGGTGCGCCAGGTGGCGGGCAGGGCGATCCAGAAGATGGCACCGAGGAGGGCCAGGCGGCGGGAGCCGGTCAGCTCATGGGTCAGGCCCCAGAGACCGAGGACCGTGAGGGACGCCCAGGCGCCCATGAACCAGAGGGCCACCAGATGCAGGGGCACGCGGCCGTCGAGGGCCAGGTAGAGCCAGGCCACGGGGAACTCCTGGCCCACTGTGTAGGTGGCCGGAATGTCCACCGTCTCTGGGTATTCGATGCGCGGATCGGCCCGGTAGTCCGCCGGCGGAACGCCCCCGGCTTCGACGATGCCCTCGGTCAGATAGTGGATCAGGGCCGGATCTGACTTCAGCAGGCCCGCCAGGGGGGAGGTCGTGATGTGGCCGTCGCCGAAGGCCAGGCCCAGGCGCAGGCCGGCGGCCAGGGCGAGGAGCGCCAGGAGGGTCAGAACCGAGCGCGACCGGGAACTCAAGCCGCGGCCATCGGTGGAGCTCGATTGGGGGGACATCTCCTGCTTGATCGGGGTCTGGTGGGCCCTGCAGGACTCGAACCTGCGACCGATCGATTATGAGTCGACTGCTCTAACCGACTGAGCTAAGGGCCCTGAGACACTCTTCCGGGCTTCAAATGGCCGGAGCGGGTGCCAGGAGCGCAGCCTAGCGATTCGTCGGCCCCTTTCCACGCACCTGGGCAGAGTTCCTTCCTGGGAACCATCGGCCCCCCCGGTTCGTCATTCCCCTGATAGGATTTAGTGGGCCGAATGCGGCTAGGAGTGAGCTTTTCACTCTCAACAGATGCCGAAGGCGGACTCCGACCCCTCCCCGACTGCCCTCAAGGGCGCGTCCCAGACCCCAAGCAACCAGATATGTCTATCGAGCTGATCATCCCCTTGGCCCTCTCCGCCCTGCTCCAGGCCCCGCCCGTCTCGCCCCAAGGCCCGGACCAAACCGGTGTCATCACAGCGCGCGGACACACCTTCGCCAGCTGGGCTGACTACGTTTCCTCGCCCTACTTCCAGGGCTGGGGTTTGCGCTGCGGCACGGTCCCCCGGGAGACGCCCGCCAACATCCTGGACCAGCCCCTGGCGCCGCCCAACGACTGCGCCTACGGCTCCACCAACCCCCAATCCGAGTACGACCCCACCTTCACCCTGGATATCCCGGTGGTGGTGCATGTCATCGAACGCACCAACGGCACCGGTCACATCACGGAAGCGCGCGTGCGCAGCCAGATTGACATCCTGAACGAGGACTTCCAGGCCATCGCCGGCTCCAACGGAGCAAATGGCAACAACGGCATGATCCAGTTCCACCTGGCCACCGTCGACCCCGACGGCAACGCCACCACGGGCATCACCTACAGTGTCAACAACACTTGGTACAACGACTCCGGCAGCTATTGGAACACGCTGGCCTGGGACACGAACAACTACCTGAACATCTATACAAATAACGCCGGCGGCTATCTCGGCTATGTCCCGGATCTGCCCCAGGGCGGCATCGTCGGGAGCAACTCGGACCGCGTCGTGGTGCTGCACAGTTCCTTCGGCGACAACGGTCCCATCGGCCCGCCCTACAACCAAGGGCGCACCACCACCCACGAAGTCGGCCACTACCTCGGCCTCTGGCACACCTTCGACGGCGGCTGCGGCTCCGCCAGCAACTGCTACAACACCGGCGATCGCATCTGCGACACGAATGCCGAGTCGGGTCCCGAGTACGGCTGTTCGGCTGGTTCGAGCTGCGGTTCCACCGACCCGATCCACAACTACATGGATTACTCCGAGGATCTGTGCATGTGGGAGTTCTCCCCCGAGCAGATCAACCGCATGCGCTGCACGCTTGAGCACTACCGCCCCGACCTGGCGGAGACCGGCGGCGGTGGCGCGGGGCCCGCGAATGACAACTGCGCGGACTGCGAGCCCATCATCGGCCCGGGCACCGTGGCCTTTGACAACACCAACGCCAACACCGATGGCGGCGCGGACTGCTCCGACGGCGGCTCCAACAACATCGATGCCGACGTGTGGTATTGCTATCTCTCATTCAGCAGCGGCACGGCCACTGTTTCAACTTGCGGCCAGACGGGAATCGATACGAAGATCGCCGTCTACGATTATTGTGGCGGCAACCTGATCGCCTGCAATGACGACACCTGTGGAACGGATGCAGAGGTGTCCTTCCCGGTTTCAGCTCTGACCAGTTACTCCATCCGGATCGGCAGTTACCCAGGATCGGCCGAAGGTTCTGGCACGCTGACAGTTTCGGAAGGCAGCGGTTGTTCATCCTCCATCAGCAACTACTGCACTTCCAGCGCAAACAGCACCGGCGGCGCGGCCACCATCAATGCGGGGGGCACAGCCAGCGTGTCGGCCAACGACACATTGCTCTCCTCCTATCCGGTGCCGCCCAACCAGTTCGGCCTCTTCTTCTACGGCCCGAACCAAGTCAATGCCCCCCTGGGCAACGGCCGCTTGTGTGTCGGCGGAGGCGTTTACCGCTTGGGCGTGGTCTCCAGCGACTCCTTCGGCATCGCCATGCACTCGCTGGATATCACCAGCCCGCCCCAGGCCTCCGGCCAGATTACCGCGGGTTCCACCTGGAACTTCCAGTACTGGTTCCGCGACCCGGGCACCGGTGCCAGCAACGACCTCTCCGACGCCGTTCAGATTTCATTCTGCGGCTAGCGGCTCGGGCAATCACTGCCGCACGGGACAGAGCCAAGAGCTCTGGCCTGTGCGGCAGTTTTATTTGCCAGCAAGCTAGGGGTGCGGGATGTGAGCCAGGTCGGCCAGCTCTTCATCACCATAGGGGCTAGCGGTCAGTCCCCACTTGCCCCGCATGGCCGCCAGGATGCCGTTGCCCAGGATGGCATTCGTGACCGCTGTCAGGTGCAGGTCATCGGCGAAGACATGATCGTAGCCACCGAAGAAGGGGACCGTGATCAGGCCGTGACCATAGAGCACGCGGGGCATCTTCGACATGCGCCGCAGGCCGCCGTCAAAATCGTAGACAGCCACATTGGACATGGCCGCCAGGCTGTAGATGGCCTCGTTGGCGCGTTCCGTGTGACGGCGCAGATTGCGTTTGCCTGCCAGGGTGAACTCGTCCGCATGATCAGGAGCCAGGACAATGCGCGGCACGGTCCAGATGATGAACTGGCGCTCATCGCTGTAGACCAGGCCGAAGGCGATGGCGAAGTTATTGATCAAATCGTCAATGACCGCATCGGCCGCCGCATCCGATCCCGGGGCATGGGCCGCCAGCAGGCCGCGGTTGTTGCGCACATCATTGCCTCCGACTTGCATGCCGATCGTCGTCGCCGGCGCTTGCCCACCGAGGGCCACCATCAAGTGGTAGAGATTGACCTGGGTGATCAAATGGGAAGACTCCGAGCCTCCCACGGCGTAGCTGTGGATATCATCCCCCGGCAGCTTGGCTTTCTCGAAGGCGGCCTGGAACGGATCCAAGCCATAGGTGTCCTGGGGTATGCCGCCGACCTGCCCCAGGAGGTCGTTGTGGGTCAGACTGTCGCCAAAGGTCACGAATTCGGTGAGGTCCACCTGGGCAGTGGCCGGACTGGCGAAGGCAAGCAGGAAGAGTATCAGGTGACGCATGGCGGACTGGCGGGCGGGAGTTGTCTAAAACCGATTGCTGCTCTCTGGCAGCCAAACGCAGCCTAGGGCACAGGCCGGAAACACGCAACCTGCGACGCGCAGGTCAAGACCATGATGCGCGCACAGCCGCCTCATGGCCATCGAGTTGCAACCAAATGGCCCCCACCTGTTTTGCATTCAACTCCCGATCCATGGCCGGGTAGAGGATATTCGCCTCGCGCTTGTCGTGGTGGTCGAGCAGGTGCTTGAAGGTGGCCTGACGATCGAGCAGCGGCAACACATCCCGCGGTTCGAGCCCCCTGCCCCGCCCTTCCTCCAATAGCTCGTTCACTTCCCCGCGCATCTCTCCGAGCCACCAGCCGAGCTTCTCATGCTCGGATTGGAAGAACTCCACCGGCCCACCTTCCAGCTTGAGATCCAACGCGCCATAGACGGGTAGCACGAACTCCTCCTCGCCATCGCGGTGCATGCGCAGGTGGCGGGTGAAGTCCGCCAACAACTCGCAGGCGCGCTCGATCTCCAGGGAAATCAACGCGCACTGGTGTTGCTCGAACAACTCCAGGAGCTGCTGGTGGGCCAGCATGTGATCGGACAAGGGACGGATCTGGGAACAGGACGACATGGCATTTCCTCGGGTTAGGGCAGCAGCCCCGTGCAAAAGGTGTCGCACGCAACTGGCGGCACCATCCTAGCGTTGCCGGTGGTGGTTCGCAGCCAGGGAGGAGCCAAGTTCCGTGCGCGGTCGAGCCGGGGTCGGTAAGGGCAGATACCCCACCTTGGTGTAACCAGCGGATCCCGTGGCGGAGGAACGCATCCAATTCCGCCTCAAGGTATGCCCCCACCAATCCACGCGCCCAAACGGGCAACACACAGAACGGGCCCTGCTGCCCACACAAGGAAACCAAACCATGCATTATCCCCTCCGCCATTCTCGAACTCGCGCATTCCGCGCCCTGGGCTTTTTGAGCCTCATCCTATGCCACGCACCCCCGGCCACGGCCCAGGTGAGCTTTTCCATCGACCGCAGCAGCCCCACCATGGGCCTGCCTGACTCCTTCGGCGGTGCCCCCATCACACCCGCCGATATCCTGGCCCCGGCCACGGCCAGCGGTACACCGGACTACGGCCCGCTGCCCACACCCGGGACCAGCATCCCGGAGGCCATGTTGGGACTCACGGGTGCGGACTTCCATGAACTCGACGCCCTCTCATACGGACAGGATCGCTGCTTTGACATCAACAACCAGGGCGAATCGAACCCCTTCGGCCTGCACTTCTCCGTTGACGAATACGCCCTGGGTGTTCCTGGAGGGGCTCCGGATGTGGCCAGCGAAGCCGCCGTGGCCGATGCCTGCGCCGATGTATTCATGAGCCCCCTGGGCCCGGTGCCCAGCCCCCCCCTGCCCGGCATAAACACCGGCGCCATCGACGGTGATGGCCTGCCCAGCGGCAGCGGCTATGTGTACCCGGGACTGGGATTGATCGAAGGAACCACGGCAACCAACAGCGACGACCTCGATGCCTTGGATATGGAGTCCACCTTCCCCGGCATGGATTTCCCCCCGGGAGGAGTCTACTTCTCCCTGGACACTTCCTTTGTCGATCCCCTGACCGGGGCTGCCCATTCCGCCACGGCCATCGGCCAGGGCGTAGTTGGGGGCGACATACTCGTCGCGCCTGCCCCGGGTGTCTTCACTATCTACGCACCAGCACCCCTGTTGGGCCTGGACATCGTGGCCGGCCCGGACAGCGACGACCTCGATGCCCTGATCCTGTGGGAGAACGGTGACGGCGACTACAGTCCCTCACACGACATCTTCCCCTGGCTGAGCGGCGGTGACATGGTGCTGTTCTCCGTGCGCCGCGGCTCGGCGGTGATCGGCATGCCCGACAGCCTCTTCGGCATTCCCATTTGCGAAGGCGACATTCTGATGCCGCCGGTTTTTGGCGGTGCCGGCAGTCCCTTCCCGGCCATCTTCATCGCCGCGGAAAACCTCGGCCTCGACACGGCGCGTACCGGTGCCATCCAGTTCAGCGATGACTTGGATGCGGCGGACTACGTCTTCCAAGCGCCCGACCTGATCGCCAACAAATACTGTCAATGTGATGTCACAGCCCCGGCCCCCTGCGCCAACTACGACGCCAGCGCGGGCTGCCGCAACTCCACGGGCCTGGGTGGCCTGCTGGAAGCCTCTGGCAGCAGCAGCGTCTCTGGCATCCTTGCCATGACCGCCAGCCAACTGCCCACGGGCCAGCCAGGCCTGCTGTTCATCGCACCGAGCGCGGCTACGATTCCCTTCAGGGACGGTCTGCTGTGCGCAACCGGTACGCTGCGGCGCTTGTCCATCGCCATCTCCGGGGGCAGCGGCAGCATGAGTTTCAGCGGCGTAGTAGCCATGACGGCGGCCACGGGCGTGACGATCATGCCCGGTGAGACCTGGTACCTCCAAACCTGGTTCCGCGATCCGACCGGTCCCTGCGGCACGGGATCCAACCTCACCAACGGTGTGGGCGTCCTCTTCTGGTAGGATTTAATCGCCAGCAGCTTCGCGGGCCACCCTCGGCAGGAGCCGGGGGTG
>NYXZ01000076.1 GCA_002686595.1 Planctomycetota bacterium | reverse complement strand
CGCGAACGCATCCTGGAGGGCACTGACATTTCCACGCCCCTGCGCAAGACCGGAGCCTTCCCGCCGGTGGTGGGCTACATGGTCTCCGTGGGTGAGCAATCCGGCGAACTCGAGGACATGCTCGACCGGGTGGCCACGGCCTACGACGAGGAGATCGATGTGGCCACCGAACGCATGACTGCCCTGCTCGAACCGATTCTGATCGTGCTCCTAGCCGGCGTCGTCGGATACATCGTCTATTCAATCGTCCTGCCCATTCTGCAGGTCGGCCAATTCCAGTAAGCCCCCACAACATCCACCATGAAGATCCTTTCGCCCAGCCGACGCCAGCGCACCGCCCAGGATGGTTTTTCTCTCGCTGAACTGATGGTCGTCGTTGTCATCATTGGCCTGCTGGCCACGATGGTCGTGCCGGCCGTCATGAAACGCCTCTCAGTGGCCACCGGCACCACGGCCCGGGTGGACATAGGCACCATCAGCAGTGCCCTCGACGAAGCGGCCATCCTGAATGGCGGGCGTTATCCCGAGTCCCTCGAAGCCCTCGTCACGCCAGATGAAAACGGGCACACGTTGATCAAGGGGACCAAGATCCCCAACGATCCCTGGGGCATGCCCTACATGTACGATCCGCCCATGGGCGGCGAGCCCTACCGGGTCTACTCCTACGGCAAGGACGGCATGCCCGGCGGCGAGGGTGACGACGCGGACCTCTCCAACCTGGATGAGGAGTGAACCAGAACGCCCCTAGCAGCGTGCCCGGCCCGGATCTCGGTCCGAGCTGCGCACCGGGTAGTGGGCGGCGAGCACCGTGCGCGCGTCGTGGACGACTTGTCCCTGGCCGAAACGCCGGCTTCAGCTTGGTGGAGCTGATGGGAGTCATTGTGATCATCATGCTGATCGGCACCATGGTCTCGATTTCCTGGCAGGCCATTGTCCCCCGCGAACAGCTGAACTCGGATGTGCGCGGCCTGGCGGCGGCTCTCCAGGGCGCTAGGAGCAACGCCATCGCGCGCAACGCCGAGTTTCGCTTGATCTACGATCTCGATGGGAACCGCTATCGGACCATGACCCCCTATCGGGTTGGTGGCGGCTTGTGGACCATCGCAGACGAGCAGGCCGACCGCCAAGTCACCAACTGGCAACAGTTGGCGGAAGGCATCGAGTTTTCCCTGGTGGTGGTAGACGGCGAGGGGTTCGACGAGGGCACGGTCTATGTGCGCTTCGACCCCCTCGGCGCCGCCTCCGATCACACGGTGACCTTGCTGCACGAGCCCTACGGCAACCACTACACCATCGAGGTCTTGGCCCTGACCGGGCTGATTCGTTTCCACGAAGGTGAGTTCCAGCGGGATCCGCCGCGGGAGGAGGAGTTCGAATGAGAACCCTAAGGCGCGCCAACAGCCCCCGGGCGGGCTTCACCCTGGCCGAGGTCATGGTGACGCTGGTGATCGTCGGCATCGGCCTGACCCTGGTGCTCCAGGGCCTCAATACGGCCAAGCTGACCGCGGCCCAGACGCGCAACCTCAAACTGGCTAGGGACCTGGCTGTTTTGACCCTGGGGCAGGTCGAGGCCGGGCTCTTCCAGGAGGATGAGGGCGAGCGCATGTTCGGTTCCTATGCCGAGGAGGGCTACGAGGACTTCAGCTTCGAGGTGGTGTTCGGGGATGACACCCTGACGGATGTGGAGCAAGCCCTGGACGAAGGCGCCTTTGACACCTGGGACCATCGACGCTCGCTGGAGGAGGAAGAGGAAACGGAGGAAGACGAGGAGGCCGTGGAACCCTATGAGACTGTGCGCATCCGAGTCACCTTCCCGGCCATCCGCGACTACAAGAACGATTTGGTACTCGAACGCTGGATGGATTGGGAACGGGTCTACGGTGTGGACGAAGAGGAAATGGACGCCCAGCTCGGCGGCAGCGGCGGAAAAGACGCCGGTTCCAGCACGGGAGGCGGAAAGTGAGACTCGCCAGACGCCAACAGACCGCAGAGGCGCGGGGCGGCTTCACCATGGTGGAGGTGCTCCTGACCCTGATGATCATGGGCATGATCCTGGTCAGCATGACGCGCATCCTGAGCGCGGCCCGCACCTCGCGCGACACGATCCACAACATCCAGGAAACACAATTGGCCGGGCCGGCCATCATGGACCGCATTGAACGGGATCTGCGCGGATTGGTTACCTTTAGCCGCTCGCGCCGGGAATTGCTGCGTGTGGTGGACCGCGTAATCTCAGGCATGGACGGGGACAGTCTGGATTTTGTCACCAGCAACGATGGCCTTATTTTTTTTCCCGAAGGCGACATCTTCCTGCGCGCGGACATGAACGAGGTCGGTTATCGCCTGCGGGCCAACCCGGTCGACAATGACTTTCTCGAGATCTACCGGCGCGAGTCATTCGGCGTGGATGACGAACCGTTGGACGGCGGGACATTCACTTTCCTGCACGATCGCGTCAAGGGCTTCAGCATCCTGGTCTTCACGGAGGACGGCCCGGATGCAGAGGACGTTGAGGATTGGGGCTTGGACGCGGAGGAAGAGGATCCGGATCTGCAAGGTCTACCCGCGCGACTGGAGTTGGAACTGACCTTGGAACTCTCTCCGCGCATCATGCGCGAGCAGCTGCCCGTGGCCCGGGTGGACATGCGTGAGGTGACTTACAGGCGCGTGATCCGCCTGCCGGACTCAATCCGCTTCGCGGCCGGCTCCGTCCCCATGCTGGCGATTCCCGGAACCGTGGGGAGCAGCGATGCCGGAGCAGCGTCCCCAGGGAGCACCACAACCGCGACCGCCGGAGGGGTCGGCGGGGCCGGAGGAGATGCTGGCAAAACCATCCAGGGCGAGATTCGCGACGCCCCGGGCGGCGGCAAGGCCGACTAGGAATCTAGCACACGAGCCCCGCCCGCATTGGCCTGGCCGCGCACTAGCCCGCATCATTCATGAAGACGTGCTCCAGACACAGCAACTCGGTTACTGGCGGTGCTTTGCGGGTTCTGGCGACGAAGGCGACCCTGAACGGGTCGTCGAGGAAGCCAGATTCCGAAAAGTGCCGTCAGGGGCCGAGAGGCGGCCGAAGGCCGCCGGTTGCGAAGTCTGGTGTGCGTGTTCAGGAATAATGCGGGCTAGCTCAGGGGCTGACCAAGAGTGTCCCGGCCACCCAAATAGGGGCGCAGGGGCTCGGGCACGCTCACGGTGCCGTCTGCCTGTTGGTGGTTTTCCAACATGGCCAGGAGCAAGCGCGTGCTGGCGGCCACTGTGTTGTTGAGCGTGTGACAGTGCGCCACCTTGCCGTCCGCGCCGCGGTAACGCAGCTTCAAGCGGCGGGCCTGGAAGTCGTGGAAGCGCGAGGCGGAATGGGTTTCGCCGTAGCCTTCGCGGCCGGGCATCCAGGTCTCGATGTCGAACTTTTGCACCTGCCCGCGGCCCAGGTCTCCGCCGCAGACATTCACGACGCGATAGGGCAACTCCAGGGCCTGTAACAACTCCTCCGAGTTGCCCAGGATCGAGTGGTGATGCGCCAGGCTGGTGTCCTCTTCCGCCACATCGATGACCACCTGTTCCACCTTGAGAAACTGATGCACGCGGTAAAGCCCGCGGGTGTCCTTGCCGTAGGTGCCCGCCTCCCGCCGGTAGCAGGAAGAGAGGGCCACAAACCGCATGGGGAGTTGCTCCAGGTCGAGTATTCCATCCTGGTAGAGAGCGGTGATGGGCACCTCGGCGGTTCCCACCAGGTAAAGGTCGTCCCTTTCATCGCAGCGATAGGACTGGTCCTCTCCCCCGGGGAAATAGCCGGTGCCTTCCATGGCGCTGGTGCGCACCAAGGTCGGCACGGAGAGGGGCGTAAAGCCCTTGGCCACCATGATATCCAAGGCGTAGCGCATCAAGGCCCCCTCTAGCAGCGAGAGATCCCCGAGCAGCACATAGTTGCGGGAACCCGCCAGGCGCGCCGCCCGCACCACTTCGAGCCAGCCCTGAGCTTCGGCCAGGGCCACATGATCACGGGGCTCAAAGCTGAACTCCCGCGGCGTGCCCCAGGTCCTCAGCTCCACATTCTCGCTGTCGTCCTTGCCGTCGGGCACATCAGGCGCCGGGGGCATGGGTACTTCGAGCAGCAGCGTGCGCAGCTCATCCTGCAACGCTCGCGCCCGTTCCTCGCAGACCTTGAGCTCGGCCTTGAGCTCTTTTTGGCTGGCCAGGATGACACCGCGTTCTTCAGCGCTCGCCTGCCCCATGGCCTTGCCGGCTTCCTTCTGCCGCGCCCGCAAACCATCTACTTCCTGCCCCAAACCACGGGCCTGCGCATCCAATTCCAAAATGCGGTCCACATCACATGGAATATGCTTCTTGGCGGAGGCGGCCCTCACCAAATCAGGATTGGCACGGATAAACTTCAGGTCCAACACTTCAATTCCTCCAACTCGACTCGATCTTGCCGAACAGCTTGTGCTTCTTGATCACGATCTGTACTTCCACATCCGTCTCCACGGCCTTCTTCTCAATGGTCGTCGAAAGCGGGAACCAGGCGTCTTCCCATTCCTTGTCGATAACCGAAAGCAGGCTCATCTTTTCTCCCTTGCTACCGCGTTTGGCCCCCGCCTTGCGATAGGCGGCCTCGGCCTTGCTGACGCAGTTCCAGGGCCGCTCATAGCGTTCGTGGCCAACGCCGGTCACGACCACCGTGCGCCCCATGACCTGAATCGACTCGTCCTCCACATCAATATCAAAGTCCAGGTCGAAGGGCCCCCCGAGCTTGACCGTCGTGGTCTCGCCCTCGGACACATCCCATGTCGGCGTCTTGGCACCGGGCAGGATCAAGGCCTTCATGGTCTGCTGTTTCTTACCCTTGCGGACCTCGCCGAAATACAGCGAGTAGTTCCCCGCGGGAACCTCCACCCCCTTGGAGCCGCCCTTGGATATGTCGAAGTAGGAGTTCTCCAGGGAAGCGCTGCCCTTGAGCACAACC
The DNA here is from genome assembly GCA_002686595.1 of Planctomycetota bacterium. Taxonomy (GTDB): domain Bacteria; phylum Planctomycetota; class UBA1135; order UBA1135. Next base: position 18,340 of record NYXZ01000076.1, on the reverse strand, counting down.
CAGTTCGGCTTGGGCCCCTTGAATGACAGCTTCAAGCTCCCGGTTTTGACCAAAGCCTCGCTGACCTCCAGGCCCGTCCCCCCGTTGACCGTGGTCAGCTTGTACCACTTGTCCCCGATCTGGCTGTACTCGCTCCAGGGCCGGGCCCGTTTCTCGCCGTCCACCTTGAGGGAGTCCATGGTGGGCTGGTTGTAGCCCTCGGTCAGGCCGATGAACCCCCAGGACATGGGGGCGCTGCCGTAAATGCCATCCAGGTTGTCGTCGGTGATCATGATCTGGCTCTCCCCCACCAGACCGGTCATGGCCCCCGCCGCCAGGATGTAAATCGTCATGTAATCATCCACCGGCGCCAGATTGACCTGTAGCCCCTGGTAGTTGTCCTTCTCCGTGCCGGTGATGGCGAAGAAGGACCAGTCCCGCAGGCTCTCATCCGCGCCGAGCTTGACAGTCACCGCCTCGGCCTTGCCCTTGAGGGGAATCTTGATGTCGCCCGCGCCGTCCCCGTCCTGGTCCACCTGCACATCGCTGGAACCCACGCGGATGATCTTGGGGCTGCCTTCCACATTGCTGACCTCGGTCACGCTGCCCTTGCCCTTGAGGTTGACGGTTTTCCAGATTGGGTAGAGTTCGTCGGCCTCGTAAAGCGGACGCTCAAAAGCCATGGGCGCCGCAAACTTGGTAAAGGTCAAGGGCACTGCCAGAACCGCGCCGGTGGCTTCCGCTGCCTTGGGCTGGGCTGCCTCACGCTCTTCCGGCAACATGCCATAGCCCTGGGCGACCAAGTAGTCGTGGCGCTGGCGAATCTCGCTGTGGGCGCGGTCCTTGAGCTCGATGGCCGCCCGCGCTTCGAGGGCCTTGGCGTAGGCCCCACAGGCCTTGAAGAAGTTCGCGTCGTCCCCTTGCAGGCGATCGTCATAGCACTGGGCCGTCAGGTTCCAGGCATCGGAGGCGTGGTAGCGATCACCGAGCAGGTCCAGGGTCTTGGCCTGCACCTCCGCCTGCTGGGCAATCACCAGAAAGGTCGGCTTGTCCTTCTTCGTGGCCTCGTTGTCCCGGAAGCGCTCCCAGATGTCGTCGTACTTGCGCTTGGCCTTGTCCCGCTCACGCTTCTTGGAGCCATCCATGCTGAGCTCCGAAAAGTAGACATACATGATGTCCGGGAAGTCGGTCTTGATGGCTCCCCGCCAAGCCAAAGTCAGGTCCGCCATCAACTCCACCAAGCGGTCCGTCGGCGCGCTGGCAATGCCCTCGGCCACTTCCATGATCCACCAGACGGCATAGGAAGTCTGGCGCTTGACGATGCGCACCATTTCCTCCTTGGCGCTGATGGCCCGGGCCTGGTTGAAGTTCTTTTTGAAGTCGTCGTACTCGTCGAAGGCGCTCCCCGTCGCCAGCGTGGCAACCGGCTGGGGACCACTGGGCGCGCAGGGGACGGGAGTGAGAACCGGTGCCGCGGCGGACAGCACGGGGATGAGCAGGATGGGGAGGATCATGGCAGTAACTGGGCAGGCGAACGGCGACGCCAGTCTAGCCCCGATTCAGCCCCAAGTCGCACACCGGACTGGCAAAGACGGTGTCCTACTTCCCCTTGGATCGACTCTGCAGGAAATCCCGCTCGGCCCGGGACAGGGACCCCATGCCCTCGCGGTGGATCTTGGCCAGCAGATCATCCATGCGCTGGTCCGCCCCCCGGCGCTGCTCAGCGGCCCTGAAGGCTCGCCGGGCGCGCCACTTCTCGATGGGATCGCGCCAAATCAGGCCTGCCTTAACCGCCACAAAACCCCAGGCCGCGCCCCCCAAGTGAACGCTGTGGGCCACGCCGTCATTGATGCCGTTCTTCCAAGCGGCGATGCCCTGGAATAGGTCGATGGCCACGATGCCGATGGCCATTATCGCCAGGGTCATGGGAATAAAGAGCAGCAGCACTTGGGTCCGGGGCCTGAGCGTCGCGGCCGCCACCACCACCCCCATCACTGCCCCCGAGGCCCCATAGGCCAGGGTCGCCTGGCCCAGGACCAGGGAAAGCACCAGGGACAACAGGGAACCGGCCAGGGCCGCCCCCAGGTAAAAGACCATGAAGCGCCGCGCCCCCAGCATGGCTTCGAGCATGGTCCCGAAGAAGTAGAGCAGCAGCATGTTGTAGAGCACATGCATGGGCGAGCTGGTGGCGTGCAGAAAGGCACCGGTCACCAGTTGCCAAAGGGCTGGGATACCGGCGCGCCAGAGCTCGGTGTTGAGGCCAAACACGCGGTGCAGCCAATCGTCCAGGGGCGGGTGGACCAGAAACACCACGAAGCAGAAGACGAAAATCCCCAGGTTGGTCGCCAACAGGAACTTCACGGCGGGGCCCACCCGGGGCAGGGCAATGCTCGGCCCGCCTCCACCGCCGGGGCGCGCGTATTCTCTGTCGTCGAATCCCATGTGCTCGGGGGCCCGGGTTTCTCCCGTCCCCCATTACCGGCGAGGTTAGCGTGCCGCCGCCGCGGAGGCGAGGATCTCCTCCGCATCCAGACCGTTGGCCAAGGCCGCGGCGATGATTGTATTGCGCAGCAGCATGGCAATCGTCATGGGGCCCACGCCCCCGGGTACCGGGGTAATGGCTCCGGCCCGTTCGGCGGCGGCGGCCGTTTCCACATCACCCACCAGTTTGCCGGCCTCGTTCCTGTTGATGCCCACATCGAGCACCGTGGCCCCGGGGCGAATCCAGGCCCCCTTGACCAACCCCGCCACACCCACGGCGGCCACCACGATCTCCGCTTCACCCACCACCGCCGCCAAATCGCGGGTACGGCTGTGGCAGATCGTGACCGTCCCATGGCGCGCCAGGAGCAGGGCCGCCAGGGGCTTGCCCACCAACATCGAGCGGCCCACGATCACCGCCCGCCGTCCCTCGATCTCGATACCGTGTCGATCGAGCAACTCAATGCAACCCGCCGGGGTACAGGGCACCAGGCCAGCTCGCCCCATGGTGAGAGCCGCCACATTGCGCGGGTGCAGACCATCCACATCCTTGGCGGGATCGATGGCCTCGATCACTTGGTTTTCATCGAGGCCCTCCGGCAGGGGCAACTGCACCAGAATCCCGTGTACGGCTTCATCGCGATTGAGTTCTTCCACCGCCGCCAGGAGCGTGGCCTGATCAGTATCAGCCCCGAGGCGCAGGGTGCTGACGGCCAAGCCGGCCTCGCTGGCGGCGCGGTCCTTGTTGCGCACATAGACCTGGCTGGCGGGATCTTCTCCCACTAGCACCACGGCCAACCCGGGGTGTACACCCCGGTCCTTGAGCTCGGCCACGCAACGGGCCAGCTCCTCCCGCACGGCGCCAGCCGTGGCCTTTCCGTCGATGATGATCGCTGTCATTTGCTGTCCTAGTTCTCTTGGTCTTGGCCCGCGGTCGCCGCGCCGGGGGTCATCTGGCCCTCCACCGGCGCCACGCTTTCGTCCGTGTAACGGTGCAGGCTCTTCTGACTGTCCGGCAGGTAGCCGAATACTTGGAAGGTGATAAAAACCGAAAGGGCCCCGGCCATCAAGACACCCATGGCGCGCTCCCCGCGGAAGCGGCCGAGCATGCGCAGGTGCAGGTAGAGCACATAGACGAGCCAGGTGATCAGGGCCGAGTTTTCCTTGCTGTCCCAGCCCCAGTAGTTGGCCCAGGCTTCCTGGGCCCAAAAGGCCCCCATCCACAGCCCCGCCGTCAGGAAGGGAAAGCCCACGGCAAAGGCCCGGAAGCTGACCTCCTCCAGCTCCTTTTCCAACTTGGCCAGCTGCTCGCGCCCGGGCAGGCGGGCGCTGCGGGCCAGCCACAGGAAGACCGGAGCCGAAAGCAGGAAAACCGGCAGGGTCACGATTTGGGAGAAGGGCACCAACACCAGGCCGATCAGGATCAACCACTGGGAGGCGCGGGTTTGGCCGCCGAGCAGGGCGCCACTCCAAAAGCGCAGACAGAAGTAGACCAAGCAGATCAAGGCCGCGATGCCCATGGTGGCGTAGCTGAAGATCAAAGCCACGATGTGGGGGGCGAACCACAGGGACTGCAGGGCCGGAGGCAGGTCGCGCTGGGCGCTGGAGAGGGAGCCCGCATGGGCGTCGGAGTAGTAGACGCCCACCAAGACCATGGCCACCAGCAAATCGTCGATGACCGCCCAGCCAGGTCCACGCTGGAAGATGCCCAGGGCCCAGTGCAGAGCCACCATGGCGAGCAGCAGCCCCACGGAGAACATCACGATGACCTCGCCCATGGTCTGGCTCGGGAAGTGATTGACCTCCCGCCAGCGATGGTAGACGGAGAACAGGATGGTGCCCGTGGCCACCATCATCAACAGCACCGCCAAGCGCGCCGCCGGTGAACGGCTGCTCTGTCCGGCACGCGCCCGGCGCCCGTGGTCGAGGGCCGCGATCAGGGACGCAACAGCGCCCAAGAGACAGAGTAGGTCAGTAACCGCCAGGTAGCGAGCCGAAGGCGCGCACAGGGCCCAGTTTGTCAATGTGTCCAGCATCAGGCTGCTCCTCCGTCAGTACTCGCCAGTGCGTTGTGCTTCGACTGCCGCGTCTTGGGCCAGAACAAGAAAGCCAACACCGTGCCGACGATGATCGTGTACATGCCGAAGATGACCAGGGGAATGCCCGGATCAAAGACTACGCCGATCCCGGAATAGGTTGGATAGGAGGGATCCGCGTTGGTCTGGAAGAAACGGTAGCCGCGGTGCTGGAAGTAGTCGTTGACGCGGATCTCACGCTCCGCCTGCGGGCCCAGGTCAACCTTCACCAGCTCGCCCCGCGCATCGCGATTCCAGACCGAGAGGACGCTGCGCCACTCGAAGGGCATGATGCGTGTGTTCTCGAAGAAGCGCAGGGCAAAGCGTTCATCCTGGCTGGGCCACCAGTTGGCGAGGTAATCGCTGGTACTGGCCAGACGCACGATTTGGCTGGTCTCCTGCGGTGTGTCCGGGTTGCGTATCACCTCCAGTGCCAGGCCCCGTGGGGCGCGAAGGTAGAAATCCTCGTCCACGCCATCTGAACCGGTCTTCTCAGGCATGAAATCGATGGCGCGCTCCAGAACTGCGTTGTCGAAAAAACCCAGGGGTGTTACGCGCGAGGTGCTCGGCAGGGCCAAGTCTCGGCCTGCTGTAATCCCAACGCTGGTGCCGTCCTCTCCCAACAGGCGGCCTTCGCCGCCGGACCAGTCGAGAACAAAACGCGGCGGACCCGGAGCGTTCCAGCGCGACCAGCGAAAACCGAGTACCAGGCCCTCGAACTTGTAGTTGTCCTGCAGCCCACTCTCCTCCGAATCGATGGCCTCAAGAACCAGGCGCCGCTCGGGCTCCGGCGCCGCGGCGCCCGCATCCGCCCCCTCTGGCTCGGGCCCGGTAATGGAAACCCAGATACCCGGGTTGTCCGGCCGCACCTGCTCCAGGGGCCGCTCGTCCACCACTTCCGTCCCGTTTTCCAGGCGAAAGTGCGCCACCGCCCGCTCCACGGTGACCACATAGCCCCCGGGAACCCCCACCGTTTCCCCCAGGTGGATTGGCACCGTGCGCGGCACCACATCACCGGCCAGATCAACCCGCAGAGAGAGCTCCCCGAGCAAGGGGCCCTGGCCGTCAGCAACCGGGAACAGCTCCTCAGCTGCTCCGCCACCGTGGTGCGCCATGACCCTGAAGCCCCAGCCCGGATCGAAGAAATGGGCGTTCTGTCCCGTGGGAGCCAAGAAGACGGGCATCTCCTTTGGGCCGTGGTCGTGGCCTGAACCGGGCTCATCCACATGGTCCACCTCCTCCGCCGGCAAGGTCAGGGTCAGTTTGGCCAGGGGCCCAAGGGCCTGGCTCCCGTCCGCCTCCCCGGCCTCGCGCACGTCCGGCGGCCTAACGCGGGCCTCATCGGCCAGCTCCAAAACACGCAAACGCAAACCCGGTCGCTGGCTGCCGTCCTCTTTGGTCACATAATCCAGTTCCAGTTCGCGGCCAGGCCACAGGGTGTAGCTGGGCGGCGTGGACGTCAGGCCTTCATTGGGAAAGTGAACCTCGAGTTGCTTCCATTCCTTGCGGGCAAAGCGATCCAACCCCACCCAAAACGGCATGGCGCTGCGCTTGGCAGAATCGTAGTAACGGAAGTACTCGTTCTTGGGACCTTCACGCAGATCCAGGTGCATGATTCCGCGCTCGCTCTGAAGCTTGCTCAGCCCCCCGCCCAGCAACATGGCCACCAAGCCCACGTGGGTCACCGTGCCCCCGAGCTTGCGGGGACCGAGCCATTTGCGCGGCGGGCCCCTGAAAGTGTTGAGCCCCACAGAAACGGCCAACAGGAACAGCAGCGTGGCAAACCAGGAGGACTTGTAGGCGCGGTTCAGTTCAAGGGCCGTGGCCAGATCGAAGAAACCGCGGAAGGCGCTGTCGTGCCGCGCCGTGAATTGCGCGATATCCGCCATCTTCGGCTGTGAGGCGAAACTGGTGGTCATCTGCTTGCGCCGGTTGTCACCCTCTTCCTTGCCGTAGAGCCGCGCGAACTTCTCCAGCCCCTCCTCCACCGTGGGCGGTACTTCCCCCTTGGGCATCCCCAATCCGTAAAGATGGAGCAGGTGGTAGAAGAAGTAGCCCTCGGCTGCCCGAAAGGCCGCGTACTGCTCTTCATAATTTACCGCCGTGACGCGCTGCTCGGGATCTTCGAAGCCGTCGATCTGGGGCACCAAAACGCCGGCGCAGACGGCGATGGCGCTCCAAGCCACCAGGGCCACGCCGGTGTGCATGGAACGGAAAAAGGTCAGCACCGAACTCCGGGCTGTCCACAGGTAAAGGGCACCAAAAAGCGTGAAGCCCCCCAACAGCCAGGCCCGGTCCCCCAATTCGTTGCGCAGGGCCGCGCCCAGGAGCACGCCCACGCCCTGGCCCACCACCAGCAGGCAAAGGATTACGAGGGATGCGGAGCCGAAGCCCCAGCGGCGGCGGGGCTCTGGGCTCCCTCCTTGTTCAGCTTGCTTGTCTACCATTTGCGCTCCAGCACATAGTCACCGACACGGTCCAGCGCGGCGCGGGCCGGGCTGGTTGGAAAACTGGCGAGGCGTCCACGGGCGGATTCCACCAGAGCCCGGGCGCGTAGCAAGGCGCGCTCGATTCCCGCCGTCAGATCACAGGTCCCGCGCAGTGCCACCGCTCGCTCGGCGAGGCCCGCACGGGTGTACACATCGCGGATCGCCGCCCGCGTGGCCTCGTCCGCTTCGCCGTAGACGTGCAGCACCGGCAGGGTCACCTTGCCATCTTCCACATCCGTTCCGACGCTCTTGCCCACGGTCTGTTTATCGCCCATCAGGTCCAGGCAATCATCCACGATCTGAAATGCCAGGCCCATCTCCCAGCCGTAGGCGCGCATTAGGGAACGCGCCTCGGCGGTGCCCCCGGGATAGCTCGCACCGAGCTCCGCCGCCGCGGCGTAGAGGCCGGCGGTCTTGGCCCCGGCGATGCGCTCGTACTCCGGCAGGCTCATCTCGAAGTGATAGCGACTAGCGGCTTGATCGATTTCACCGGCGCACAAATCGCGTGTAGTGGCACTCAGGACCTGGCTGCAGAGACGACTGGAAAGCTCCGTCGAACGCCCGAAGGCCCGCGAGTAGAGCAGGTCCCCGAGCAGCACCGCCACCTGGTTGTCCCAGCGGGCGTGAACGCAGGCCACGCGCCGTCTTACGTCTGCTCCATCGAGCACATCATCGTGGACCAGGGTCGCCAGGTGGATCAGTTCAACGATGGCCGCCACCGTGGCGTGCTCGTCGCTCATGTTGCCCGTGGCCTGTCCCGCCAGCAGCACCACCGCTCCGCGCAGTTGCTTGCCCTTGAAGCGACCGAGGTGATCGGTCATGTCAGCCACCGCCGGTGAATCGCCGCGCAGTTCCTCCGCCAACACCTCGCGCATGCGCTCGAGCTGTCCCTTGACCGGGGCCAAGAGAGCCATCAGACGCAGGTCCTTGGGCTTCACGCGCACTCCTCCTCGGTGCGGGGCGCTGGAGTAGTGCCGATGGCTTTCCGTTCCCGTTCCAGCTCCTCCGGCGTGTTGAGGTTCACGGCGCGATCGATGGCGGGATCGAGTTCGTTGTCCCGACCCGGGCGCAGGGTCCCGGTCCTGAGGGCGGTTCCGGCTGTGGTCTCCCCGTCCCAAAACGAGTTCATGCGCCGCCGCCCGCCGGCCAAGGCAGCTTCCACCGCCGGCAGGCAGCGCCGGTGGAAAATGCCACAGGTGGGCTCCAGGCCGCGCTCGCTCTCGAGTACGCAGAGATCCAACTCGTCCCCCATTGCCCGGGCGCGGATGGCCTCCACCAAGCCGCGATCGACCCGCGGCATGTCACAGGCCAAGAGGAAAACCCAGGGCGTCTGCGCCGCCAACAGTCCCGCGGCCAAACCAGCCAGGGGCCCGCCGTCGGGAATGGGATCGTGGACACATTGACAAGCGAGGCTCGCATAACGGTCCGCGCTTCCGGTGGACAGCAGCACCCGGGCACTGAGGGGCCGCAGCAGTTCCACGGCGCGCTCCGCCAAGGCCCGCCCGCCCAAATCGAGCACCGCCTTGTCCGTGCCCATGCGACGGCTGCTGCCGCCGCACAAAACCAGGCCGGTCAAATCACCTGCCGCATCCATGTCTCGGTGAACTGAGTGGTGGGGCCCGAGGTCTCAGGCCTCTTCCTTGTTCGCGCCGTCGGCGCCGTTGTCAGCGGAGCCATCCTCGAGTTGACTGGGCTCTTCCTTCAGGCCCTGCTTGAACTGGGTGATACTCGAGCCCATGGCCCGGGCCAGCTCAGGCAGCTTGCGCGCGCCAAAGATCACGACGACGATGGCGAGGACAATCCAGAGTTCGGTGGGACCGGTAAAGGCGAGGGGGATCATGACGGTGGTGCTTTGGGGGACCGGGGGCCGCCCATGATATCCTGAAAAATGCCCGGGCCACCAGGCAGAGGGGAAATGGAGGGGATTTTTCGGGGGAGCAGCGCTCTTGGGTCAGCGCCTGAACACGGGGGCGGCCCATTGTTCAAGATTGCGTCAACCGCCGGGCCAGGGTGCCCGCTCTCTTCCTGCCCATGGCAGGCCCATCGCTGACCGAGAGGCCCGCCGCCGCCAGGGCGGCCCGCACCCGCCGGTTGACCGTGAAGGTGGACAGGACGCCCCCCGGGGCCAGGGATGCGGCCAGGGATCCCAGGAAGGCATCTTCCCAGAGTTCCGGCGCCCGCCCCGGAGAGAAGGCGTCCAGGAAAACAGCGTCGAAGAGGGCTCCATCCGCCCGGGCCAGGGTCCGCCGCCCATCTCCGATAAAAAGGCGCAGCCTCCCAGCTGTCTCTCCCGTCTCCGGATGGGCGATCTCCACCAACTCACTCTCACCGCCGCGCTCCAGCACCTCCCCGAACGCCTCCAGCACCGGCGGCCACCAGCGGCGCAGTTCCGCCGGTGCCCCGGCGAGCACATCAGCGCGCAGCCCTAGTTCCCCGGCCGCCCGCAAGACGGCGCGGTCCACTTCCAAGCCCGTGATCTCCAGCAGTCCCGGGCTTCCCCAAGCCCCAGCCCGTTTTTCATGTAGGAGGGAGAGGACCGCCGCCAGATTAAGTCCCAGGCCGGTACCCACATCCAAGAGGCGCGTCGGCCCCGGACCGCCAGCACTACCGAAGCCGCAGGGTCGGGCGTAGCGTTCCACGGATTCAGTCCAGGCTCCTTCGCGACTGTGGCAGGCCTCCCCGTGACCGCCGTGTCCCCCGTGTCCGCCGTGTCCCCCGTGTCCGCCGTGTCCATCGGGCCCACCGTGAATAAGCGTCCAGGATCCGTCCTCCGTCAGCAGGGGCACCCAGGCCATGGCCTCCCCCGCGTCCACTGTTACTCCGCCACCTGTCCGCAGCGGGGACAGGCCACGGCCCGCTCCCGATCCAGTTCCATCGGCAGCTTGATGCGCGCCCCACAGGGACAATCCCACAGGCGCCAACCTGCTCCGCGCCGCAGCCCATCCAAGGCCTCCCTGCGCAACTCCGTGGCCGCTGGTTCATCAGCGTTGAAAGACATGGTGCTGACCGCCCCTTCCCCCAGGGCGTCGCTGGGAAAGAAGCTGGCGCGCTTGCCGCTGACGCGCTTGAAGGCCCCGGCGTAGTCGCCGTAGGAGAAATTCGGTTGGCCGCCCAACTGACGCAGGATTTCAATGCGTTCCGCCAAGGGCGGGTGTGTGGAAAAGAGCCCAGGGCTCTGACTCCGTTTCCCGGCTCCGGCTTTCAGAGCTGGTGAAACGATCAACATGGCCCGGGCCGAAGGCGGCACCGGAGAGCTGGCCCGGGCCGTTTTCCCCTGCTCGCTGGAGGCTCCCGCTTGTTCAGCCCCCAGTTTCTCCAGGGCACTGGCCAGGGCCAGGGGGTTGCGCGTAAAAACCGCCGCCCCGGCATCGGCCATGTACTCTCGCGTGCGGCTGGCGGCCAGATAGACCAGGCGCGCCACCAGGGCTCCGAAAACCACCACCAAAAAACCGACCAAGAGCAACACCAGCTCCCCTTGGCCGCTGTCCGAGGAAGTGCGGCTACGGCGCCGTCCGCCGCCCCACCAGAACCAACGCATGAGCACATCAGAGAGCAGGGCGATGGAGCCGGCCATGACCGACAACAGGGTCATGTAGAGAATGTCCCGGTGCTTGATGTGGCCGATCTCGTGGGCGATCACCGCTTGGAGTTCCTCGCGGCTCAAGAGGGCCAGCAGCCGGTCGGTAATGGCCACCGTGGCGTGTTCCGGGTCGCGCCCCGTGGCGAAGGCGTTGGGCACATTCGATTCAATCACATAGACCGCCGGCGGCTTGGACAAACCGGCGGCGATGGACATCTCCTCCACCACATTGACGAGCTGCGGCGCGCTCTCCCCGTCCACCGGCCGGGCCTTGGAAGCCGCCAACAGCACCTTGTCCCCGGCGAACCAACTGAGCGCAAAGAGTCCCCCCATGAGGGCCAGGGCAAAGACGATCCCCAGGGGTCCGCCACCGGAACCCAACAACTCCCCGGCGAAGAAACCAACCGCCACCAACAGCAGCGTCATGGCCACCACCAGAAGCGCCGAGCGCCGCCTGTTCCTGTGAATGAGTTCGAACATGATGACGCCGGGACGCCCAGCCCTGGCCCGGTCTAGCTGAAGCTGACCTTGGGCGCCTCGCGCTCGCTGGCCTCTTCGATCTTCCAGTAGGGCTCTTCCTTGAAGCCGAACATGCCGGCAAAGATCACCGCCGGGAACTGCTCGCGCTTGTTGTCATAGCTCATGACCGAGTCGTTGTAGAACTGGCGGCTGAAGGCCACCTTGTTTTCAGTTGAAGCCAACTCCTCCTGCAACTCCGCGAAGTTGGCACTGGCTTTCAGGTCCGGGTAGTTCTCGGCCACGGCGATCAAACGCCCCAGGGCTCCGGTCAAGGCTCCCTGGGCTTCGATCTGTGCCGCGCGATCGCCACCCCCGGTTCCCTGGCCCGCCGCCTGCACCATGTTGCGAGCAGCGGTCACGCCCTCCAACACCTCGCGCTCGTGGGTCATGTAACCCTTGACGGTTTCCATCAGGTTGGGGATCAGGTCAAAGCGCCGCTTGAGCTGCACATCGATTTGTTGCCAAGCGTTCTCCACACCGTTACGCGCCCGCACCAGACCGTTGTAGATGCCGACCACCACCAGCAGGAGCCCGCCTCCCACCACCAGAAAAACCAGGAGCACGGGACCTAGAAAAGCCAAGGGTAAGACAAACATCATGAGGTACCTCCAAAGTGTCGCGTTAGTGAATCGAGTGAACGGGCCAGGGGCGTATCCGCCACCACGCGCCCCGCCCGGACAAGCTCAGTCATGAGCACCGCCAGTTCCCCCTCATCAAACCAAATCCCATCCCCCACCGGACACAGGTCGAGCTCCAGCCCCTCGAAGAGGACCACCGGCGTCATGGACCGTTTGCAACGGGGACAACGGGGACGGCGTCCCCCAGGTCCCTTGCCACCATTCCCGCCGCCTAGCTCACCGACCTCAAGCACGGTTTCCTCCGCCCCCAACAGAACCTCCAACTCCCCCTCATCCAGCCAATACCCGTGCCCCTCCACACAGAAATCGAGTTCAACCCCCTCCACCTCAAGGGTAGCCAGGGCCAACTTACAGGCGGGACAACGCATGGCCCCACCCTACCCGGCAGCTGGCCCGGCATTCAAATGAAAGTGTCCCGGGCCCCCGGTCGAGCAGCGGGACATGGCGAGTAGCCGACCTGTTTCACTTCCACCAGCAGCCCGCGCAATGGTTCGAGTTGATCTTCGGCCAACGCCTTCATCGGGTTGACCGGCACGGCGCTGATCCCCGGAGGTGCATCCCCTTCCTTGAGCTTGAGACATCTGCTCAACACCGGTTACAGCAAGCAGTCGGTGTTGCCCGAACCCATGCCGCTGGAGGCATGGTTCAGGATCCTCCTCGGTGGTGCTGACGGACATTCTGAACTTTCCAACGCAAGGCCGGATGCTTGGAGAAGTGCTTCACTTCCCGATCGTCGTCAAATAGGTTCTCCAGAGCCAGACGCCCCTCTGCCAACTCGTTCATGTAGAGCGTCTCCCGCGGGCGCAGATCCAGCAGCGCTTCCAACCTCTGCCAGGCGGAGGCAATGAGTTCGCCCACTTTCACATGGCGGCCCTGCGCAAGCATCGGCAGCAGCCGCTCCTCCACTTCCTCCTGGGTCAACTGTGCTTCGAGCCGCTCTCGACCGTAGGTTCCTAGAGGGTGATCGAGCGTCCCGGCGATGGCCACGAAGCGCCCACGAAAGGCGTGCTGATCGAGGCGCGCCACGAGAGCGGGAGCCAGGTTCATCACATCCCAGGCATCGCGGGCCGCACAACGCTCCACCAGAGCGAGTAACTTCCCGGCCAGCAGCTCGTCGTCCCCGACGCAGGGCACGGTCGGCCGCTCCAACTCCCCGGGCTGCCAAAGCTCGCGCCGAAGGGGCCGGCCGATGGGAAGTCGAAAGAGGAAGTTCAGGTCCACCTCGATGCGATCCTGCGGGCCGGATACGGAACGGTAGTGGAGGTACAGCTTGCGCCCGGCAAAGGCATCGGCGGATTGCTGAACGCGATATCCGGCTCGCTGGGCAAGCTCGACCAGGGCCTTTTCCACGCGCGGGCGATCCTCCAGCATGGACGAACGCTCGACCGCTCCGATGTAATTGAAATCGAGATCCACCGAGAGCCGCGACGGCGCACCGTAGCCCAGGTTGAGAGCCGTCCCACCCTTGAGGACCAGGACCTCCCTGAGGAATGCGTGCCGCCCCGTATCGCCGGCGAACTCTCCCAGGCGCACGACCTTTTCCAGGGTCGCCAGGGCGAACCCGGTTTCACTGGCGCAGTGCTCTAGGTACTCGAGGCTAGGGCTCATCGGGTCCTCCGAGTTGCTCCAGCTCCGGGGCAACGATCAGGTTCCAGCGCCGGACGAACTGGCCGCCCCGGCGACTGCGTTCGAGATACTGAGGCGAAGCCGGCACCTCTTGCTCCCAGCGATTCAGAACTTCCTCCGAGACATGAAAACGGTTCCGGAAGCGTTCGAGGAACCAGCCCGTGGCAGCCCAGAGCTTGGCGGCGCCATAGCACCGGAGAACTTCTGCGAGCAGGTCCAGATCCAGGGCGGCAAAACCCCCAGCCGAAACCACCAGCTCCTCATGGCCACCCACCAGGGAGGGCTGGCGAAATCCCTCGACCAGGGTCCGTTCAGGGCCCGTACACGTGAGCAGCTTGCCCCGATGTTCGACCCTGCGCGTCCCCAAGGACTGCCTATCCTCGCCCCTCATGGTGCCTGGGACCTGGAAAAAGCGGATACGCCTGTCTCCGAGCTGAAGGTCCTTACGGCGCTGCGCGGTGAAAACGGTACAGTCGCGCCACACCGAATGGGCGGCCCCGAGAAGCTCCAGTGCGCTGTGATAGCAGAAGAGGGCATCGGGACGCGCGACCGCCGCAACCTGCAAAGTGTCCGGTTGAAAACGCTCGGCCACGCCCCCCACCGGGACAGTGGCGTAAAGCCCTCTGGACAGCAACTTCAGCTTGCCCCGGTCGAGGTGGTAGCGCAGGAGGGCTCTCGCGCGGCTCCGATTCCCCGGGGGCGCCAGTTCCCGCGCAGCATGGTCCAGCGTGAAAACCTGGTTCATGGCGAAGAACTCCTGGGCAGGCACTTTACGCTCAGCTCCGTTCATGGGGACAACGCTACGCTTTCGCACACTCTGCGTCAAGTTCCGCCTCACTCCAATAGCCCTCCCTCGGGGGCCATTATGGCAGCGGCCCGGCATTCAAAGGGAAGTTCCCCGGGGCCCCTGGCCGAGCAGCGGGACCAGGCGAGTAGCCGACCTGTCGCTTCCACCAACCGCTGGCTCAGTGCAGTTCAGATCGGTTGATCGCTTCTGTTGCCCCTGAACGCATTCAGTTCCCGGGCGCATTCTCCACATTTTGTGTTTGATCCTGTAACGGCTGCCCTGTTTCTCGCGCTCACAAAGGCCGGGTATATCCCTCAGCAACCCCGAGCCCACACCCCATGCACCCTCTCCCCTTGTGTCGCAGTATTTTGATCCTGTCCCTGGCTGGACCTGGCCTAGGAGCCCAGGAGACTGTCGTGGAGTCTTGGTGCGAGGAAATGGAACCGCCCCTGAGCCTGCGGCAGATGCTCCTGGAACAAGATCATCTCCTGGAGGATGGCTTGCAGGGCTTCTGGGAGACGTGTCACGAGAAGGTCTTGAAGAGTGCTGATCTTGTGGCCGAAGCGGCGGCGGTGGAGCTTCTCTTGCGGGACGAGGTCGGTTCAGTACTGGAAAACCAGATCGCCGAAGAGCGTCGGAACGGTGATCCCGACAAGCGCCTGCCTCGGATGCAGGCAGTCCTGGCTTGGGTGAACAGCCCGAAACCACTACCGGAGATTTGGGGCACGCCCGCGAAGCCCGTCAAGCGCGGGCGCAAACGCTCGTTCACGGTGGCCGGAAGGAAGCACTCAGTAAAAACCCAGGCTTGGGGTGGGCACGAGTACGCGCTCGTCCCCGGCGGCGGCAGTTGGCAGACGGCTTCCGAGTGGTGTAGAGCCACGGGAGGATACCTGGTCTGCATAGAAAGCCGTGAGGAGTTGGAGTTCATAGGCCGGCACTTGCTCAATCCCGAGGAGGAGGGCTATCCGCGTCTCGATACAATTCCGCCCCACCGCTACAACTACTGGGTGGGTGCCAGCGATTCCCGGCAAGAAGGCACTTGGCAGTGGGGCAGCGGACGCAAGGTGGAAAAGAATCTGTTCCACATCAACGGCATCCCCCCTCAACCATCCAACTTTAATTGGGGCGAGAACCACGCTGGTCTCGTGCGTTTCCTGCACCCAGACCGGGGTCGCTCGGAAGTTGGGATGGTCAGCTGGCACGGTCCCAGTCGAAGCCAGGGAATCTGCGAGTGGGGACGCGCCACTCTGCCCGCGCCTTGGGACGTACTCGCTGACAAGGCCCTGGGGAAGACGCTCGCTCCTTACTGGGAACAGCACGGGGACTCGCAGTTGAAGATTGCCGAGGCCCTGGCAAAGGTCCAGAACTCTGGCACCGTGCGCAAAGCAGCCAAGGAGTATGGGCGTCTGGTGAGTGCCACGCGGGATGACTTCCAGGAGGACATATCCAAACAGCGCCGGGCATTGATTAGGCAGGGAGATGATCGCGGTGCGGCGCTTCTTGAGGATCTCTCGCAGGGCCTGGATCTGGGAGCGTTTTGCGCGGAACCCGCTCCCCTGGCGCCGGTGCCTCGGGAGTCCGGCCGGCGCCTATTGGGCCGCGCCTTTGGCCGCTCTTACTACGCCTCGACCACGGCCCTGACCTGGGTGGATGCCGAGCAAGCCTGCCGCGCCTGGGGCGCAAGCCTGCCCTTTCCCCGATCACGCCTTGAGCTGGAACTCCTTGCACACATGCTGCGGCGGCCTGGAGCCCCCGATGCAACTTGGCTGGCTGTTGCCACCCATCCAAACGGCGCCCGCTCCGGCTGGCGCAGCCCCCACGGTCCGTGGTCAACCTCCGCGCCCAACTGGCTGAGAGCATTGCTCAGCGATGCCGCCGATGGCCGAGGCGGCCTCTACGCTTTCGGGTTAGTGCTGCCCACTAGCTGGTCCCCCTCCGGTGGCGGCCGGGAGCTTCAACTGCCTGATCAATCCACCTCAGATGGCCCCAAGTTCTGGGCTCGCAGCACTGAGATTCGCACACGCTTTTTGTACGTCGTCGAAGGCGAGCCCCGGCCCTAGGAGTCCGTTGGAAAGTCCCGTCGCGCGGCTAAGCCATCGGCGGCGAGACAAGGAAGGCGAAGGCGAGACGGTGGAAGCGGCTCTGTAGGGCTGCTCCGCACGGCTCGACGAGCCTGACGCCGCCGTCGCCGTCGTCGGCATCGATGGCGAAGCCCTAGTCGGGAGTTTGTCAGCCGGCCCTAGGCCGTGGCTGTTTCCAACATGCCCGCGGCGCGCAGGGTCGTTTCCATCAACTCGCCGATGCGGGCGGGGCTGGGGGTGACGGCTACGCCGGCGGCTTCGAGGGCGCTGACCTTGTCGGCGGCGGTGCCCTTGCCACCGGCGATGATGGCGCCGGCGTGGCCCATGCGTTTGCCGGGGGGAGCTGTGCGGCCGGCGATGAAGCCCACTACTGGTTTGGTGAGGTGCTCGGCGATGTAGGCGGCGGCCTGTTCCTCGGCGCTGCCGCCGATCTCGCCGATCAGGACGATGGCGTCGGTGCCCTCGTCGGCCTGGAAGAGCTCTAGGGCGTCGATGAAGTTGGTGCCGTTGATGGGATCACCGCCGATGCCGATGCAAGTTGACTGGCCGATGCCGCGGGAGGTCAGTTGCCAAACAGCCTCGTAGGTCAAGGTGCCGGAGCGGCTGATGACGCCCACGCGCCCGGGGCGGTGGATGTAACCGGGCATGATGCCGATCTTGCACTGGCCGGGCGTGATGACGCCGGGGCAGTTGGGGCCGATGAGACGGGAGGAGCTGCCCTTGAGGGCGGCTGTGACGCGCACCATGTCGAGGACGGGCACGCCTTCGGTGATGGCCACGATCAGTTCCAGTTCGGCTTCGATGGCCTCGATGATGGCGTCCGCGGCGAAGGGCGGCGGCACGTAGACGGCGGTGGCGTTGGCGCCGGTTTCGGCGCGGGCTTCGGCCACGGTGGCGAAGACCGGCAAATCGAGGTGGGTGGTGCCGGCCTTGCGCGGGTTGACGCCCCCCACCATGGTGGTGCCGTAATCGATGGCGCCTTTTGAATGGAAGCTGCCGGTCTTGCCGGTGAAGCCCTGGCAGATGAGGCGTGTGTCTTGGTTGACGAGGATGCTCATGGTGTTGTCCTAGGAGTCCGTTGAAAAAGTCCCGTCGCGAGGCGAAGCCATCGGCGACGAGGCAAGGAAGGCGAAGGAGAGACGGCGGAAGCGGCCCTGTAGGGCCGCTGAGCACGGCTCGGCAAGCCTGACGCCGCATCGTCGACGATGGCGAAGCCGTAGTAGGGAGTTTTTCAACGGGCTCCTAGTTGGCGGCCGTCACGGCGGCGCAGATTTTTTGGGCGGCGTCATCCAAGTCTTCCGCGGGGATCAGGGCCAAGCCCGACTCCGCCAGGATCTCCCGGCCGCGCTCCACATTGGTGCCTTCGAGGCGCACCACCAGGGGCACATTCATGCCCACTTCACGGGCGGCGCTGACCACGCCCTGCGCGATCACATCACATTGCATGATGCCGCCGAAGATGTTGACCAGGACTCCGGCCACCTGGGAATCGGAGAGCAGGATGCGAAAGGCGGCGGTGACATTCTCCACCGTGGCGCCACCGCCCACATCGAGGAAGTTGGCGGGCTCGCCGCCGTAGAGTTGGATCACATCCATGGTCGACATGGCCAGGCCGGCGCCGTTCACCATGCAGCCGATGTTGCCGTCCAGGGCGATGTAGGAGAGGTCGAACTTGGAGGCCTCGATCTCCTTGGGATCCTCTTCGTCGAGGTCTCGCAACTCAGCCAACTCCGGGTGACGGAAGAGGCCGCTGCTGTCGAAGTTGAGCTTGGCGTCCAGGGCCAGCACGACGCCGTCCCCGGTAGTGACCAGGGGGTTGATCTCGGCCAGGGAACAGTCGTACTCCGCGTACAGCCGTGCCAGGCCCGTCAAAAACTCGACGGCCTCGTCCAAGGAGGCCTCCGGAATACCGATGCCGCTCGCCAAACGGCGGGCTTCCTGGGGGGCGAGGGCGCCTTCGTCATTGAAGGCCGCGCGCAGGATCTTCTGCGGCTCGCTGGCGGCCACTTCCTCGATCTCCATGCCGCCTTCGGAGGAGGCCATCATCACCGGCCGCTGGGCCTCGCGATCGATGGCAATGCCGAT
>NYXZ01000075.1 GCA_002686595.1 Planctomycetota bacterium | reverse complement strand
TCAGCGTGACAAGCGCCGCACGGTGACACTCGTCGACAAGGCCAACGCCGTGCGCGCCCACGACATCTGGACACGCACCTTCGCCGAGGTCGCCGAGGAATACTCGGACATCAAGACCGAGCATGCCTACATCGACGCCGCCTGTATGTGGATGGTCAAGAACCCCGAGTGGTTCGATGTGGCGGTGACGCCCAACCTGTTTGGTGACATCATCACCGATCTGGGTGCCATGGTGCAGGGCGGCATGGGCGTGGCCGCCTCCGGCAACATTCACCCGGGCCAGGTCAGCCTCTTTGAGCCGATCCACGGCTCGGCTCCCAAGCACGCCGGCAAAAACGTCGCCAGCCCAGTGGCAGCCATCATGGCCGCCTCCATGTTGCTCGACTATGTGGGCGAAAAGACAGCCGCCGCCGCCATCGAGGAGGCCCTGGCAACGCTCTTGCGCGACGGACGCCTCAAGGGTGTCGGTACCGGCGACCAAGCCACGAACGAAGTGGGCGATCTCGTCGCCGGCCTCTTGCGTGCGGCGGATTCCCGCGTCGGAACTGCCTGAGAGCGAGACCGGCCAAGGGCAGACAAAAAAACGGCGGCGCCGTCCCCTGCGGGAGCGGCGCCGCCCTTGTTGTTTATGCTCTCTCCTACTTGGCCCGACCAGCCCGATAGATCCTCTTGAGGTAATCGGTCGGGTCCTTGGCGAAGCTCTTCTCGCACGCCTTGCCGCATAGCCGCACCAGGCGCGTGCCGTAGAGCATGTCCAGGGGCGGGCCCATTCCTGCGCCGCCGAGTTCCTCACCGCTGACCACACAGGTCTTGAGGGGATAGGTCTTCAACTGGGCGGCGATCAGTGCCGCATTCACCGGCGCCAGGGCCGCGGCCGGATCCTTCTTGACTGACTTGATACAGCCCTTGCAGCAGACGCGTACCAAACGCGTGCCCACCACCACATCGACGGGCTTGCCCATACTGCCCAGGGATTCCTTGCTGATGGGACAGATCTTGATGGGGTAGCCCGGTCCCTGGCGGGCGATCACAGCGGCGTCCACCTGGGCGATGGCGCTCGCGGGGTTTTTAGTGAGCGCCTTGATGCAACCCTTGCAACACAGGCGCACCAGGCGTCCCTCGACTACCAGGTCGATGGGCTTGCCCATGCTGCCGAGCTTCTCCTTGCTGATGGGGCAGGTGCCCAGGGGATAGGAGGGGAGCTGCTGGGCGATGGCCAGTTCCTTTGCACTGGGGGCACTGGGGGCCTTCTTTTCCTCGCTCGCTTGGCTGCTGGCAGTTGCAGAAGCGGCGGGCGAGTCCGCTTTGCGCTCCTGGCTGGAGCTTGTGGGGGCCAGGAGGACCAGGCCGAAAAAGGTCAGGGAGAGCAGTGCGTTCTTCATGGGGACTTCAGCTTGATGAGGTGTCGATGCGGGGCGCGGAGGGCAGCCCGGCCGGCTGGTCCGGGATACTGGGCCGAGCAGTCTACCAGTGGGTGCCGGCGAGGGGCTACGATGGGGGCTGACCCGGCAATAGATCCCCTTGGCTTCTTTCCTTTTCATTACACGCTCGTTCCTGGTGACCCTGCTCACCCTGTTGACCGGTCTGGCCTTCCTGCTGGCCATTCCCCTCACCCTGCCCAGCGTGCGGGCGCGCATCGCCTGGCGTCGTCGGCTGATGTTCGCCTGGGGCAAGAGCTCCTTGGCGGTCTGTGGGGCGCGACTGGAGATCAAAGGCGAGGTTCCCCAGGCCCCCTTCTTCCTGGTCTCCAACCACATGAGCACCGTGGACATCTTTGCCCTGGCGGCGGCCACCGGCGGGCGTTTCGTGGGCAAGGCCGAACTCGGGCGTTGGCCGTTGGTCGGAAAAGTCATCTCCGGCATGGGCACGATCCTGATCGACCGCAGCCGCCGCACGGCGGTGGGGGAGGTCAACCGCATCCTCAGCCTGGCCATGTCCCGCGGTGAGAACATCCTGCTTTTTGTGGAAGGCGGCATCCGTCCCGGAGACCAGCTCTACCCCTTCCAACCATCGCTCCTGCAGCCAGCGGTTGACCTGGGGCGGCCAGTACACTGTGCGGTCATCCACTACCAAACGCCCGCCGGTGCGCGCCCCGCGAGCCAAACCATCACCTGGCCCAAGGGCAAGGGCACGCTCCAGCAGTTCCGCGACCTGTTTGGTCTGCGCCGCTATTCCGTGCGCTTGACCTTTGGCCCGCAGCCACTCTTGGCCGGTGACCGCAAGCAGCTGGCCGCCGATCTGCGCGCCGCCATGGAACCCATCTTCGAGCCGGTGAGGTAGGGCGGCGTAGAGCCGCGTAGGGCAGCGCCGCTCTGGCCCAGGTTTGTTTTCCTGTCCGCGACGCTCTCGCTCTCCAGTCTTCCGCGCAACCGGCTCAGCGTTTGGGCGAGGCCGCCATGTCAGCGATGAGGCCATCCAGGGCCGCGGCCACGGTCTGTACTCGATGCTCTTCCACCAGCGCGCGCATGGCCGCGCGGTGCTGGGGAACGCGGTAGGGCTCGAACTCCCCGGCCGCGGCCACTAGGGCCGAAGTGAGCTGCCCGTCTGTCTCGTAGAGTCCGCAGTGGTGGAAGCCGTCGTTCGTGGCAGAGCCGATCAGGTCCGGGTAGTTCTGTCGTCGCGGCAAGAGCGGAGTGCAACCCGCCGCCAGGGCTTCGGCCACGGCCAGGCCGAAGAACTCGTGGCGTGCCGTGGAGACCACCACGTCACAGCTGCCAACCAAGCGCGCGTATTCCGTCCGGCAGGCGAGGCGCCCGCGCTGCACGCAGTTTTCCGCCGGCAGTGTTGCGAAGGCCTGGCCGGTGCCCTCGCCCAGGCAGACGAACTCCAACTGGGCGCCCCGCGCCAGGGCTTCCGCGGCCGCCGCCAGAAAAACGTGCGGTCGCTTGTCGTGCTCTGGCCGGTGGGGGAAGAGGACCCGCAGGGGGCGGCCCTCTGCGGGACCCGCGCCGAGGGGCACTTCGGTCAAATCGATCCCCGGCGCAATGACCCGCGCCGCCGCCAGGGCATCCTCAAGTTCAACGCGCGGGCGCGGGCGCGGCAGGATCCCCAGGAGCTCTCGCGCCGCCGCGCGGAAGTCCTGCAGGTGAAAGTGCGAGTTGAAGACCACCCGCTCCGCCCGCAGGCAGGAGAGGATGTTGGTCATGCCGAAGTGGTGATCGGCCCGCGCCAGGCTGCTCGCCGCTCCCTCACTCTTGCGCCGCTCGTCATCCCCGGGAAACGAGCGCACGGGGTAGGTCAGCTGGTTCTCGTGGAAATACAGGAGCGCCGGCAGCGCGGCCCAATCAGCTGGCAACTCGCCAAAGAGCGCCGGCAGATCCACGAAGTCACTGACCAGCAGCACATCCGGCCTGGGCCGCGCCTCCCGTTTCAGACGCCGCGCCAGTTCCCAGGCCCCCGCTTTCATGCGCCATTTCCAGTGGCGTGGAGCCAAGCCAATAGTCTCCACGCCGTGGCGCGAGTGCGCCGCGAACTGCTCCAGGAATTGTAGGTGGGAACCGCCGAGCCAGGGTTCGAGGGCCAGCACATCCAGCCGTTTGTCACCGTGGACAGGTTCCATGGAGCCCAGCCTAACCCCCAGCCCGAGCGACGGCTAATCGATCAATACCAGTTTGTGCGTTCCGGCGGCGATGGAGACTTCTTCCTCACGCACCAGGCCGGCTTCGTTCAAGAGCGCCAAGCGGTAGCTCCCCGGTGCGACCCAAGGTGTGTGTTGCCGGGCGCGAAGTTCGCGCCCCGCTCCGGTGGGACCGATTGGCATTCCGCTTTCGGTGCTGACGGCGATGCTGAAGCAGTGCGCCCGGCGCTCGGATCCGAGCCAGGTGACCTGTAGGCGGCCGGCGGCGACGACGGGCAGCGTCGGGTTCCAGTTGTCACCGCTTTCCAGGGTGAGCGTGCGGGCGCCGACATGGGGCGTGTCAAAGCGCGACAGGGCCTTGATCTCCAGGGTGGCGTTCGGGCTGGAGAAAAACTCAAAGTCACCGGCAGGCGAGGAGTCCGCCACCCAGCACCAGTTTGCCCAGGTGTTGTCCCCGTTGCCGGGGAGAGTTCGTGCCCCGTTCTTGTCGGAGGAGACAGCCCGTTTCCGAGCCATGATCATCAGCGGCGGGGACGCCTTGGAAGTCTCGTCCGCCATCACGCAACGACCCGCGATGGCCCGGCCCTGTTCGAGCACCAGCGTGGGAACTTCCGCCAGTTCAGTGCCCACCCGTGCCCAGGCGCCGGGGTTGGGCGAGCGCCCGCCTTTGCCAGCTGGGACCTGGAGTGGGCTGCTGCCCTCGGCATCAACCAGGTAGACACCGGGACGCAGGCCGGCGAGCGTGTAGCTGCCGTCGGGGCCGGAAAGGGTCGTGGCGAAGCGCCTGGAGAGTCCCAGGCCGAGGCGGTCCCGGGTCCCTTCCGCGACAGCCGCCTTATCGAGACGGGGCCAGGCGCGCACGGCTGCTCCGCCGACCCCCTGGCCCCGGGCATCCGTTACCAGGCCGGTCAAGCCGCCCCCGGGCAGGGTCAGCTCCAGGAAAACGTCGCCGCTCGCGGGGATGTCCACGGGCCAGCGCTCCCGGGCCCAACTGGGATGGTCGCCGTTCACCTGCTCAAAGGCGCTGGCCGGGAGGGCGGACAGAAAGCGCCTGATGGGTTGCGCGGGCCTGGGCGAGATGTCCAGGGCGAAGAAGCCACTCTCATCGGTTCGTGTAGCCGGATCCCGCGAGCCGTACCCCAGGGCGAGGGAGAGCCTGGCGTTTGCCACCGGCGCTTGTCCGAGCAGCAGTTGCCCGCGGAGCCTGACGGGCTCGGCCTCCGCTTCGATCCCCCCCTCAGCCCCTATTGGCGCGGGTAGCGTCACCTGGCTCAACTCGCCCGCCCTGACCTCGACCACCGTGGAGTAGCCCGGGCCCGGATCTTCCGTCTCAACGGCACCCCGAGCGCCGTCCAGGGGGACGTGGCGCAGGCTGACCGTGTAGGGACCGGGAGACATGTGTGCGAAGAGTATGGGGTGCGGTTCCTGAATGAAGCGCACGCGGCCCGCGCCGCTGGCCTCGATGATCGATTCCGCGGGCTCCTGTAGCACGCGCAGATCAGCGAGGCCCGGCTCCCCAAAAGGCCACTCCGTCATGGTCAGTGCCAGGGATCCCACCGGCTCCAAGATCAGCTGGAGTTTCTCGGCGTAGGGAGGCCGCAAGCTCAGGGGTGGATCCAACAGGCCGTGCCTGCTCTTGGCGGTCACCACCAGATCACCGGAGAAGCGGGAGAGGTCCAGCCGAGTGCTCCAGGGCAGTTCCCCGCTGACCACCAGTTCATCCGTCAGGGCGTTTTCCGCTGTGATCATCACGCTCACCGTGGCCCCCGGCGCCTCGAGTTCAGGAATGCGTGCAACACAGGTGAGCGACAAGCCCGCGTCCAGGGGGCGGCGCTCAGGGGCGCTCAGTTCGACGCTGTCGGAGACGCCGGAACTCGGTATTTGCTCCGTGGCCGGAGTGTTGGATGTGGGCCGGTCATGTTCGTCTGGCCAGCGCTGCCACAAAACGCCAGCGACAACCAGGAGTACGGCCACCGTCAAGCCCAGGCGAACAGGAGTTGTCTTGCGAGTGGCAGTCATCGTGTGTGGCGGGCGGACAGACGAGTTCGATTGACGGTCACCGGCGCACGACTGGTGCAGTTTGGCCGCTGCCCATGGGGCAAGCGTTGCGCTGCCCGTTGTTCTGTAGCTTCAGCCTGCGAGCAAACCAGCTCGGCTCGTCGCGTGGTGCGCATTCTCCAGGGCCGGCGGGCGCGGAAAAGGGGAGCGGGCATGGGAACTCCTTGGAAGCAGGTTGATGGTGCGGCCCCGCGGACAAGCTTGCGAGGCTCTATCTGCCATCGTAGGGGGGGGGCGATTCATGCAAGGGGAAACGAGGAAGGCCCGGGGGCAGGCTGAGGAGCGGTATAGGCATCTGCCGTGGAGTTACTTGCGGACGCGTGAAGGCCTATGATGTGCGGCCCTCGGTTCCCGCCTCGGGCGGCCTCGGGCCGCGCCGGCCGCGTCGGCCGCGTCGGCCGCGCCGGCCACCTCGGCCGCCTGAGCCGCCTGGACCGTCGCCTGTCATGTCTCCCACTCCTCACAAGAAGCGCTTCAGCGTCATTCGTGATCCCGTACACGGGGATCTGTATCTAACCCACGAGGAGCTGCGTTTGCTCGACACGCGGGAGATGCAGCGTTTACGCGGCGTGCGGCAACTGGGGACGGCCTATCTCGTTTATCCCGGAGCGCTGCACACGCGCTTTGATCATTCCCTCGGTACGCTGCACTGTGCGGCGCGCATGATCGAGGCCCTGAACCTGTCCTATGAACTGAATCCGGTGGGCTGTCTGCGCGTGCCGGAGGAGGAGGCGCGGGTCATTCGGCTGGCGGCCCTCTTGCACGATGTGACGCACATTCCCTTTGGTCATAACATCGAAGACCAGGGAGGCATGTTTCGCCGCCACGACAGCGCCCAGCGTTTCGCCCACGCCCTGGGGCCCGGGACGGAAGCCGGTGACCTCTTGGCCGAGCTCGGTCTGCGGCGCGAGGTCCTGGCCGTCTTGGCCGAAGGACAGGGCAGCGAAAACGATCCGCCGGTCAGTGTGCCGCCCTATTGGCACCAGATTATCTCGGAGACAATATCCGCGGACAACTTGGACTACCTGGCCCGGGACGCTTACTTCACGGGCCTCAAGCTGGCGGTGGACGATCGCGTCACCAGTTACTTCCGCATCGAACGCGAGAGCGGCAACCTCTTCATCGACCTGGCCAAGCACGATCTCCTGCGCGAGGACATTCTGAGCGAGATCGTGCGCCTGCTCGAAGCGCGCTACTACTTCTCCGAGCGCGTCTACTACCACCATGCCAAGGTGGCCGCCGGGGCGCTGGTGGCGCGGGCGGTGGAGCTGGCCCTAGGAGCTGGAGCCATCAGCGAGGAGGACCTCTACTCCGAGACGGATGCTTCAATCCTGGACACTTTGGTGGACCGTGTGCAGGGAGCGCCGGAGACCGTGCGGCGCCGGGTGAACAAGCTCGTGGACGACTTCCGTGGGCGCCGCCTCTACAAGCGCGCCTGCGTTTTTCCGCGTTACGAAAACGAGTCCGTGCAAAGCCAACTTGTCGGCCGCTTCTTCTCCCATGAGGGCGCAGCGGCGCGGGCCGCCGCGGAGGAGCGCATCGCCGATCTCGTGCGTTTTTCCAGTGGGCAAGCCGTGGATGTCATCGTCTATTGCCCGGCCCAGCGCATGCAGCTCAAGGAGGCTCGCATTCAAGTGCGTTGGCCCGGCGTGCCGGAAGTTGCGCCCCTCTCGACCTTCGCCGATCGTGTTCCGCGGCTGGCCGACCTGGAGCGCTCCTATCGCGACCTATGGAAGTTCTATGTCTTCGCCGACACGGCGGAGCCAGAACTTTTGGCGCGCGTCAGGGATGCGGCTCGGGAAGAGTTCTCCGAGGCCACCAACGCCTACGATATTTCCTAGGGCGCTGCCGGGCCCGGGTTCTGCCCGTGGCAGCCACGCGCCCTGGGCGACACGCTTTTCGGGTGCCGGTCGCAGGCCCGTCTAGCGCGCTCCCAGGAATGTCCCGAGGCGCGCCAGGGCTTCCTCGATGGCGGGACGCGCCAGGGCGTAGGAGAGGCGGATGTGTTGATCGAGGCCGAAGACCGCGCCGGGAACAGTGGCCAGGCGCTGCTCTTCGAGCAGGTCCTCGCACAGCCCCACGGAGCCGCGTTCGTCCAAGTGGGCGTCCATCCGCGGGAAGGCGTAGAAGGCGCCGCGGGGCATGGGCACTTCCAAGCCCAACTCGCGCAGGCCGTCGATCAACAGCGTGCGTCGCGCGGCGAACTCGGCCACCATCTCCGCCACCTCCGGCGGTTCGTTTTCCAGCACCGCCAGATAGGCGTCCTGGGAAACCGCGTTGGGGCTGCCGGTCAGGTGGCTGTGCAGGCGCGCCACGCCGGCGGCGATGGGTTCGGGGGCCACGACGAAGCCGATGCGATAGCCGGTCATGGCGTAGCTCTTGCTCGCGCCGTCCACGATTATAGTCCGCCCGCGAGCGTCGTCGGAAATGGAAGCCGGGCTGGGGCTGGGCTCGCCCTCGTAGACCAGGCGGCTGTAGATCTCGTCCGAGAGCAGCCACAGGTCCCGCTCGCGGGCCAGTTCCGCCAACTCGCCGATTTCCGCCGCGCTCCACACATAGCCGCTGGGGTTGCTGGGGGAGTTGAGCATGATGCCCCGGGTGCGCGGACCGATGGCGGCGGCGATGGCTTCGAAGTCAGGACCGCAATCCCGGCGCGGGGCGACGCTGATCGGCGTGCCGCCGGCATAGGTCACCTGTTCCACATAACTGATCCAGGCCGGCAACAGCAGGAGCACTTCGTCGCCGGGCTCGATCAGCGTCAAGAGCGTGCCGGAGAGGGCGTGCTTGCCGCTGTGGCAGACGGTGACTTCCTCCGAAGTGACCTCGATGCCGCGGGTGCGCGACACATGGCTGGCGATGGCGGCGCGCAGTTCCACCCGGCCGGCGGCCGGCGTGTAGCGCACGCGGCCCCCGCGAACAGCGGCACAGGCCGCCGCCTGGACTGCCGCCGGGGCATCGCAGTCCGGCTCGCCCACGGACATATTGACCACATCGGCACCGCTGGCCGCCAGGGCCTTGGCCCGGGCATCGAGGGCCAGCGTGGCCGAGAGGGAGATGGCGGAAACGAGCTTGTTCGGTGAGAGTCGCTGGGAGGCCATGGGACTAACATACGCTTCGCCAAGGGCGCGGCAGAGTTGGCGGGAAGAAAAGCGGGGGTCCGTTCGTCGGTTTGGAAACGCTACCATTGACGCGCGCACCCACCATTGGCGCGCACCCACACCATTGACGCGCACCCACGGGGGCGTCTCACCCCAGCACCCCAATCCCAGAAACCTGACCGTGGCCCGCAAACACCGCCTCCTGCGCCTGTTCGCCATACTGTTGGGCCTGGCGCTGTTCATCGGCTACTTCGCCTTTTCCACCTTCCTCTTCTCGCCCACGGAGGCGGACTTCGATGTGGATGTGGCGGGCCTGGTGCCGCGCGATGTGGATTTCTTTGTGGCCCGCGGCGAGCTGGCCGAGCTCTTCGATCCCTTCCCGAGCTTGGCCGTGGAGCAGGAGCTGGAGGCCACCGAGGCCTGGCGCACATTGATGGAATCGGAAGACGCCCGCGGTTTGGACATCGAAGGCGCCCGGGCGGCCCTGGACCAGGTGGCGCAGCAGCTTCCCGGCGGTCTCGCCCCCCTGGACATCTTCGGCGGGGCGGATCTGGCCCTGGCCGGCTACTTCCGCGGCGCCAAGTTGGAGGCGGCGGACTGGGCCGTCTACGGGCGCGTCAACTGGCTGGGCAAGCTCGGTGCGGAACTGCTCTCCTATCCGGGCCTCTTGGGCTTGGAGGCCAGCGGGCTGAGCATCGACCTGACCTCCGGCCACCCGGTCCTCTCCGGCGCCGACCTTCCCCGGCCCCTGCACATCTCCCGCGTGCGGGATGTGGTCATCATTTCCACCGCCGCGGAGTTCATCGACGATGCGGGGGACCTGGCCGGCCGCGACAGCCAGGACTCATTCCTGCTCTCGGCCCGCTACCACGACCACATCCAACAGCGCGGGGAACAATCCGGCGGCGATGCGCTGGAGGCCTTCGTGGACCTGGCCAAGCTCTTCGAGAACCTCAGCTATGACGGCGCCTGGCCCAACCGCAAGAGCCAGGACTTTCTGCCCCAGTTCCTAGCCCGCCTGGTGCAACTGGCGGACATGAAGGAGACCGTGGGCGTGGTGGACTTCGATGGTGGGTTGGCCCTCGATGTGCACGCTCCGCTTTCGTCCGAGAACCTGACCGCGTTCCAAACGCGCCTCTATCGCCAGCGCGGCTTCGATCGGGCCCGCGTGCTCGACGCCGCCCGCTACGCCCCGGCGGACACCAGCCTGTTCCTCTACCTACAAGGAGACATCGGGGACCTGTTGCGCGAGGCCGTGGCCTCCATGGAGCCGGCCATGCGCAAGAACCTGGAAGACCTCTTCCGCGGCACCGGACGCTACGCGACCTTGGAGCAGTTGATCCTGGAGCTGGACGGTTCCCTGAAGAACAGGCTGGCACTCATCATGCGTCCCAACGACTACCCGGATGATGCCGGGGGGCCGCCCCACGACAATCAGGTGGTGCCCGCCGTGGGGCTTGTCATGTGGCTTGAGGACGGTGATCGCATCGTCAACCTGCGGGACTTGATCGGTGGCCAGGGGGCGCGATTCGGCCTCCAGGGGCGCCATCCCGGCGAGCAGGGTTACTACAGCAACAAGGAGGCGGGCTTTTCCACCCGTGAGTTCTGGTCGCCCCTGGTACCCGGCACCGGTGTCATCGCCACGGTCAACGCCACGCCCATCGACGAGGAGGTCTGCATCATCGCCAACTCATTCCGCATGCTCGGCGACCTGCTCAAGCGCTACACCCAGGGCGGCGTCGGGGGCAGCTACCCGAACCTGGCCAACCGCACGGATTTTGTGGCCCTGCTCGATGAATCACTGCCCCAGGCCAACCTCCTCGCTTGGGTCGATCCGCGCAGCGCCGGACCCTATCTGCGCGAGTGGTCGGATCAGTGGGCCCGTTTCGCCGTGGAGGTGGACTGGGTCTCCGAGCGGGCCAAGGCGGAGGACCAGGTCATCGCCCAGCACTATCCCGGCAAACGCCGGGGGCGCTTGACCGATCAAGAACAGGACGCCGTGGATGGCTTGGTCGATCCCATCCTGCGCGCCCTACGGGAGCGACTGGAAGCTGAACAGGTGCCCGTTCTGCGGGCTGCCAAGGAGCGCCAGATCGTCTACGGCGAGGCGGTTTCCGCGGCTCTCTTCATGCTGGCCTTCGATCCCCGGGCCTTGGACGCATCCCTGCGCATCGTCATGCCCTTGGACTGAGGGGGAGCCCTGCTGGAGTTGGCTGCCGTGCGCTCTCGCGGCCGCCGAGGGCCGCAGGGGTGAGATGGTGCCCGGGACTGGAATCGAACCAGCACGGGTTTTACCCCACTAGATCCTTAGTCTAGCGCGTCTGCCAATTCCGCCACCCGGGCACTCAAGGCTCCACTTCGCGGCGGCGACCCGGCAGACAATCGGGTAGGGCCAGCGCCGGGTCCAGACGAGCCGGACCGAAGAAGGGGCGGGGATTCTAGCCCGCATCTCCCACAAAGGAAAGCGCCGCAATGGTTCGGGGCTGTTACCGCCGGAGCGGCCCTCTCCATGGACGCGCGGGCGCCATAGAGGCGCGGGGCAGCATGGACGCGCGGGCGCTCCGGCGCTACCGTGCGCCGTGGCGCTGGCCGAGGCAGGCCCGCCGTACCCTCCTCCAGCACCCTCGCCCACCGAAAGCATGTCCTCACCCCGCGGAAACGCCCTCATCGGCCAGTCAGGCGGCCCCACCTGTGTCATCAACCAGAGCCTTGTCGGACTCGTGGAGGCCTGTGTGGCCAGCGAGGCCGTGGGCCAGGTCTACGGCGCCCTGCACGGCATCGCCGGCATCCTGGACGAGAATCTGATCGACCTGGGGCGGGAGAGCGCAGCCACTCTCGAAGCGGTGGCCGCCACACCCTGCGCCGCCCTGCGTTCGGTGCGCAAGAAGCCCACGCGCGAGGAATGTGAGCAGGTCCTGGCCGTCCTGCGCGCCCATGATGTGCGCTACTTCTTTTACATCGGTGGGAACGACTCGGCGGAGACGGCCCACATCCTGAACGAGATCGCGGTGGCGGAGAACTACGATGTGCGCCTGTTCCATGTACCCAAGACCATCGACAACGATCTGCCGGTGACCGATCACTGCCCGGGCTTTGGCTCCGCGGCGAAGTTCGTGGCCCAGGCGATCATGGGCGACAACCAGGACAACCGCTCCCTGCCGGGGATCAAGATCGATGTGATCATGGGGCGCCATGCGGGTTGGCTGACGGCGGCCAGTCGCCTGGCGCGGCAGTTCGAGGACGACGGACCGCACCTTATATATGTGCCCGAACGGGACTTCTCCCTGGATGAGTTCGTCGGCGATGTTGAGCGCATGTTCAGCCGCCACGGACGCTGTCTGGTGGCGGCTTCGGAGGGCATCCACGGACCCGATGGCGCCCCGGTGGCCTCAACCGGTGAAGTTGATTCCCACGGCAATGTGCAGCTCTCCGGCACCGGGGCCTTGGGGGATTTGCTGGCCACTACCATTAAAGATCGCCTGGGCGCGGGCCTGCGCGTACGGGCCGACACCTTCGGCTACCTGCAGCGCTCCTTCGCCGGCGTCGTATCGGAAGTGGACGCCGCCGAGGCGCGGGCCGTGGGCCGGCACGCCGTGGCCCTGGCCACGGGCGACGATGTGCCCCACGGTTCGGTGATTCTGGTGCGCGAGGGCGACGGGGCGGAATACTTCTGCCGCACGGATGTGACGGCCTTGGAAAACGTGGCCCAACAGACTCGGGTCTTGGACGAGGCGCATTTGGCCGGCTCCAACGATGTGAGCGAGGTCTTTCTCGAGTATGTGACGCCCCTGGTGGGGAATATGCCGCGGCCCGGCCGCCTGAGCGACTTCCCGGTGGCCAAGCGCCTCGTCTGAGGGAGCAGGCAGATGTCAGACGGCATTCAAATCGAGGGTGGTGGGCCCGCTGGTCCGCCCCCGGCGCCTTATCGCAATCTGTGGGTGCCCCTGGTCGTCGTGCCGGCGGGCATTGTGGTGGCGATAGTCCTGGTCTTTGTGCTCTTTGGGGCCATTTCCGGCGAGGAGGCCAGCCTGGATCAGAACCTGGAGCGGGTGGTCCACGGAGGAGTGAACGACCGCACCCAGGGCCTTTTCAACCTGGTGCGCCAAGTGGCGGAAAACCAGGAAGCCCGGGGGGCCGGCAGGGAGTTGCCCTGGCCCATGGAGGAGGGCTTCCAGAAGCGCGTGGCCGCCGCCTGGGATGAGGTACCGGCGGAGGACCTGCGCATCCGGTTGACTCTGGCGGCCCTCTTGTCAGATATGGGCGATCCTGCGGGGACCGGCTATTTGAAGGAATTCTTGAGTGTTTCAGAGGCAGATGACGGGGATGGTTGGATCCGTTTCAACGCCATCTACCTCCTGGGGAAGATCGGCCTGCCGCGGGCGGAGGCGGCCCGGGAACCGATCCAGGCATTCTTGGATAACCAGGACCCGGGTCTGCGCTCCGTGGCCGCCATCGCCCTGCAGAATCTGCCCGGGGCGGGTACGGCGAAGGCCCTTACCGCGGCCCTGGCAGATGAGGTCTTCGAGGTGCGGGCCAACGCTGCCATCGCCCTCAGCTACTTGCAGGCGCCCGAGCGCACCGCCGGTGCTCACATCCTGCGCGAGCTCCTGGACCCGGCCACATACGCCCGGGAGCGCGAACTGGATCGAGAGAAGTACCCCCGGGGCGAGCTGATCTCAGCCAATCGGGTGCAGGCCCTCGGGGCCCTGGCGCGCCTGGAGCTGGCAGAGGATCTGCCCTTGCTCGAATCCCTGGCGGAGTCAGAGGATTTGGCCCTGCGCGAGGCGGCCCTGCGCGTGCTAGGAGCCCGTTGATAAACTCCCTACTGCGGCTTCGCCATCGGTGTCGATGCGGCGTCAGGCTTGCTGAGCCGTGCGGAGCGGCCCTAGAGGGCCGCTTCCGCCGTCTCGCCTTCCCGGCCTCGCCGCCGATGGCCTTGCCTCGTCGCCGCTGGCTTCGCCTCGCGACGGGACTTTCTCAACGGGCTCCTAGGAAAAGATTGACGTCCAATCGGGGCCGGGGAGGGTTGCCAAGGGGCGCCTCCTAGGCCATCCTGTCGAGCTCCAATGTGACGCAGTTTGGATTCAGAACGGCACCTGGCGGTGCCAACAGCGCCTAATCCCCCTCGGGCAGACGAATCAACAAGAGCAGTGACTGACGAAAAGAAAAAGAAAAAGGGTCCTTCCAGCGAGCCCGCCCTGCGGCCAGCCCCCCTGCGTGGCGAGGTCTCCCGGCGTGGCTTCTTATCCATCCTGGGCATGGCCTGGACCGCTTTCACGGCGGCCAGCGTGGCGAGCATCGGAGCCATGACGCGCTTCATGTTTCCCAATGTCTCCTATGAGCCGCCCCAGGAGTTCAAGGCGGGGGACCCGGCCTCCTATGCCATCGATGCGGTGGACACGCGCTACAAGGCGGCCTTCGGTGTTTGGATCGTGCGCGAGGCCGCTGGCTTCTATGCGCTTTCCACGGTTTGCACGCACCTGGGCTGCACGCCCAACTGGCTGGCGGCGGATGAGAAGTTCAAGTGCCCCTGCCACGGCAGCGGTTTCATCCGCACCGGCATGAATGTGGAGGGCCCGGCACCGCGTCCCCTAGAGCGCTACAAGATCACCATGGCCGAGGATGGCCAACTGCTGATCGACAAGAACACCAAGTTCCAAGAAGAGAAGGGGCAGTGGACCTGGGAGGGTGCCTTCCTGCCCTACACGGCCTGATGGC
>NYXZ01000074.1 GCA_002686595.1 Planctomycetota bacterium | reverse complement strand
TCACGCAGACAGGCATTAAGGGATGGTTTTCGAGCACATCATCAAGCTGCAGCAAGAGTACACCGACAAATTCGTGGTGGTTGATCAGGGCGTGCCGGGGTAGCCGCAGGCGAAGCCGACGCCGGCCTCGATGGCGCCTCGCACGATGGCCTCATTGCCGAGCAGGAGCTCGACGCGGCCCGCTTCCTCGCTGAGCAGCGGGTGCTCTGGTGTTTCGCCTGAGGACATGACCGGGGAGTTTAGTCCAAGGGGGCGGAATCGGCCCTGGAAATCGGTGGTGAGGCCGCCATCACATGTGGTCAGCCAGCAGATTCCGCGGTTGTACAAGGGGGAGGGTGGCCTGTGGCCTTGGACTGGTTGCCCCGTGGGGCGCTTCTTCCTGAGGCCTGCTGGAGGCCTGGAGAATGGCTGGCCACCGAGCCTTTGCGGGGAGCTTCAGCGGATGCGCCAGGCGCTGGCTAGGGCCGCCACGGTCCAGGTGGTGATGTGGTCGCGGGCCGGGTGCGGGGCTCAGCCGATCCGGCTGGAGGCCTGGAGAATGGCTGGCCACCAAGCCTTTGCGGGGAGCTTCAGCGGATGCGCCAGGCGATGGCTAGGGCCGCCACGGTCCAGGTGGTGATGTGGTCGAAGACCAGGTGCAGGGTCCAGTTGATGGGGAAGTGCATGTAGTTCCAGCCGAGGAGCGGGGCGACTATGGCGGCGAAGGCGCCCAGGCCTGCCACCACCGCCACGCGCTTTAGGTAGGGCAGGGATCTTCCGGCGCAGGCCAGGGACAGGATCCAGGCGGCCAGGGTGGCGGCGCAGATTTCCAGCAGGAGGCCTTTCCACAGGTAGTGCATGGAATGGGCGTTCACACCTCGCGGATGCAGGTAGACGATGGCGTAGGGGCCAGCGCTGGCCTCGTCCATCCACTCTTCCCGGGCGGCGGCTTGTTCCTCCTCGGTCATCTCCGGCCTGTGTTTCATGCCGGGCACCCAGTACATGCCGGAGGTGCCCTGGCCGTCGGCGGCCGCCAGGGCGGAGTTGATGGCGGTGGCATCGGCAAAACTGTTGATGGCTGGCAGGTGCAGGCCGAGGGCCATCCAAATCAGGGCTCCCCAAATCCAGGCCACGAGGCCGCCGAGGAAGCCGGCGAAGAGTAGGCGCTTCATGGAAACAGCATGGGGGATCGGGTGCCGCGTGGACAACGGAAAACCGGAAGTCGTCCGGGCGCCGGAGGAGGGGCTTGGAGGGGCGGCGTGGCTCGGAGCTGAGCTGGGCCCTCGACGGGGTGCTTTAATGGGGGCATCATGGTCGCGCCTTTTGGACCTTACCCGCGAGCAGGAATAGCGCCATGGATCGACTTATCGAGTGTGTACCGAATTTCAGCGAAGGCCGCGACATGGCCATTATCCGCCAGATCACTGACGCGGCGGAGTCCGTGGATGGGGTGCGTCTCTTGGATGTCGATCCCGGGCGAGCCACCAATCGCACCGTGGTCACCATCGCCGGTGAACCGCAGGCGGTCATCGAGGCGGCGGTGCGGGCCGGCGCCAAGGCGGCGGAGTTGATTGACATGACCAAGCACAGCGGCGAGCACCCGCGCTTCGGCGCCATGGATGTCTGCCCCCTGGTGCCGATTCGCGGCGTCACCATGGAGGAGACCGTGGCCCATGCCCATGAACTGGCGCGGCGCTTGGGGGAGGAGGTCGGCTTGACCGTTTACTGCTACGAGCACGCGGCGCGCGAGGAAGGGCGGCGCAATCTGGCCAAGGTGCGCGCCGGCGAATACGAGGGCTTGGAGGAAAAGCTGGCGGACCCGGCTTGGGGCCCGGATTTCGGTCCCTCTGTTTTTAATGCGCGCGCTGGTGCCACGGCTGTCAGCGCCCGTGATTTCTTGGTGGCCTACAATGTAAACCTCAACACGACCTCGACGCGGCGGGCCAACGCCATCGCCTTTGATGTGCGGGAGAAGGGCCGCATCAAACGCGAGGGCAATCCCCTGACCGGCGAGATCGTGCGTGATGCCCAGGGGGATGCGGTCTGGCTGCCCGGTTCGCTCAAGTGTGTGAAGGGCATCGGCTGGTTTATCGAGGAGTACGGCGTGGCGCAGATCTCCATGAATCTGACGAACATCTCAGTGACTTCAGCCCACGCGGCCTTCGATGAGTGCTGTGAACGGGCGCGGGCCCGCGGCGTGCGCGTCACCGGCTCGGAGTTGGTGGGCCTGATTCCCCTGGAGGCCATGCTCGATGCGGGCCGGTATTACTTGACCAAGCAGCAGCGTTCCCTGGGTGTGAGCGATGGGGAGTTGATCAAGATCGCGGTCAAGTCCATGGGGCTCGACGAGTTGGCCCCTTTTGATCCCGACAAGAAGATCATCGAGTACGTGCTGGCCGCCGGCGGGCAGCGGCGCTTGGTGGACAACACCCTAGAGGGATTCGTGCACGAGACCGCCTCCGAATCCGTGGCACCGGGCGGGGGCTCGGTGGCGGCGGCCCTGGGAGCGCTGGGGGCAGCCTTGGGAACGATGGTCGCCAACCTGTCCAGCCACAAGCGCGGTTGGGACGAGCGTTGGTCGGAGTTCAGCGATTGGGCGGAACGGGGCAAGGCCTGTCACGGGCGACTGTTGGCCCTCGTCGACGAAGATACGGCGGCCTTCAATCGCATCATGGATGCCTTCGGTCTGCCCAAGGGCAGCGCAGAGGAACAGGCGGCGCGCGCGCAGGCTATCCAGGCCGCAACCACGGGAGCCATCGAGGTGCCCCTGGAGGTGATGGCCGTGGCGTTGGAATCCATGGAAGTCATCGCCGCCATGGCACAGGACGGACTGGCGGCTTCCGCTTCTGATGCTGGCGTCGGCGCTCTCTGTGCGCGCTCGGCGGTGCTCGGTGCCGGCTTGAATGTGGCCATCAACGCCAAGGACCTGACTGACAAGGAAGCGGCCAAGGACTTCTGCGAGCGAGCGCGGGAACTGGAAGACAAGGCCCGGGAGCGGGAGGCGCGCATCTTGGATGCTGTGCGGGCCAAGCTCTAGGAGCCCGTTGACGAACTCCCTGCTACGGCGCTGCCGTCGTCGCCGCTAGTGCCATCGACGCCGGGGCGGCGTCAGGCTCGCCGCCGCTGGCTGCGCCTCGCGACGAGACTTTTTCAACGGACTCCCGTCAGCGCTCGGAGCTACCCAGCATGGCGGGGGCTTGGGGAGTGCAGGCGTCGCTGGCGCCGTCGCAGCTAGGGCAGGTCTCCCAGCCGGCGTACACCTCGGCGGCGGCAGAGAAGTACTCGACCGTTGAGGCGGGCAGGTCCGGGCTGTTGAGGATTGTGTCTGGGAGACCGTGGAGATAGGACCGTAGTTGGGCCAGGCCACGTTCGCTGAGGCGTTCCAACTCCTTGTCCAGGGCTGCGAGTTCCGTATCCGTCAGGCGCATGCTGTCGATGTGCTCACGCAGCCATCCGCCGATGAGTTGGTTTACGGCGCCGCGATGGGTGGAGCCGTCTGCTGACAGAAGTTGTTGGCGCAGTTAGTCGGACAGGCCTGGGCCGAAGGTCGTCGCGCCCTGTTTGTCGCCGTAGAACTCCGGTCGTTGGGCGTAGACGCGCAGGGCATTGAAGGCGGGCATGCATACGGGACAGGCGTAGACAAATGAATAGGGCATGCCCGTGGCTTGGTCGGTGCGCGTCAACCGTCCGATCACATCATCTCGGACGCCGTCCTCAAAAAGGCCGCGGAGGACGGCGTGAAAGATCAGTCGTTGGGTTGGGCCGTGAAACGAAGACTGGCCGAGTGCCTGCCGGAAGGCATCGAAGATGTCGGCTTGGCCAGCAGTCGGGAGAGGTGTCGGGCCGGGACTGGAACAGGCCAGCAGCGGCAGCAGGATCAGAATGGGACGTAGCATGGCTGGAGTGGGTGTGGGCTGCTCGGATTTCGGGACGCGAGGTTGGCGGGGGGAGGTGTATTATCAGCCCCGGGGGCAGCCAACGGGAACATGATTATCACTGACGGAAAAGAGCGGTCACGGCGCAGGGGTTGGGGGGCGCTGGTGGGTGTTGTTCTGGCGCTCGTGCTCGGCCAGTCCATGGCATGGGCGGCCCAGGCGGCCCAGGGGTCCCAGGCGGCCCAGGGAGCACGGGAGGGGCCGCTGGCCGGGATCCAGCCCGAGGATGACTCCCTGCGCATCTTGACTTGGAATGTGCATCTGTTCGGCAAGACCATGTTCGGCCTGGGCGGAACCTATGCCGACGATCAGCGGCGGGTGGAGTTCATCTCG
Organism: Planctomycetota bacterium; assembly: GCA_002686595.1. GTDB lineage: Bacteria > Planctomycetota > UBA1135 > UBA1135. The sequence goes on along the minus strand of NYXZ01000074.1, from coordinate 41,184 downwards.
GAGGAGCTGTCACGCTTGGCCCGGGCAGGCATGGATGTGGTCGTGTTGCAGGAAGTCTGGGATGATGGGATGGCCCGGCAACTCATACGGGACGCGGGCTTCCCCCACGGCGTCATGGGAGCCGACCGCACGCTGCGAGGTGATGTGGAGCGGACCTTCCTCGGTTCGGGCCTGGTGATTCTCTCTCGCTATCCCTTGGAGCGGGTCGAGCAAGTGGCCTTTGCGCCGACGCAGGGTTACGACAACTTCACCTCCAAGGGCTTTGTGATGTGTGATGTGAAACTGGCCGGACGGACGATCGGCTTGGTGACCACCCACCTGCACGCCGGCGGCGGCGAGGAAACGGAAGCTAATCGCAAGCTGCAGATCGCAGCGTTGGGCGAAGCCCTGGCCGAGCGCGAGGGTCTCGCCGGTCCGGCGGCGATGCCGTGTTTGATTGCCGGTGATTTCAACACCTCACGGGAATCGCCCGCGCGCCACGAGTTCATGCTGGAGAGCCTGGGCACTACTGGACAGCCGGTTGTGGATGCCTGGATTGCCGCGGAGGAAACCGAGCCCGAGTCCGGGGCCACGGCGGTCTCCCATAACACCCTGCGGCGTTTCTTTAATGATGGCCGGCGGTCGCGCAGTCACTCCATTGACTACTGCCTGCTGCGCGCGGACGGGCAAGGGCGACAGCCGTTTGTGGTTAGGCGCGCGAGCGTGCGGCGTTTTGTGTTGAGTGACGAAGAGCGTCCCTTCGGTGAAATCGCTGAGGATGACGGGAGCGTTACGCCGGTGATCGATCTCAGCGATCACCTGGCCGTGGAGGTGGAGTTGGAGTTGGTGGCCGTACCCGTGCTTGAGGCGCCAACTGTAGGTCCCCTGCCAGGGCGTCTGGCTTGGGCGCGGGAGCAGTTGTTCACCAAATGGGGGAGCGCCTTTGGCATCGATGTCATCGCCATGGAGACCGTCAGCGAGGAAAAGCTACTGCACGCGCTGCATGTGCTAGCCCAATACATCGACAACGATGAGGATGGGGAGGCGGATGACAAGCGCGTACTGGCGGCCTTGCGCGAGCACGGAGCCCTGCTCGTGATGGCCGGCAGCGATAGGGAACTGGAGCGGCTCGACCAGCGTCAGTTCGAACGGGCGGGGCACCGGCTGATTCAGGACTTGTACGGACGGGAAACCCACCCGGCCGGAAGCAGTTTAGCCAAGGGCTTTGACGCCACTTTGGAGGAGGTCTGGCATCTGGTCAGTTTTGGTTGGGCCGCGACCTACCCCGAGGTCTTTGGCTTCGAGCGCGGCTCCAGGTTAGCCCAAGCCATGGACCTGGCCCGCGGCGGCTACCACCGACGAATGCCACGCCGTTATCCCGCCGGGGCCTGGTACTCCTACTACGACCGCACTTGTGACTACCGCTGCCAGGTTGCCGAATACAGTTACTGGACATTGATCACCAAGCTCGGCGGCCAAAGCTACGCCGGGCGCGCGCGGGAGATCGCAGATGAGTGGCGCTTGACCACGCCGGATGAGTTGCAGAGCGGAGATCCTGCCGTCTGGAGCCTGCTATCCGATTCCCGTTGGCGGCTGCCTCGGGTCCTGCCGGACGGCTCCTACGGGGACTGATCCGTCCGCTCTCTGCGAAAGTCCCCTGGGCCTCCCGGGCCAAGCCGCACAATGCCAGCCGTTTTGCCAGGGTCAGTCTGCCGCCAGCACGTACTGGAAGACAAGCGGAGCCACAATCGTTGCATCTGATTCGATGATGAACTTCGGCGTGTTGGGGTCGAGCTTGCCCCAGGTGATCTTCTCGTTGGGAACCGCCCCTGAGTAGGAACCATAGGATGTCGTGCTGTCGCTGATCTGGCAGAAGTAGGACCAGACGCGCACATCCGTTTCGAGATCCTGTTTGATAAGAGGCACGACGCAGATCGGGAAATCGCCGGCGATTCCTCCGCCGATTTGGAAGAAGCCAAGGCCGCCGGTGGCGGTCTGTTCCTGGTACCAGGCAACCAGGCGGCGCATGGTCTCGGTTCCAGCTCGCACGGTGTGGGGACGGGTGAGGTCGCCGCGGATTTGGGCGGCCACATACATGTTGCCTAGGGTGGAGTCCTCCCAGCCCGGGACGAAGATCGGCAGGTCTGCCTGGGCAGCTGCCAAGAGCCAGGAGTGGCGTGGGTCGATTTGGTAGTACTGCTCCAGTTCACCGGAAAGCAGCAGTTCAAAGAGGAACTCCTGGGGATAACGCGCTTCACCGGCGGCGTCGGCGGCCTGCCAGCGGGCGAGTACATGAGACTCTATGCGCCGCAGGGCCTCTTCCTCTGGAATGCAGGTGTCCGTGACCCGGTTCAGATGCCGCTTGAGCAGGGCCTGCTCGTCGGCTGGACTGAGGTCGCGGTAGTTGGGCAGTCGCTCGTAGTGTTCATGGGCGACCAAGTTGAAGACATCTTCCTCCAGGTTGGCGCCGGTGCAACAGATGGCGTGTACCTTGCCCTGGCGGATCATCTCGGCCAGGGAAATGCCGAGCTCGGCGGTGCTCATGGCGCCGGCTAGGGGGAGAAACATCTTGTCACCGCGTTCAAGTAGCTCCACCCAACCGCGGGCCGCGTCGCGCAGGGCGGCGGCGTTGAAGTGGCGGTAGTGCGTGTCGATGAAGTCGCGGATGTGCGCGGGTGTGTGAGTTGCTTGTGTCATGGTGCTGGGCTCTGGCAGGGACGGTCCGGCATGATGCCCGATGAGCGGCCACTTTGGGGAGAATCAGCGGGGGGGGTACCAGGGGGGAGTATCAATAGAGACGGCGGGCCCGCAACAGCAGATCTTCGCGGCCGGGGGCGACGACTGAGGCAGCGGTCTCATCATCGAGTTCAATCCATGGCCCTTCGGTTGGGGAGCCGGCGGTCTGGATGGCGTCGATCAACACATGGCCAGAGCGCAGGCCGCCGAGGAAGCGGCGGCGATCGGAGATGTAGAGCAGGTCGCCGGTGGTGGCAGCGAGGGCGCTAGCCAGGGCCGCGGAAACCCGCAGGCGCGGCAGGCCGCTGTCCGTGTGCTCGACGGGTTGTGCGCGGCGGCGCACGGTTACGGTTGTCCAGGCGCTCTCCTGTTCCGTGCCCGCTCTGCCCTTGTAGCGAGCCAAGGCGGCGGCAACCGTGCCCCACACCAGGCCGTTCAGGTCGCGGGTCTTGTCTGGGCGCGTGACAAGCGTGACGGCGATGCCGATGGCAGCGCTGACGCACAGCCCGTAACAGGCGCGCATGTACTTGTACTGGCGCGCGCCCTCCAGCAGGCCGTCACCGATCTCCACGGCGGGCACACCCTGGGCAAAGGGTGCGACCAGGGCCGGGTACAGAATGGAGGCCAAGATGGCCAAGGCGCCGCCGCCCATGGTGGCCAGGGCGGCGGCGGCGGTGAAGCGTTTCCAGAAGACGCCCAAGAGCAGGGCCACGACCAGCGGTGGCGTGACGGCCGCGGTGAAGGCTCCATGGGCGGCGTAGATGGAGTCGAACATGGAGAAGATCGGGACCAGGCCGACCCCCACAACGGTCACGGCCAGGGCGGTCCAGCGGGCGGCCTTCAGCAGTTGGCTCTCCGTGGCGGCTGGGCGCAGGGGCTGGATTACATCGTTGACCACGATGGCGGAGACGGCGGTGATCAGGGTATCCACCGTGGACATCAGGGCTGCGGTCAGGGCGGCCATGACCAACCCGAAGACGCCCGGTCTGGCGAGGAAGTCAGCGGTGATGAAGAAGACCTTGGCCGGATCCATGCCCGGCGGCAGCAGACCGGCGTGTTCCAGGGAGCGTCCGACCCAACCGCCGGAGGCCACCACCACTGCCGCCACGGGCATCAGGACCAGCAGCACGGCCGTGGCGGCCTTGCGCCCCTCTTCCACCGAGCGCGCCGCCATGAAACGCATCAAGATGCCCTGGTTGAGGAAGTAGAACATGGCCGAGTTGGCCATGGCGTCCTGCCAGAAGATGCCGACACTGTTGTAGGACGGGTCCTCATTAAAGGAGGCAAAGGCGCTGCGGTGTGAACGCGGCAGGTGCTCCCAGAGGGGCTCGAAGCCGCCCAGGGCCAGGGCGCCTAGCACGAGCAGGCCCAGGCCAACTACCAGCAGCATGACGCCCTGGAAGAGGTCGGTCATGATGACGCTGGTCTGGCCTCCGGCGGTGACATAGGTGGCGGAAATAGCAGCAACGCCGGCGGCGGCTGCCAGCACCGGCCAGCCGAGCAGGTAGTGCAGGGCCTTGCCCATGGTGAACAGGTTGACGCCCACGTAGCCGACCAAGTAGAGCAGCAAGAGGGCCGTGGCCAGGCGCCGGGCGGGCCTGCCGAAGCGGCGCTCGAAGTATTCGGGGATCGAAGTCAGGCGTGAGAAGTAGAGAATCGGCAGCCAGCCAAAGAGGAACAGCGGCATCCAGAACCAGTCGTTCAGATAGGTCTGGCTGCTGGCCAGGCCGAAGCTGTAGGCCACCTTGCTGTACTTGACGAAACTGTAGGAGCCGATGGTGGTGGCAAGCAGGCTGAAGGCGATCAGCCACCAGGAGAAGCGTTGACCGCCGAAGAAGAAATCCCGGGTCGAGCGTTGGCCGCGGCCGAACCAGGTGCCGATGGCCAAGATGGCCAGGAAGTAGGCGCCCATCACAGCGTAGTCGAGGCCCGTGCCGATGGTTGTTGGCGTGGTGGGTGTTGCGCCGCTGAAGGGGACCGGCTCGGCAACGGTCATCTCGCCGTATTGCAACCAGCCCTGCAGGGCGGCGCAGGCGGCAAGGCCCCCGAGGGCCACGAGCAAGTTGCGCAGGCCGCGTCCCCGCAGGCCCAGGTAGCCAGAGCGCCCTGCGTAAATCAGACCGATGGCGAAAACGGTCCCGCCGATGGCGTATTGGTAGAGGAAGGGATCCAAGGTGGTCAGGTTAAGGCCTTGGGGTGCTGGCTGCCTAGCTCGTTACACTGCGGTAGAGCGCCCCTGACCCTACCCCCATCCCCAGCCATGTCCCAGATCAAGATTGCAGCCCTCGTCCTAGCCGTCCTGTTTGTGCTCCCCGGCCGCGCCTTGCCTTGCGCCAGCTCCAGTTCTCCGGAGGGCGAGTTGATTCCTGTGCTGGTGGTCAGCGGTGCCAACAATCACTGGTGGCAGTGGACCGGCCCATCACTGGCGGAGATGTTGACCGAGAGCGGTTACTTCAATGTCACCATCACCAATGATCCGGCCCGCGACCTGGCCGATGCCCAGGGGCTTTCCGCTTACCGGGCCGTCGTCCTCGACTACAACGGACCCCGTTGGGGAGCGGCGGCGGAGCGTACCTTTTTGCAGGCGGTGCGCGAGGGCCTCGGTGTCAGCGTCATTCACGCCGCCAACAACGCTTTCAACGGCTGGACGGAGTACGAGGAGATGGTCGCGCTCTGTTGGCGCGAGGGCACGGGGCACGGGGCCTTCCACGCATTCAATGTGGAGATCGGTGATCGCCAGCACCCAATCACCCGCGATCTGCCGCCGCTGCTCGGCCATCCTGACGAGCTCTACCACAACCTCGTGCACATGCACGGAACGGACTACCGCATCCTGGCCTCGGCGGTGTCAGCGAAGGAGAGCGGTGGCACTGGCCGCCGCGAACCCATGGCGATCGTCAAGGAGTTTGGCCAGGGACGCATATTTCATACGCCCCTCGGGCATGTCTGGCCGGGAGTTGAAGCGACGCAGGCATCTCATCGCGATCCTGCCCTGCGGGAGTTGATCGTGCGCGGGACGCAATGGGCGGCCACGGGCCAGGTGCGCAGCGGCCACCGCCAACCAAATCAACTCACGGCAGCTGAGCGCGAGGCGGGCTGGGAGTTGCTGTTCGATGGTGCGACGAGTGCGGGTTGGCGCGGTTTTCGACGGGATGCTTTTCCCGAGCAGGGTTGGGCGATCGAGGACGGCGCGCTGCGCAAGGTGGCCCAGGGTGGCGGTGGAGACATCATAAGTGAGCGGTCCTTTCGGGATTTTGAGTTCGAGTTCGACTGGCGCGTTGCGCCAGGAGCCAACAGCGGGGTTTTTTATCGCGTCACCGAGGACCACAACAACAGCTGGGAGACCGGGCCGGAGTACCAGGTGTTGGATGACGAACTCCATGGCGATGGGCGCAGTCCGCTGACTGGCGCGGCTGCGCTCTATGGCCTGATTCCCTGTAAGGGCAAGCGCCTGGCGGAGGTTGGCAGTTGGAACCGGGGGCGTATCGTTGTCGTCGGAAACCGTGTTGAGCATTGGCTGAACGGATCGCGCGTCCTGTCCTACGACTTGAACAGCGAGCGTTGGCGGAGCCTCAAGACCGGGAGCAAGTTCAGCTCCATGCCCGACTTCGGCATGTCGCCCGCGGGCCATATCGTGCTGCAGGACCACGGCGATGATGTCTGGTACCGCAACCTGCGGGTGCGCAGTCTCGATGCGCGGGGCGACCGCGAGCAGGCGCTATTCAATGGTCGCGATCTGACGGGCTGGACCCACTTCCTGTTGGATAAGGGCCAGCCGCAGGATGTGTGGCAGGTTACGGATGAAGGTGTCCTGATCTGCAAGGGGCGTCCCATCGGCTACCTGCGCACCAAAGCCAATTACACCAACTTCACCCTGCGTCTCAACTGGCGTTTCAATCCAATTACGAAGCAGGCCGGAAACAGCGGAGTGCTGCTGAGGCAGATCGGGCCCGACAAGGTCTGGCCGCGGAGCATCGAGGCCCAGCTACAGAGCGGGGCGGCCGGTGACTTCTGGAACATCGACAAAATGCCCATGAAGGTCGCGGAGGAACGCACGAATGGGCGCAACACGGCGCGCACCGACACCAATGAGCGTCCCATTGGCGAATGGAACACCTATGAGATCACGCTCTGGCAGGGGCACTGCGTGCTGCGCGTAAATGGCGAAGTGCTCAACTACGCCTGGGACTGCCAGGAGGTGCCGGGCAAGATCTGCCTGCAGTCAGAGGGCGCGGAGATTCACTTCAAGGACATCTATCTGATGCCCTTGCCCTGACCTCAATCTCGGCTAGAGCGGCAGCAGCATTCCGCCGGTGGCGATGTCCATGCCGGCGCGCAGGATGGCGCCTTGGGCAGGGCTGTGTGGTGTGGCCGCCGGGTTGGAGTGATTGAGGTGTGTGAAGTGGATCTTGGCTCGTTCACGGCGCGGCAAGTCGGAGAAGCGTCGGATCGATTCGCTGATCAGCGGGTGGGGAATGTCCGCGATGGAGCGGCCGGGCAACTCGTCGGCGGAGAAGAAAGTGCCGTCCAGCAGAGCGTGCTCCACATCAACCAGCACAGACTCAATGGGCAATGGCCAGCGTTCCCATTGGTCGATGTCTGGCAAGTAGAGCAGGGCGCCTCCGGGGCCTTGGACCCGATAGGCCACCGTGTCGGAGAACTCATCCCGGTGCGGCACGGGGATGGATGAAATGGTCAGCTCCGGCGCCAACTCGATCGTGTTGCCGGGGGGCAGGATGCGCGTCTCGATGTGGCCCGCCGAGACCAGCAGGCTCCAGGGTCCGTTGCCCTCGATGAAGCTGACCAGGGATTCGGTGCCCCAAACCGGGGTCGCTTCAGAGCCATAGGCTTCACGGCCGAGCTCGGCCAGCCCCGTGTAATGTCCCAGGTGGGCGTGGGTCAGAAAAATGCCCGCGAAGAGTGCCGGTCGCCCGGGGGCGGTGGGGGCCGCGTGTTCGCGGGCCAGTTCGACTTGCTCTGCCAGATCCGGGGAGGCATCGAGCAGCCAGCGTTGGTCAGTGCGCGGATCAACGATCAGGACTGACGACACCAAGCGGCGCAAGCTGGCGTCGGCCCGGGCCGCTTCGCAGCACAGGGCGCGGCAGCCCAACTGTGGCAGGCCCGCGTCCTGGGCGGTGCCGAGGACAAGTGCATAGGGCCGGTCGGTGGGGGCGGGGTCGGGTGTGGCCGAGCACGCTACCAAGGCAAAAAGCGGCCAGGCCAACCAGACCAACCAGATCAACCGGGCTCGCGCGGGCGCATGATGGTGCCTGGTCCTACTCACGGCAAACAGGGCTGTGTCCAGGCGCTTTCCATGTCGCCGGCAGTGAATGGTGCTGGGTGGGGGCGGGAGGAAGTGACCTTGGCCCGCACAAACATCTCGTCACCGACGAAATCGTAAACCGCGGGGTTGGTGTGGCTGGTGGCCAGGGTTTCACCGATGGGGCCGATGGCATTGGGGCCTCCGGCTGCGCGGCGCGTGCCGATGAACTCCGTGCGGTAGGTCACGCCCTCCTCACAGGCGATGTCCACTACGAGTTTCTCCGCATCGCGCTGGATGTCGTTGAGCGTGACACCGCTGGATGCGTAGAAGTCTCCGCGGCCCATGGCGTTGATGATGGCGTCCGGCGTGAGTTCCGGAGCGCGCACCATGATCCAGCCGGCACCGGGGTTGGATTGCGTGAGGGCCAGCTCGAAGTAGTGGTGGGAGTCATCCGTGGCCACCGCATACAGGGGTGAAAGGTCCAGCTCACCCAGGCGCATGGTGTTGGCGAAGTCCCAGATGCTCTCCGTGCCGGGGTGGGTGTCATCGCCCCAGTTGCGCACCCCGGGATGTCCGTTGTAGACCTCGAAGTAGGCTGCCCCGCGCAGTTGCGCAAGTTCTTCTGGACGGATGCCCCAACCGAAGTTCGGGTGATTGATATGGGCCAGCATCGGCTGCCCCAGTCGCTCGGACTGTTCCGCCACGGCGTCGACGATGTTTTGCATCGTGTCGAGCACGCTGGTGCCATGGGGTGGGTCAATCAACTCAACCGTGTTGAGGCCGTTGACATGGACTGGCCGGCGCTCAAAGGAATCGGTGATCTCTTCTCCCTGGATGAAAAGCAGTTCGTTGGAGCCCGTGAACCAAGTGCGGAGCTCGGCCAGGGTCTTGAGGCGCATTTCCCGTCGCCCTGCTACCGTGCGTTCCTGTACCCAACCTGGACCGAAGAGCTGTCCGAGTTGCGCGACCCGCTGTGGCGTCAACCGTCCGGACTCCTCCACCGGGAACCAGCGTTCTCCACGGGAGAGGATGTTGTGGTCGGAGAGCACCAGGAAGTCGTAGTCGCGGGCGGCGTACCAATGGGCGGCGAACTCCGGGGCTCCATCGCCGTCACTCCAGAGCGTGTGGGTATGGGTGTTGCCCTTCCACCAGCCGATAGTTGGCTTGGTCGGCGGTGTCAGCAGACAGCCGACGCTCAGGCCGAGGGCCAAGAGGCCACTCGCCCACAGGATGCGGGAGTTCATTGTTTGCGTTGTTTTTCGATGCGGGCCCAGGCGTCCCGCAGGGACACCGAGCGATTGAAAACCGGCTGGCCCGGGGAGCTGTCCACGCTATCCACGCAGAAGTACCCCAGGCGTTCGAACTGGAAGCACTCGCCGGGCTGGGCCGTGGCCAGGCTGGGTTCCAGCTTGCAGGTGGCGAGCACCTCAAGGGAGTTGGGGTTCAGGCGGTCGAGAAATGTCAGGCCGGCTTCCTCCGTGCCCGGCTCGTTCTTCTCCGGGAAGGGCACGGCGAAGAGGTGGTCGTAGAGGCGCACTTCGGCTGTGTGAGAGGCCGTGGCCGAAACCCAGTGAATGATGCCCTTGACCTTGCGCCCATCGGGCGTCTGTCCGCCACCGGTTTGCGGGTCATAGGTGCAGCGCAACTCGCTGACCTCGCCGCTTTCCGGATCGGTCACCACTTCTGTACATGTGATGCAATAGCCGTAACGCAGCCGCACCTCCCGGCCGGGGGCTAGCCGGAAATACTTGCGCGGAGCCTCCATCCGGAAGTCGTTGCGTTCGATGTAGATTTCACGCGTCAGGGGGATTGTGCGCGTTCCGGCGTTTGCGTCCTCGGGGTTGTTGATCGCCGTCAGTTCCTCGGTGTGGTTTTCCGGGAAGTTGGTGATGACGACCTTCAGCGGGTGCAGGACTGCCATGCGCCGTTCCGCACGCTGATTGAGGTCGTTGCGCAGGGCGTTTTCCAACTGGACCATGTCCACCGTGCTGTTGAACTTCGCCACGCCGACCTGGTCCAGGAAAGTATGGATGGCTTCAGGTGTGTAGCCCCGGCGGCGCAGGCCGCACAAGCTGAGCATGCGCGGGTCGTCCCAGCCGCTGACATGGCCGCCCTCCACGAGCTTGATCAGCTTGCGCTTGCTGAGCACGGTGTAGGTCAGATTCAAGCGCGCAAACTCGATTTGCCTAGGTTGGGAGGGGACCGGCAGGTGCTGCAGGTACCATTCGTAGAGCGGGCGATGGATCTCGAACTCCAGGGAACAGCAGGAGTGGGTGATGCCCTCGATGGCGTCACTCTGGCCGTGGGTGAAGTCGTAGGTCGGATAGATGCACCATTCATCCCCGGTGCGGTGGTGATGGGCGCGCAGGATGCGGTACATGACCGGGTCGCGCAGATACATGTTGGCGGCGGCCATGTCGATCTTGGCCTTCAAGGTGCGGCTGCCGTCGGCGAACTCCCCGGCCCGCATGCGCGCGAAGAGGTCCAGATTCTCCTCGATCGAACGCTCCCTGAAGGGGCTGTTGCGTCCGCTTTTGCTACCCGTGCCGCGGTATTCCTGGGTGTCCTCCGGCGAGAGGTCGCAGACATAGGCCAGGCCCGCCCGGATCAGTTCTTGGGCATAGCCGTAGAGCGTCTCGAAGTAGTCCGAAGCGAAGCACAGGCGCTCCTCCCAATCACACCCTAGCCATTGGGCGTCGGCCTGGATGGCGTCCACGAACTCCTCGTCCTCCTTGGCGGGGTTTGTGTCGTCGAAGCGCAGGTTGAACTTGCCTCCGAAGCGCTGGGCTAGCGTGTAGTTCAGCCACATGGCCTTGGCGTGGCCAATGTGCAAGTAGCCGTTGGGTTCCGGCGGGAAGCGCGTGTGTACGGCTCCTCCGTTCTGGCCGGCCTCCACATCTTCAGTCACCGCTGTGACGATGAAGTTGGCGCTGGCGACAGACTCCTCGGTCGGGCTATTATGGGGTTTGGTGCTCATGGCTGGTGGGGGCGAATGCGGCCGCGGCCGCTGTTCGAGCTGACGCTGCGCGGCACAGCGGGCGAGATGATAGCACGCGCCGACGGCGGTGAGGTGCATGGGGTGGGGGCGCTCCGCCGACTAGACCGAATAGGCACACAGATACTGGGAGCCTGCCTGTGGAGTTGCCAGGGTCGGCGCTAAGCTGGGTGGGCGGCTCGCCTCCCGTAACCCAGCAACACCCCCATGAATCGCCAGCGCATCTCCAGTCGTCGTTCATTCCTAGTCGGATCCAGCGCCGCCATCGCGGGAGGGGCCGCCGCCCTGACCCCGGGCTGCAAGAATGTCACCGGCGTCCTGGCGGCGGAACTGGCCGCGCCCCGCTCCATGGACACATTGCGCATCGCCCTCGTCGGCTGCGGCGGGCGCGGCACCGGGGCGGCCAATCAGGCCCTTTCCACTGAGGGTCCGGTGGAACTGGTGGCCATGGCCGACGCCTTCGCAGATCGCCTGGCCGGTTCTCGCCGGGCGCTCATGGAGCGTCACACGGATTCGGTGCGCGTCCCGGATGAAAACTGTTTCGTGGGCTTTGACGCCTATCAGCGGGCCATGGAACAGGACATCGACCTGGTCATCCTGGCCACTCCCCCGGGCTTCCGCCCCATTCACTTCGAACACGCCATCGCCCAGGGCAAGCATGTCTTCATGGAGAAGCCCCTGGCCGTTGACGGACCGGGCATTCGCCGCGTTTTGGCCGCCGCCCAAGCGGCCAAGACGCGCAACCTGAAGGTCGGCGTCGGCCTGCAGCGCCACCATGATGTGGGATATCAAGAGACCGTGCGCCGCATTCGAGAGGGGCAGTTGGGCCAACTTCAGCTACTGCGCGTTTACTGGAACAGTGCCGGCGTATGGGTCAAGCCCCGTCGAGCGGACATGAGCGAGATGCAGTATCAGATGCGCAACTGGTACTACTTCAACTGGCTCTGCGGCGATCACATTGTGGAACAGCACATTCACAACTTGGATGTGGGCAACTGGATCATGGGTGGCCCGCCGGCGACGGCCCAGGGGCAGGGCGGGCGCCTGGTGCGGCGGGGAGCGGAGCACGGCGAGATCTTCGATCATCACATGGTTGAGTACACCTACGCCGGTGGCACCAAGATGCTCAGCCAATGCCGCCACATGCCCGGCACCTGGACCCAGGTTTCCGAGCACGCCCACGGGACCTTGGGCACGAGCCACATCGGCGGCGCCTCCATGCAAACGGCCCAGGGGCAATGGGCCTTTGAAGCTGAGCGGCCCGACCCCTATCAACGGGAACACGATGACCTCTTCCGGGCGATCCGCACGGACACGCCCTACAACGAGGCGCAGAACGGAGCCGAGGCCACGCTGACGGCGATCATGGGGCGCATGGCCAGCTACTCGGGCAAGATCGTGAAATGGGAAGAGGCCCTGAACTCCGAGGTGGATTTGTCGCCAACGGCCTACGCCTGGGATGCCAATCCGCAGGTGCTGCCGGGGCCGGACGGCCGCTACCCGGTGGCGGTGCCGGGCGTCTCGCGGGTCTTCTAGGAGTCCGTTGAAAAAGCCCCGTCGCGAGGCGAAGTCATCGACGCTGACGCCGCAGCGACGTTGATGGCGAAGCCGTAGTAGGGAGTATGTCAATGGGCTCCTAGTCCGGCCGGCTTCTGTTTGCCCTGCGTAACCGCCCCGTAACGATTGAGTGGCCCCGTTCGGTTGTGGGTCGGAGCCCCCGGCCCGGAAATGCCGCCCAGGGCGCCGTCCCGCCCGGTCCGCTACTTGCATTGGAGGTCTGCTCCAAGCCCGCCTCCCATCAGCACCCCCTCCGCCCTCACATGCGCCGCCATCTCTCCACCGCCCTCTCCCTCGTCCTGTTCCTCATCGCCTGGGGCGTCGCCGCCTGTATCTCGGCCCCGGGGCCCGGGGACGACGCCGGCCAGCCACTTGCCGCCCGGCCGCTCCCGGCTGGAGTAAACGCCCTGGAAGCTTCCCTGTCCCTGGAGCTGGCGGAGATGGAGGGCGAGGAGCATCCGAGCCTGCACAACCTCTTCACCCTGAGCCCCAACATCATTTCAGGGGGCGAGCCCGCGACTAGCGCGGCTTTGGAAGCCCTCGCGCTGCGGGGCGTGAAGACCATTGTCAGCGTGGACGGCAAAGTGCCGGACTCGGCCACGGCGGCGCAGTTGGGCATGCGCTATGTGCACATCCCGATCCAGTACAAGGGCATTACCGAGGACGAGTTGCTGGCTCTGGCCAAGACCTTTCGCGAGTTGGAAGCCCCCTTCTTCGTGCACTGCTTCCACGGCCGTCACCGCGGGCCGGCCGCCGCCGCCGTGGGACGCTTGGTGCTGGACGGCATCGATCGCACCCAGGCTCTAGCGGAAATGCGCCAGTGGATGGGCACCTCCACCAAGTACGCGGGTCTCTATGCGACCATCGCCAGCGCCCAGCTGCCGGCGGCCGCCGAAAGCGCGGCAGCTGGCTTCGCCTTTCCCGCTGCCCATCACTTCGCCGGCTTCCGCGCGATCATGGTGGAAACCTCCCGCGTCTGGGATCGCCTGGCGCTGCTCTCCAAGGGGGACTGGCGCATTGACCCGGCCCACCCGGACATCGATCCACGGAACGAGGCGCGGCAGTTGGCGGACCTCTACGCCTCCGCAGCTGTTTCGGATGAGTTGGCCCTGTACCCAGCGAATATGCGCCAGCTCATGGAGGAGACGCGGGCCGATGCCGAAGCCCTGGCTCTTGTCTTGGGCAGTGGTGGCGGGGCGTCCACTACTGAAAGGCCCACGACGAAAAGCCCGGTGGCCATCATGGACCGCCTGAAGGCCGCCTGTGTGGCCTGCCACAAGAGCCATCGCAATCGATGAGCGATTAGGCGCGCGAGGGAGTTGCGGAGGTAGTGTCGGCGCAGTTGTTGGGCGCGCTAGATCCCCGTTGGCGTGGAGCGAACGCAAGGCACACACCCCGGTTTCATTGGCACAAAAAAATGGAGCCCGGCTCCTCAGCCGGACCCCATTTTCTCGGAGTACATTCTTGCCACCAATGCTAGGTGGTGTTTTTGGTGCTGCTACTTTTCCCGACGCTGGCCGCGAGCTTCTTGCCGCTGGCCGCCACGCTGTCCCTTGGCCTTCTGGCGCTGCATGAAACGGCGGCGGTTTTGAAGTTGATTGCTTTGCTGGGCGCGCTGGCGCAGTTGTGCCCGCTGTTCGGGGGTCAGTTGATCCAGACGGCGCTTGCCGCGGTCGGCGCCCTTGATCGGGCCGCGCCTGTCGCCCCGCAGGTTTTGGACTGTCTTGCGTGCTTTGGTGCGTTCAGCTTCGCTGAGCTTGCCGTCGCAGTTTTGGTCGAAGCGCTTCAGGGGGCCGTTGAGGGACTGGCCCTTTTTGACATGTTGGCCCCGTTGCTTGTTGGGGCCGTCATCGCCACCAGGGCCGAAGTCAGCATTGTCTAGCCGAGCGCGGCCAGCGGCCTTCTCGCCTTCACTCAGGAAGCCGTCGCCGTTTTGATCAAAGAGGGCCAGGCGGCTACCCGGGGGGATGGGCTGGCCGGAACCTTGGTGGCCATGTTGCTGCCCGGAGGCGGCGCCTTGCTGGCGGCGGCCATTTCGCTGACCCGGGCGCTGGGGGCGAGCTCCCTGGCCGGCTTGGCCTTGGTTGCCCTCCTGGTTCGGCGTGCGGGCATCGGCCCATTCCTTCCAGCGCGAGCGGCCGGCGGCCTTTTCGCTCTCGCTGAGGAAACCATCACCGTTGAGGTCGAAGATGTTGAGGCGGCTGTCGGGATCGATTCCCCGGCGCCCTCTGCTGGCTCCCTGTTGGGCCTTGCCCTTGCCGGAGTCGTTGGCACCGGGCTTTTGACCATCGCGGCCAGCCAAGCGGCGCTTCACGGCGGCCCGGGCGGCGGCCTGTTCGGTCTTGTCGAGTACGCCATCGCCGTTGGCATCGAAGCGCTGGCGCAGGGCCTCGCGATCCTGGGCCGTGGCGGGCAGGGCGAAGGCGGTGGCGAGCAGGGCACAGAGTAGAGTGGAGCTGAGAATCTTCATGGTTTTGTGGGCTGGTGTCAGGTGCCAGTGTAGACGGTTCTCCGGGGGAGCTGCCCCGGACAGAATAGGAAACCCATGCCAAGCCCTGGGTTTCGATCGTCGTCCGCAAAGTGCGAGTTCCTTGAGGACACCACCAAAAACGGCTACCGGGGTGGCATGGAAGGCCCTGTATGGCCCCTCAGGCCCGCCGCAGGTCGATTTTTCCCGCCGCCTTCTCCAGGAAGCGCACCTGGGCGAACTGGACACGGGCCCGGTCCAGATTCTGATGTTCCCGCGTCGTGCGGAAGTAGGTGTCGCCGGAGAGGTAGTCCGTCAGGAAGCGCAGGCCGATGGTGAAGGTCACCAGGCGGGCGGCGGTGGGCATCAGCGCGACTTCTTCCGCGCTCAAAAACGAACTGGTGGCCTCGAGATAGCCGCTGCCCAGGGCGCGGTAGATCTCCAGGTCCACGCCCACTTTGTCCAGGTCGGTTTCGTCCTCGCTGCTCAAGGCCGCTGTGAAGCGCACCAGGTCTCCGAAATCATAGAGGGACCAGGCGGGCATGCAGGTGTCCAGGTCCACCACGCAGACCGCACGATCCGTACCGTTTTCGAAAAGCACGTTGTTGAGCTTGGTGTCACCGTGCACCACGCGGCGGGGAAAGGCCCCGGATTCCAAGCGCTGTTCGAAGATCCCCACGGTGTCCCGCCGCGCCAGGGCGAAGCGCACCTCTTCCGCCGCCAGCCCCACTCGTCCACGGGGGTCGCTGGCCAGGGCGTCCTCGAACTGGATCAGGCGCTGGGGGGAACTGAAGAAATTCGGGATCGTCTCCCGCAGATGCCCCACATCGAGCTCGCGGAGCTCGGCCTGGAAGTGCCCGAATGCCAGGGCTGCCTGGTGGGCCTGTTGTGGACCGCGGCAGCGGTCGAAGGACTCGGTGTTCTCCACATAATCATAGGTACGCCAGGGTCCGCTCTGGTCCACGAGGAAGGGGCGGCCCAAGCGCGTGGGCACCAGGGCCAGGGTTTGAAAGGCCCTTTCGGCGCGCACCGCCCGGGCCTTCAGGTGGCCGGTGACCAGTTCCACATTGTGCATCAGGGCCGGAATGTCCGTGAACACATGGTCATTCATGCGCTGGTGCAGAAAACGGCGCGTCCCGCCTTCCTGCTCCCAGGTGGAGATGAAGGTGCGGTGGATATGCCCCCGGTCGTGGGGCTCGATGGCGGTCAGTTGGCCATCGATGGCGAACATGGCCGCCACGCGCCAGGCATCGGATGAGGTGACGGTATCCATGGGTTGATTCAGGCCTCGCCGAGGGTGGCGCCACTATTAATAAGGGGGGTGCCACTATTAATATGGAAGTGCAGGTGCTTGGAATCCTGGTAAGCGCCCAGGTTGGTCAGCACGCGACAGGCCCCGTGTTCGGCGGTGACCTCGGCCGCCACCTCCCGCACGACCTCGAGCAACTCTCCCAGGATCGACGGATCGGCATCCCCGAGGTCCGTCAAGGAGGGCACATGGAAGCGCGGAATGACCACGATGTGCACGGGCCAGAAGGGGCGCGTGTGGTGAAAGGCCAGGACGCGCTCACTCTGGCGCACGATGGTCACGCTGGTGCGTCCGCTGAGCACTTCGTCGCAGTAGAAATCGTGGGTCATATCAATCGGCCTCCGGGCGGCCGTCCGCAGCCACCAGGGAAAAGCCTAGCGTCCGCTCCCCGCCGGTGGGGAGTCTCCTGTACCTTCCCTGCCATGGCGCGTCTTGTGCAATGGGCGAAAAGCCGGGAGGGCCTCCTGCTCCTGGCCATCCTGCTCCTGGGGGCTGGCCTGCGGGTCGGACACCTCCTTGAGGCCCTGGAGGCCCCTGATTTCGCCTATCCGGCCATCGACGCGGGCTTCAACGACTACTGGGCGCGCTCCCTGGTGTTGGCCGACTGGACGCCCCCGGAGCACCTGCCGGATCCGGGGATCGCCGAAAGCCCCTGCCTGCGGCCGCCGGGCTATCCCTGGTTTCTGGCGGCGATCTACGCAGCGACCGACGGCAGCTACCTGGCCCCACGCCTCGTCCAAGCCCTGCTCGGCCTCACGAGTGCGGGCCTGCTCTTCCTGCTCGCCCGGCGTTTTCTGAGCCCCGCCGCCGGCCTCTGGGCAGCAGCCCTGTTCGTCACCCATTGGGTGCCGCTCTACTTCGAGATGGAGCTCCACGAGCCGGCCCTCCTAATGTTCCTGCTCCTGCTCCTGGCCGTGATTTGCGAACGCTGGGCAGCCGCCCCGACCTGGCGCCGGGCATCACTTATGGGCCTCGTCCTGGGGCTCACGGCCCTGGTGCGCTCCAACATTCTGCTGGGCCTCCCGCCACTTTTATTCTGGATGCTGTGGGTGCAGCGCCGCCAGAGCGCCGTCGTCGGCGCTGGCATCGCGGGCAAGCGAGCCCCTGCGCGCCCAATCTCCCTGGCAGCCGTGCTCTTGGGCACGGCCCTGGCCCTGGCACCGGCTACGGCGCGCAACATCGCCCGCTCGGGCGAACCGGTTCTGATCTCCGCCAACGCGGGCCTCAACCTCCTGTTGGGCAACCATCCCCGTGCCACGGGCCTGATCGGCAATGAAATCCCGGACCTGGGAACCTTCGATAACTTCTACGACTATCCCGCCATCCTGCGCGCCCTCGAACGCCGCGAGGGACGCCCCCTGGATCACCGGGCCGCCTCGTCCATCTTCACCGCTGAGGCCATTGAGTTCGCCACCACATCCCCCGGCGATTTCCTGGCCCTCACCGGTCGCAAGGCAGCCCTCTTTTGGGGCCCGGCGGAGATCTCCCACAACAAGGTGCTGGCCTTGGAGCGTGACGCCTCGTCTCTGCTCTCACGCCTGCCGGGGCCGTTTCCATTTTATTTGGCCGCGGCCATCTTGGGGCTGGCGCAGGTTCTCCTGCGCCGTGGCGCGCGCCATCCCATGGTCCCGTGGTGCGCCGGCTTGCTCGTTGTCTGGTTCCTGTCGGTGCTGCCGTTCTTCGCCGCCGCCCGCTATCGACTGCCGGTCTTGCCAATCCTCGCCCTGTTCACCGGCCAGGCCGCCGTGGGTACCTGGCACCTGTTCCGGGCCAAACGCGCCGGGGCGGCAGCGGCGTCCCTGCTGGCCTTTGGCCTGTTGTTGTCCTTGGCCAGCAACGACCCCCTGCGCCAGGTCGTGAACCGCGCCAAATGGCACATGGACCGAGGTCATGCCCTGGAAAGGGCCGGCGCTTCAGCCGCCGCGGCCCGGGAGTTCAAGGCGGCTCTGCGGGCATCTCCCAACGCCCCGGATGTGCACTATAGCCTCGCGCTCCAGGCGGCTGCGGCGGGCCAGTTGCAGCAGGCCGAGGAACACTATCGGGCCACCCTGGCCGGAGATCCGCGCCACGGCGGAGCCCTGACCAACTACGGCGGCCTGTTGCTGGACAGCGGGCGGCTGAGCGAGGGCCTGGAGCACCTGGAGGCGGCCCTGGGCCTGGATCCTGGACGCCTTGATTTCCGCCACAACCTGGCCCTGGCCCTGCGGCGCGCCGGGCGGCTGGAGGCGGCGGTTGGTCACTGGCGCGTCTTGTTGGAGGCCGACCCGGCCTCGGTGGCCACCCACAAGCTGCTGGCGGCCACCCTGCTGGAGAGCGGCGCTCCGGGGGCGGCGGTCCAGCACCTTGCCCGGGCCGTGGAGTTGGAGCCGGCGAGCCTGGAACATCGCCACGAGTTGGCCTGGTTGTTGGCCACTTGCACCAGCGAGGAGGTGCGCGATGGGGAGCGGGCCGAGGCTCTGGCGCGCGAGGTGCTCGCTGCGGGGGGTGAAAAGCCGAGCTGGCTCGCTACCCTGGCGGCGGCCCAGGCCGAGCGGGGCGACTTCGCCGCGGCTCGGGCCACAATCCAACGGGCTTTACAGTTAGCCGTATCCACTGGCAAGACGCGGCGAGCCGCGGCCCTGCGCGCCACCATGGAGCTATACAATAACAACCAACCACAACGGAGCGCCCCGCGATGAAGCGGGCACTCAGCGGGCAGAGCGATAAAAAGCCCGGGGCATTGGTCCGTGGCTTGCGCGGCCTCGCAATCCTCTCCCTGTGGCAGGCTGCGGCCTGCGGCGGCCAACCCGACCAGCCGAGCGTTCTGCTGGTGATCATTGACACCCTGCGCGCGGACAAGCTGGGCACCTATGGCGAGCAGCAGGGATTGACTCCCTATATCGACGCCTTCGCCGAGCAGGGCGTGGTCTTCGAGAACGCGTCGTCCCACGCCCCCTGGACCCTGCCGGCCACGGCCTCCCTGCTGACTTCCCTTTACCCGCTGCAGCACGGCGCCGGTGGTTTCCTGCCCAACTTCACCGCCCTCGACCCCCAGGTGCGCACCTTGGCATCGGTCTTCCGCGAGCGAGGCTATGTCACTGGAGCCATCGTCAATGTGGCCTTCCTGGATCGCACCTTCGGGCTGACCCGCGAGTTCGAACACCTCGACGCCCAGCACTTCGAGAGCAACTTGAAGGTGCGTTCGGCGCAGGACACCACGGATGCGGCCCTGGCCTGGCTGGCGGAACGCGGTGACGAGCCCTTCTTTCTGCTCGTGCACTACTTCGATACCCATGCGGTCTACGACCCGCCCCAGCCGTTCCGCCGCCGTTTCGCTGCTGCGCAGGATCGCGAGAGTGGCGATCACATCTTCGGGACGCGGGAACAGATGATTCGGCTGCGTGCAGGCCAACTGGAAATCAATCGGCACATCATCAAGCGCGCGGAGAAGCTCTACGACGGGGAAGTGGCCTATACGGATGGCCAGGTGGGGCGGCTCTTCGATGGGCTCAGCGAGCTCGGTCTGGCGGGGGATACGCTCCAGGTCTTGACCAGCGATCACGGCGAGGAGTTCTGGGATCACGGGGGCTTTGAGCACGGGCACACGCTCTATTCCGAGCTGACGCACATTCCGCTCATCATGCGTTTTGACGGGCGCCTGGAACCGGGCCGCGTGAGCGCCGGAGTGGGGCATGTGGATGTGGGGCCCACTCTTTGTGAGTTGACGGATATCGCGGCGCCGGAACAGTTCACGGGGCATAGTCTGGTGCCGCTCGTGCGGGCCGCGGGGGTGGGGGCGGTTGAGCACCGTTCAGTTTTGGCCCACGGCAATTTTTGGGGACCGCCCCTGTCCAGTTGGCGAGAGGGAGCGGACAAACTGATCCTGTCGGCGCCCGGTGGAACCGGCGCGCACGAATCGTCCGGCGCGCCGGAGTTGACTGGCACGCCCGGGGCGGCGCAGCTTTTCTCCTGGCTTGAGGATCGGCGTGAGCAACGGGATCGAGCGCCAGCTGAGGCCGGGCGCGTCGAGGAGTTGACGGATAACCTGCGTGCCGCCGAGCTTCTGTTGCAGCGGCAGTATTCCGCGCCGGGTGCCCGCGTCGAGCTGTCAGATGCGGAGCGCGAAGTGCTGCGCGGGTTGGGTTATGTGGGTGATGACGGGGCAGGGGGCGAAGCCGGGGACTGATGGGGCGCCGCAACTCGAAGCGTGGTGTTAGTGAGGGGCCCGAGCTGGAGTGGAAGGTAGTGCTCCCGAAGGACGAACGGGTGGCGGCGACCATCTGCTCTTTCGCCAACGGTTGTGGGGGGCTGTTGCGCGTGGGCATCTCCGACAGCGGGGAGCCGGTGGGCTTGGCAGATCCGCAAGTGGTTCTTGAGCAAATCAAGAGAGTCGTCAGGGACCTCTTGGTGGGAGATGTTGAATGGACGGCCAACGAAACGCGGCCCGAGGGGAACAGTGTGTTGGACATCCGCGTGGAGCCCAGCATCCAGCGTCCGGTGGCAGTCTGGGGGGCAGCCGGGGAAGATGTGGTGTTCGTGCGCGATGGAAGCTCGACGCGGCGGGCGGACGGGGCGGAGAGCCGCGCCTTGAAGTACTCCGACCCGCGCACCCACCGCCTGGAAGACAAGCACCAGCGCCTGTTGCGGGCCATCCTGCGCGAACGCCCGGCACGCCTGGCGGCGGTGGCGCGCACGGCCCACATGGGTAAGCAAAACGCCAAGCGCGCCTTGGTGCAACTGGAGGAGAACGGCCTGATTATGATCCGCGAGGACGGCGACTATTGGCTCAGCCCCGCCGGTTATCGCTTCTTGGCCTGAGGCTGTTTGTTTCTGGATTCCCACCGGGAGCGCAATTCCGTGTAGAATGCTGCCCGAAATCCCCGGCCCTGCCATCCAGCCAGAACAATGATCCCCGACCCCGAACAATCCCAGGACAGCCTGGAAGCCGAAATCGCCGCCTCCCTGGATGGAGTCAACCTCCAGGACATCGGAGCGCCCCTCTCCGGGAAACCTCAAGGAGACTCCAAGCTGCAGGACGGCGTTGTGGTGGGTGTCACCGGCGGTGATGTCTTCGTGGAGCTCGGCCCGCGCAATGAGGGTGTAGTGCCCCTGGCGGAGTTCGATGAGGCCCCGGCCGTGGGGCAGCGCGTCAAGGTGTCCCTAGTCGGCAAGGACGGCGACCTGAACCTGCTTTCGATGAAGGAAGCCAAGGCCATTGCGGCCTGGGAGGAGATGGAAGTCGGTTCGCTGGCCAAGGCCACCTGCACGGGCATGAACAAGGGCGGGCTGGAGCTGAAGATCGGTTCCGTGTCGGCCTTCATGCCGGCTTCGCAGATCGCCATCGGGCGCGTGGACGACCTGGCCGCCTATGCGGGCCAGGCCCTGGTCTGCGAGGTGACTGAAATCGACCGCGGGCGCAAGCGCATCGTGCTGTCGCGGCGCAAGGTGCTGGAGGTAGAGGCGGCGGCCAAGCGCGAGGAGGCGCTGGGAACGCTGTCCCCGGGCAGCGTGCTGCGCGGCAAGGTGTCACGCCTGGAGAACTACGGCGCCTTCGTGGATATCGGCGGGATCGAAGGCTTGATGCACGTCTCCAACATTTCACACAAGCGTCTTGAGCACCCGGAGGAAGCCCTCAAGGTCGGCCAAGAGGTTGAGGTGCAGGTGTTGGAGATCTCAGATGGCGGCAAGCGCATCGGTCTCGGCATGAAACAACTGGAGGCTGATCCCTGGGATGGTTTCGCTGATCGACATCCGGTGGACAGCATTGTCACCGGCACGGTCCAGCGCCTGGCGGACTTCGGCGCCTTCATCGAACTGGAGCCGGGAGTGGATGGCCTGCTCCATGTTTCGCAGCTGGGCTCGGGGCGCGTGCGCAGCGCATCGGATGTACTGAAGATGGGGGAAGAGGTCGCCGTTCGCGTGCAGAAACTAGACAGCGGAGCGCGGCGTATTTCGCTGTCGCGCCTGGACAGTCGCGGCGCAGTGCTGGGCTCAGATGAGGCCGTCGAGTCAGATGTGATCGACCAGGTCCTCGATGAGGGCTCGCATCAGAAGGCCGGCACCAACCTGGGCGCCCTGTTGCGGCGCGCCATGGAAGACGGCGACAAGTAACAACCGATCAGGGGTTTGCGCGGACCAGGCTGGAGCTGTGAACGTCTTGGGGGGCGCCGCCGGCCCACAGGGTCCAAGCGGTTTCCAATTGGTCAGGCCCGGGGAAGCTGTAGCGCGCGTCGTGCATGTGCATTTCGTCCAGTGAGGAGAGGTCCCCGGCGCTGACGTAATCGAATACGATTTCATCTGTACCCGCGCTGGACCTAGCGCGCATGTAGGGCTGATTGCCCAAGGCGCAGAAGTGTGTCAGGACCAAATCGTCACCTGCGAGCGTGAAGAGCGTCACCATTTCATGGGGCTGGCCTTCGAAGACCGTTTCCATCACCGCGCTGCCATTGGCGATGATTTCATAGCGCGGGCCTTCACCCTCTGAGCCGTCGCCCTCGGAACCGTCGGCGGAGACCCACTTCCCTTCAAGGGATTTCAGGATCGCGAGTTGCTCGGGGCCCCGTCCGGGTGAGGCCTCCTCGTCCGAGGAAACCGGAGGTGTTGAGTTGCAGGCGATCGCCAGGGCTAGGGGCAAAGCAAAAGTGAATCTAGGCATGGCACACATTATAGGCAGCACGGCACGCGGGCGTGTAGCGCCTTCCTTGTGCGTGAACCAGATGTCGGGCTAAGATCGGCGCCCCCCCCCATGCTTGGCCAATCACCTATTTTTATCCTGTCCCTGCTGTTCACCGCTCTCGGCCCAAGCCTCGCGTCCGGCGAGGCCACCGGTGGTCAGGATGAGCCCGTGCTGGCTTGGCGCTTCAACGGCGAGAGTTTGGAAGGCGAGCGGCTGGTGGGGAGCGCCGGTCCGGCCGCCCAGATCAGCGGCAAGCCGCTGGAAGTCGCCGATTCCGGAGGCGGGAGTCTGTTCTTCGATGGCCTGGATGACCGCGCCGTGGTGGCGGACGACCTGAGTGCTGTTCGTGACTTCCTGCCCACCCGCGAGCTAACGGTTTCCGTTTGGTTTTCGATCAACACGGCCCACGCCTATGGAGGCGTGGTCTCGGTGCTACAGGACAACGGTGGAATGGAGAAAGGCTGGGTGTTGGGTTACGGCAAGCAGCATTTCTACCTGGGCTTGTCATCCACCGGGACTGACGATGGTGACGGGGTCATGACCTACTTGAACAGCGAGTTCGAGTATGAGCTCGGTCGTCTGTACAACCTCGTCGGCAGCTTTGACGGGGAGGTGATGCGTCTGTATGTGAACGGGGAGCTCGATGTGACGAGCACCGCCCAAAGTGGTGACATTCTCTACCCTGGGGCTGCTCCAGTGGTCCTGGCTGGTTACCGCGACAGCAATGAGGACTTCCTGCACCACGGCCGCTTGCGGGAGGTCAGCATCTTCGAGCAGGTCCTGTCACGCAAGGTGATCAAGAATCGATTCCATCGCCAGGCTGCACTCACCAGAGAGGAGCCGATGTTCCCCGCTGCACCGGCGCCGGTGGCGACGGACGATCCAAATCACAAGCCGGGCCAGGAGTGGGGGCCCTGGTACGCCATCGGGCCCTTTGCCTACGGTGCCGGGCCCGGGAACATGGGGGAAACGACAGTCATCGAACGCTACCTGGCCTCGATGAAGGCCGGCGCTCCCCAGGCCAAGCTCGACCGCGAGCACCGCGGCAAACTGGGCGCCATGACATGGCGGCAGGTGCCGGGTCTGGGACAGCCACTGGCCTTGGATGTGGGGACGATTGACCTCAATGCGGCGCTCAAGCCAGAGGGGGCGCCGGGAGATTGGAATGCCAAGAGCTGTGCCTATCTCTATCGTGTACTTGAGATGGATGAGGCCGGGGAGATGGCGTTGCAGTTGGGCAGCGACGATGGCCTGCGCCTGTGGCTGAATGGTCAGCTGCTGTTGGAAAGTGCCGTGGCTCGCAGCCTGAATACTTCGGATGATGGTGTCACGCTGCAGCTTGCCCCGGGAACCAATCACATCCTGGCCAAGGTCGTGAATGATGGTGGTGCCTGGGCCTTTGGCATGCAGGCCTGGGATAGTGTGGACAAGCAGGCCGTCAACGAAGCGATCGACCGCGGCGTGAAGTTCCTGATCGAGCGACAGTACGCGGATGGCTCCTGGGGCAATCACCCGGAATACGGCGCGGGGCACACGGCCTATGCGGTTTACACCCTACTCAAGTGTGGCGTGCCAGGGTCCCACCCGGTGATTCAGCGCGCCATGGGATTCGTGCGCTCGCGCCCGGCGGATCACACCTATTCGCTCTCCTGTCGCATCTTGGCGCTCTGTGCCCTGATGGCTGATCGGGATCTTGAGTTGCTCGCCGGTGATGTGGAACGCCTAGTTGATTTCCAATCTGGTTCCGGGCTGGTCGGTTATCCGATACATCCAAACGGATCGGCGCTGCCGGACGATCTCTCCACGACACTTTATGCCGTTTTGGCTTTTCATGCCGCCGGTGAGCGCGGCGTGGCCGTGCCGACGCGCACTTGGCGGCGTCTCGTTCTCGGGGCCCTGCAGTGCCTAGGTCAAGAGGACACCTGGGACCACCCCTTGCGGGGGCGCATCAAGACGGCCGCCTTCAGCTACCGCCCGCAATCAGGCTATCGCGGGTCCATGACCAGTGCCGGGATCACTATTCTGCACCTGGCCGGGGAAGCGTTGGGGGACAAGCTTGAAACGCATCTCAAGCGCAAGGCCGACGCGGGCATCGCCGGTGGCTTGGCTTGGATCGAACGCAATATGACCTGGTCCAAGAACCCTGGCGGGGGGCACCACTACTTCCATATCTATGGCATGGAACGCCTGGGCAGCTTGCTCAGGAAGAGGATCGTAGGCGGCGTTGATTGGTATGACACCGGAGCTGGCTACCTGTTGCGTTCACAGCAGGCGGAAGGGGGTTGGTACGGTGATAACACACTCGTGGACACGCTTCTGGCCCTCTTGTTCCTGGAACGGGCCACGTCGCCCAGCACTGGTGGCAAGCGGAATCCAGACGAGAGGCTGCATCTGGCGGAGTCCGCGGAAACAGGAGCGCACTTCCGTGTGCTCGCCAAGAGTCCAACGGTTGTTTTTCTGACCGGTTTTGGCTCCAAGACCTTGGCTGAGTTCGAGTGGTCCGGTGAGCGCGGCCGCGGCCCGCGGGTGGCCTTTGCTGAGTTCTTGGTCAAGCAACCTGGCGAAGCCGAGGCCCAGGTCAGAGAGCGGGTGGAGGTTGACGCCACCAGACCCCTGGGGGTCCAGCGCATCGATGCCCAGCTCGAGTTGGAGAAAACCGGCAAGCACGAGTTCAGCATGCGCCTGGGGTTGTTGCGCGAACCTGAACGCGAAGGATATGTACCAGAGCAAGTTGTGGTGAACTCAGCGGTTGTGGCCGTGTCTCTGGAGGGGGCCTTTCCCCCAGCGGCCCTTGAGTACGCCGCTGATAGGGATCTGTGTCTGCTCGATCGCGCCCAGGCCAGTTTCGCCGCTTCCAGCAAATTCGGTGGCGGCTATGAGGCGGCCCAGGCTTTTGACGGGCTGCATTCCACGCGCTGGGAGTGCGCCGCCACTGACGGGGCTCCGACCCTGAGCATCAAGTTGCGACGCTCAACTCGTGCTGGGCGCATGCTGTTATGCCACGCCTGGCCGCGGCTCCATGAGAAGGCCTTGGCCCGTGTGAAGCGTTTCGAGGTGGTGGTCAATGGTCGCGACACCTATCAGGTCGAGATGGATCCCCATGTTCTGCGCAAGACCGAGCTACGCTTCGCCAAACCCGTCAAGGTGCGCGAGATCGAGCTGCGGATTCTGGAGGCGATTGACGGCGCTGTAGGGGCCAACAAGCTCGGCTTCAGTGAAGTGCAGTTGTTGAAATAGGGCGTCGCCGGCCAATTCACACAGTCCGAACAGCCGAGGAGGGGCCGGGGGCTTGCCAGATCCAACCCCGCTGCTGTTCAATGCTGCGTTCCAGACCCCGTTTCCAAGTCCGTCAGCACACCCGCCGCCCTAAGGGCGCAACTACGATGAACTTCAAGAATGCCATCGCCGTCCTGTTTCTCGCCATCAGCGCCTCATGCGCCAGCACCAACGAGGGCTGGGATGAACCGCTGCAGAGTTGGGGCGAACTGAAGACCGTCCTGCGCGGCGGGCAAACCGAAGGGCGCGTGGATCTGGCGGAGGCCGCCTCCCGTCCCGGCACCTGGGGCATCGGCGCCGTGGCTGGCTTGACCGGGGAGATCCTGGTGCGCAATGGAATCGTGTGGATCGGGCGAGTGACCGGACCCGCCGAATGTGTGACGGCCTCCGGTGTGCCGGCGGGTGAGAAGGCAACGCTGCTGGCCGTGACCACGGTCGAAGCCTGGTCGGAGAGCCAGTTGCCTCGGGACATGGACATGGAGGAGTTGGAGGAGCACATCTGTGGCCTGGCGTCGACAGTTGGATTGCCGGAAAAAGGACCCTTCCCCTTTGAAGTCGAAGGAGGCATCGACGGCCTGGAGCTGCACGTGCTCAACGGCATGTGCCCCTACGCCGCAGATGAGTTGCCTCCGGAGAATGATCCTTTCCGGTTGGCCTCCAGCCACGAACACGGCTTGGTGGTGGGTTTTTTCGCCGATGGTCTGGGCGGCGTCCTGACCCACTTCGGTGATCGCAACCACAGCCATGTGCTGATTCTCGGCGATGATCCGGTCGTCGGCCACTTCGACGGCGGCGTGTTCAGGGCCGGCAGCATCCTGCGCCTGCCCCTGCGCTGAGCTCGCGCCGCGCCTACTGTCTGGTGGGCCAGTCCCCGCGCCGTTAGGCTGCCAGCGTGCGTCTCGGTTTCATACTAGACAAGGCCCGTTGCATCGGCTGCCACGCCTGTACGGTGGCCTGCAAGTCGGAGAACGATGTCTCCCTGGGGAGCTTCCGCACCTGGGTCAAGTACACCGAAAGCGGGCGCTTTCCCGATGTGCGACGCAGTTTTACCGTGTTGCGCTGCAATCAATGCAGCCAACCGCCATGTGTGGAGATCTGTCCCACGGCGGCCTTGACCAAGCGGCCCGACGGTATCGTGGATTTGGACCACCGCTATTGCATCGGTTGCAAGGGGTGCATGCAGGCCTGTCCCTATGATGCCTTGCACATTGATCCGGCCCGGGGCACGGCCTCCAAGTGTCACTTCTGTGCCCATCGCCTGGAATCGGGGCTGGCTCCGGCCTGTGCCGTGGTGTGTCCCACCGAGGCCATTGTCCCCGGTGACTTCGAAGACGAGCAAAGCCGCGTGGCGCAGCTCGTGCAAGAGGCCGGCGAGGGTGAACTCTCCGTGCGCAAACCGGAAGCCGGAACGGGGCCGAATGTGGTTTACCGCAAGGCCGCTGCCGCTGGCCTCGAGCCCCTGACAACCAGCGCCGCAAACGGTTTCCTGTGGTCCCAGCAGGTGCCCGGCCCGCGCCTGGACGCGGAACTCTTCAGGGCCGCCGAGCAACGGGCCCGCGGCGCGGGGGAGGATGCGGCCCGCACGACCTACGATGTGCCCCGCGCCCTCACCTGGGGAACCAAGGTCTCCGCCTATCTCTTTACCAAGTCCCTGGCGGCCGGCATCTTCCTGGCTGGGCTGCCCCTGCTCCTGGGGGGCGAGGCCCAGGGGCCCGGCACGCTGGCCGTGCCCCTCCTGTCACTCTGCTTCTTGCTCCTGACCGCCGTGTTGTTGGTGGCCGACTTGAAACGCCCGGATCGCTTCCTGCTGATCATGCGACGCCCGAACATGCGTTCCTGGATCGCCCGCGGTTCCCTGGTCCTGGGCGCCTACGGTCTGTTGCTGCTGCCCTATCTGTTGTCGGGCTTGGGCGCGATTGAATCAGTGGGGGGCTGGCTGGCGATTCCAACAGCCTGCGCGGCAATCCTGACCGCCGCCTACACGGCCTGGCTGCTCGGCCAGGCCAAGGGGCGACCCTACTGGTCACACCGCCTGCTTGCGCCCCATCTCGTGGTCCAGGCAACTCTGGCTGGAGCCGCCATGAACATGGCTTTGGTATGCGGCGTCCTCGACGTTTCCGAGCTGCAGTTCCAGGCCACGCGCTTCATCCTGATCCTGGCCCTGGTGCTCCACGGCCTGCTGACCTTCGTCCATGACCACGGGCGCCATGATCCCGCTGCCCGCGGCGAGGAATGCGCCCGGGCCCAGGCTCTCCTGTCCCGCGGCCCCCTGGCCCGTCGCCATCGCCTGCTGGGCCTGCAACTCGGTGTGCTGGCGCCCCTGTTCGTCCTGCTCTTCTTCCCCGGCGCCGGAGGTCTGCTGCTGGTGGCTGCGCTGTTGACGCTCGTGGGGCTCGCATCGGAAGAGGACCTGTTTATTCGCGCCGGCCAGTCCATCCCCATCAGCTGAACAATCCCGTGACGAACAACGAACAACAAGGTCGCACCAGCCCCTGGGAACTGGAAACCGGCCCGCCCTTTGAACAGTGGGGTGACTGGACTGAACTCGATGCCACCAGCTGGCCGGAGAAGAACGAGCGCCACTACCGTTGCATTCCGACCATTTGCTTCAACTGCGAATCGGCCTGTGGCTTGGTGGCTTTTGTCGATAAGGAAACCGGAGTCATCGAGCGCTTCGAGGGCAACCCGGTCCACCCCGGCAGCCGCGGCCGCACCTGTGCCAAGGGACCCGCGACCATCAATCAGGTCAAGGATCCGGAGCGCATCTTGCATCCCCTGCGCCGGGTCGGAAAACGCGGCGCAGGCCGCTTCGAGGAGGTCTCCTGGGAGACGGCCCTGGAAGACATCGGCGGACGCATCGCCCAGGCCCTCAAGGAGCAGCGCCACGACGAGCTCATGTACCATGTGGGTCGTCCGGGCGAGGACCACTTCGCCCTGCGTACCCTGGCGGCTTGGGGCATTGACGGCCACAACAGCCATACCAATGTCTGCTCCGGGGCGGCGCGGGTTGGCTACTCGCTGTGGTGTGGAGCGGACCGTCCGTCACCCGACTACTCGCAGGCGCGTTTTGTCCTGTTGCTCTCGGCGCACTTGGAGACCGGTCACTACTTCAATCCCCACGCCCAACGCATTGTCGAGTCCATGGATCGGGGGGCCCGCTTGGCGGTGCTGGACACGCGCCTCTCGAACACGGCCTCGCGGGCGGATCATTGGATTTCCCCTTGGCCCGGGAGCGAAGCGGCCCTTCTGCTCGCCGTGGCCCGCGAGTTGATCCTGCGCAATGCTCTGGACCGCGACTTCATCCGGCGTTGGACAAACTGGGAGGAGGCCGCCTTGCTATTGGATCCCGCGGCCGCGGAGGAAGGCGAGGCGGCGGACTTCGATCGCTTCCTGGAGCTGCTCGCCGAACACTACAGCCAATTCACGCCGGAGTTCGTGGCCGAGGAATGCCGCATCTCAGCAGACGCCGTTTCGATTCTGGCTGACGAAATCGAAGGGGCCCAAGGCAAGTTCGCCAGCCACCTGTGGCGCAACACCGCCAGCGGCAACCTGGGGGGCTGGCAGGTGGCCCGTGCCCTGGTGCTGCTACATGTGCTCACCGGCAGCTTTGGTCGCCCCGGAGGTCTGAACCCCAACTCTTGGGACAAGTTCGTGCCCAAGCCGAGCGAGAACCCGCCGCCCCACGGGCGCTGGAATGAGTTGCTCTGGCCGCGCGAGTGGCCCTTGGCCCATTACGAAATGAGTTTCCTGTTGCCGCATCTCGTGCGCGACCAAGAGCGGCGTATCGACACCTATTTCACTCGTGTCTACAACCCGGTCTGGACCAATCCCGACGGGGCCAGTTGGATCGAGATGCTGGAGAACGAGGAGAGCGTTGGCTGCCATGTGGCCCTGACTCCCATCTGGTGCGAGTCGGCCCAATGGGCCGACTACATCCTGCCCATGGGCCTGGCCCCGGAGCGCCATGATGTGATGAGTCAGGAGACCCACGCGGCCAGCTGGATCGGTTTCCGCCAGCCGGTCATCCGGCGCTTCAATGAACTGGAGGGCCGCGGCGGCGGTGATAGCCGTACCGCCAACCCGGGGGAAGTCTGGGAGGAAGCGGAGTTTTGGATCGCCCTCAGTTGGGCCATCGATCCCGACGGGGAGCTGGGCATCCGGCGCTGGTTCGAATCGAAGGAGAAACCAGGCGAGCCGATCTCCATGGACGAGTACTGGGCGGATGTCTTCGAGAACGGAGTGCCCGGCCTGCCGGAGGCGGCGGCCGCGGCGAACCAGAGTCCCCTTGAGTACATGCGTTCGCGGGGCGCCTTCGCCGTGCCCTACGCCGGTCAGGAACGCTTCGAGGCCGAAGCTGAGCAGGGCATCGATACCGGTGACGGCACTCCGCGAGTTGGTCTGCCGACACCCAGCAAGAAACTCGAACTGCGTTCGAAAACGCTTGAGGAATGGGGCTACGGCCAGGATTCACTGCCCGCTTATGTGCGTTCCCATGTGCATTGGAGTGAGCTCGATGAAGCGGCCGGGGAGCGCACTCTGATTCCGACCTTTCGCCTGCCGGTCTTGATCCACACGCGCTCCGGCAATGCGCCGTGGCTCGGCGAAATCGCCCACACGAATCCACTCTGGGTTCACCCGGTGGACGCAGAGGCCCTGGGGCTGACGAACAAGGGGTTGGCGCGGGTCAGTACGGCCATCGGCTATTTCGTGTTGCGCGTCTGGGTGACCGAGGGCATTCATCCGGGCGTGGTGGCTTGCTCCCATCACCTGGGCCGTTGGCGGCTCTTCGATTCCGTCGGCGGCCAAAAGGCGGCCTCGTCCACGGTCGAGATTGAGCGCCAAGGCAGTACCTTCTTGATGCGCCAACGCCAGGGCGCCAAGGCTTTCTCCAGTGCTGATCCGAACACGGAGCGAGTCTGGTGGGACGAGGTCGGTGTGAACCAGAACATGACCTTCCCCGTGCAGCCGGATCCGGTCAGCGGCATGCATTGTTGGCACCAGAAGGTGACCGTGGGGCCGATACAAGAAGGCGATCGCTATGGAGACATCTTCGTCGACACGGCCGCCTCGCGCCGCGTCTACGAGGAATGGAAAGCCAAGACCACGCCGGCCCCCGGCCCCGGCGGGTTGCGCCGTCCCCTGTGGCTCAATCGGCCGCTGAAACCGACGGCGGAGGCCTATCGATTGGATGATTGAGGCATGCAGCTGCTCATCATCAATCCCATTGCCGGTGGCCGGCGCGCGCGGCAAGTCGCGGGACGGGCCAAGGACCGCATCGAGGCGGCCGGCGGCACGGTGCGGGAGCTCCTGACAGAACGGGCGGGACACGGGCGCGAGCATGTGGCGACGGCCGACCTGGCGGGGGTGACCAGCGTCGTGGCCGTGGGCGGCGATGGGACCGTTTTGGAGGTGGTGGAGGGCTTGATGGAACGGGCCCCGGAAGAGCGGCCGGCCCTGGGCCTGCTGCCGGCAGGTTCCGGCAACTCGTTGGCCGTCGAGCTCGACATGGCGGATGAGGCCCGGGCCACGGCGCGGCTCCTGGCCGGGGAGACGCGCTCGCTTGACCTCTTGCACCTGACCGTTGACGGCCAAGCCATGCACTCCATGAATGTGCTCGGTTGGGGCGCCGTGGCGGAGATCAACCGGCGCTCGGAACCCATGCGTTTCCTGGGCGGCACGCGCTATACCTTGGCCGCCCTGCGGGAGATATGTCGCTGGCGCCTGAGCTACCCGGCCGTGGCCATCGATGGCGTGGCAGGCGAGTGGTTGATGGGGACGGCTTGTATCACGCGCTTCGTGGGGTCGGGCATGATGATGGCTCCCAGCGCCAAGCTGGATGACGGTCTGGTTGACTTGGTGCTGGTGCGAGCAGCGGGGCGTTTCAAACTGCTCGGCATGTTGCTGGCGGTCTTCAAGGGCAAACATGTGAACTCACCTCTGGTGGACTACAGGCAGGTGGCTGGTTTCTCGTTGGAGCTGGATGCCGGCTCCTATCTGGTCCTGGACGGCGAGATTCTCCCGGCCCGGAGCGTGGAGGCGCGGGTCCTGCCCGGAGCCTTGCGCCTGTTGGCCTGATGGTGGCGCCGGCGGAACGCCCCCGGGTGCCGCCGGCTTTGGTCCTCTTTATTGGCGTGTGCGCCGTGGCCACGGGCTCCCTCTTCGTGCGTCTCTCGGATGAGGCGCCGGCCCTGGTCCAGGCCGCCTGGCGTTTGGCCCTGGCCACGCTAGTAGTCCTGCCTTGGGTGGGACGCGCAGGACTACGAGCCATGGCAGCCCTGTCCCGTCCCGCGGTCCTCTGCCTGCTCGCCTCCGGCCTCGCCCTGGCCCTGCACTTCCTGACCTGGATCAGCTCCCTCTCCCACACGAACATCGCCTCGAGCTTGCTGCTGGTGAACACGGTTCCCCTTTGGGCTGCCCTGCTGACGCCGCTCATCACCCATGACCGTGTCGACCGCCGCACATGGCGTGGCATCGGTCTGGCCTTCTTCGGCGCGGTCCTAATCGGCGCCGGCGATTTGGACATCTCGAGCGATGCCCTGTTCGGCGATGGCCTGGCCCTGGGTGGGGCGGTGCTGGCCGCCGTCTACATCTTGTTGGGGCGGCGCCTGCGCCCCCAACTGCCCATCGCCGCCTACCTGGCCGCCTGTTACGGATCAGCGAGCATCTTCCTGCTTTTGGCCTGCGCCCTCACCGGTCAACAACTACTGGGCTGGAGCCCCGCCACCTACGGCTGGTTGATCGCCTTGGCCCTCGTCCCCCAACTACTAGGCCACTCCGCCTACAACTGGTCTTTGCGTTACCTGCGCGCCACCACGGTGTCGGTCACGCTGCTGGGCGAATCGGCCCTTGGCATTCTCCTGGCCTGGATGTTCCTAGCAGAAACCCCGCCACCCGCCGCGCTCCTCGGGGGAATGGTAATCGTTGCGGGCATACTCAAGCTCCCCATGGGCGCAGGCCATGGGGAAACAGAAGATGCGCCCGGACCCGGTCTGCGGTGAGTTGGTCGAGGGGATGTTGCCAGCCCAGCTCGTGAAAAAACGAGTTATCCCCTCGGCATCCGAGGAACCGCGCATTTTGGGCGCACCCGCCTGCTGAGCCGCGCCAAGGGTGGTGCGCCCCCTCTGTCGGTGTGAAAGCGCACAAGTGGTTGTGCGCTTGCGAGGCAGAACGACGCCAGCTTCCCGGGCCCGTTGGAGACCGCCTGTAACGCCGTCAACGGGGGGTGCCTAGCTCAGGAACCTCAATTCAGAGGGCGCCTCTTATGGCGTTTCACAAAGCCAAGTACCCTGGAGACATAGATATGCGAAGAATAACTACGATCGTCTTGACCCTTTCCTGCATGGCGCCATTCGTGCATGGCCAGTGTGACCCGCAAGAGGTGCTCGACCCTGGCAATGGCGGGCAATGGGGGTTTGGCCGCGCCGTCAGCATGGACGGCGAGCTGGCGGCCATCGGTAGCCCGGAGGAATGGTATGAAGACGGTGGGGATGGAGAGGTGTCCCTGTACCGCGATGTGGCGGGACTGTGGCAACACGAAGCCACCATTCAATGTCCGCAGTCTTTCGCCGGGGGAACTTTCGGAGCCAGTGTTGACCTGCTCGGGGAGACGCTGCTCGTCGGGGGTAGTCATGGCCGCCAGGTGGCGGTATTCGAACAGCAAGCTGGAGCCTGGCTACACACGGCGACCATCGACCGGGATCAGTTTCCTGGCCAGCAGTTGATCGGTGATTCCCTGGCCATGGCCGCCACCCAGTCAGAGACGGTTGCCGTTGTGGGTGCGCCCATGTCGGATACACGCAACGGGAGCGCGGTGATCATGCGCCGGAACTCCGCGGGCTGGCAGGCTGGCGAAGTGCTCACCCCCTGGGATGAGCAAACTCTCGGGCGCTTTGGATCGGCGGTGGCCATTGCCCCTGACGGTGTACGCCTGGCCGTGGGAGCCCCTCATGAAAACTGGATTTCGTCCACCTCGGGGGCGGTCTATGTCTTTGGCCTGTTTGGTTCATCCTATGGCCAGCTGCAGGTGATCACGCCCGAGGGCCCGGGTGACAACGCGGACTATCGCAAGTTCGGGCAAGCCGTGGACATGGACGAGGAAGTCTTGGTGATTGGTTCACGGGGCGTCACCTCGCCCGTGGCCTTGGGCGGATCAGTGCACATCTACTCGGTCAACGATGTGGGCATCCCGAAACAGGCCACTCTCTTCTCACCGGCGGGCGTCCATGATGACGGATTTGGTGCCTCGGTTGCCCTGGACGGTGATCGGTTGCTGGTGGGCGCTCCCCTTTCCAGTGGGGGCGGGGCGGTCTATCGCTACCAGCGCACCGTCCGCGGTTGGGAATACACGGACATGCTGCAGGCCAGTGCCCCCGAGGGCAAGTTCGGCAAGGCCCTGGCGGCCTGTGATGGTCGAGCGCTGATCGGCGGGCCCGAACTCTCGGGCGATAGCTCCAGCCACGCCGCCGGCTTCGTCAGTTTCTTCGGGCGCGTCACCGAGTCCTATTGCCAGGCAACGCCCAACTCCACTGGCCAGGCGGCTGTCTTGACCAGCGTGGGAGCGACGAGCATCGCCGCTGATGATCTCGCCCTGTACGCCGCTGATTGTCCCCCGGGGCAGTCGGGTGTTTTCTTTGCAGGCACTGATCGCGTCATGCTTCCCTACAGTGCAGGCTATCTGTGCATCGGCGGGCGCATGGCACGCTTGGCCGCGCCCCAGGCAATCAGCCAAGGTGGTTATGCCAGCCTGGCTCTCGACCTGGATGCCTCGCTACCCCAAACCCCATCCGGCCTCTATCTCCCCGGAGCTACGATCCACTTCCAGTTTATGTACCAGGATTCGGCCGCCGGAGCTGGCGCGCAAAACTTCACCCAGGCGCTGAGCATTACCTTCTGCCCCTAACGCCTTCCCCCTGTTCTTGCTGCCAGGGCCGCCCCCCGCTTTTGCCGGGGAGCGGCCCTGGCGCTATCAGGGGCCTTCCAGTGGCGCCCCGGCGGCAATGACCCGGCGATTTCAGACGATGTGCTAGGCTGGGGGCACGTCTTTCTCCTGGTGCCGAAATGAAGAACAATGCCATGGCCTCCTCTCTGAGATACGCCCTGTCGGCTTGCGCGCTGCTCGCCCTGTCCCATTCCGCCAGTTCCCAGACCGTGCTCTTCGAGGCCACCAGTCCGACGCTGGACGACGCCTTTGGTTGGGCCGTGGCTTTTCTGGATGACCTCGATGGCGATGGGAATCAAGATTGGATTGTGGGTTGCCCGGGAGATGACAATGGAGGCGCGGACGCCGGGCGGGCGTTGGTCTACAGCGGCACGAGCGGTGTTCTGTTGCACACCTTTCAGGGTGCGGCGCCGGGACGCGAGTTGGGCTATGCCGTTGCTGGTGCTCCGGATCTCGACCTCGACGGAGTGGGGGAGATCCTCGTTGGCGCTCCCGGCGGCGGGCGGGTGAAGGTCTTCTCCGGCGTGAGTGGCGCGTTGCTCTTTGAGGCCCAGCACCCCGGTCGGTTTGGAGCATCCGTGTGTGCCATGGGTGACTGGTCGGGAGATGGCGTGGCTGACATAGCCGGCGGCGCGCCGGATGCCAAGACGGTCTATGTTTACGACGGTGCGTCGGGAGCCTTGGTCCGTTCGCTGACCAGCGGTGCCTACAACATGGGGCACAGCGTGGCCGACATCGGGGATGTGGATTTCGATGGGGTGGCGGACTTGGCCACGGGCGCGCCGAGTTGGGACGGGGGCGGTTGGCTGCCGGATCAGGGCAAGCTATTTGTTTATTCCGGCGCCGGCGGGGCCCTGTTGTACACGGTCGATGGAAGCAACGAAGCCAGCGAACTCGGGTGGTCTCTGGCGGGCGTGGGTGACATGGACGGGGATGGGGCCGGCGACTTCCTCGTGGGCTCCCGTGGCCACGGCTCTTTGCACTGTTGGGAGCCCGGGCGAGTTGATCTGCTCTCCGGTGCCAGCGGCAGTAATCTTCAACGCTGGGATGGGAGTTGCGACTCCATGCTGGGATGCTCTGTCGCCGCGGCCGGGGATGTGGATCAGGATGGAGTGATGGATGTGCTTGCCGGGGAGGCCTATCGCTATCGCTACATGCTCTACTCCGGTGCCGCGGGCTCAACCCTGGTGACACAGGATGGCTCGCAGAACTTTGGCTGGGCGGTGGCCGGCGGCGGAGATGTCAACGGTGACGGTTATCCTGATTTCATCGGTTCCTCTCCCGGTGGATCAGTCTGGCCCCCTTACTGGAGCGGCACGGGCAAGGTGCAGATCATGACCGTGGGCTGTCCGGCGGATGCGGCAACTTCCTACTGTCCCCTGACTCCAAACTCAGTTGGGCCCGGTGCCAGTCTCTATCACCAGAACAGCCTCAGCATCGCCGCCAACAATTTGCGCCTGGTAGCCGTCGACCTGCCCCCGACGCAGTTCGGCCTCTTCTACTACGGTCCACTTGCCAGTCAGATCCCCTTTGGTGAGGGCAACCGCTGTGTGGCGGGCGGCGTTTACCGCCTACAGGTCGTGTCCACCGGCAGCGGCGCGGCTTCCCACCTGGTTGACTACGCCAGTCCGCCCCAGGCCAGCGCGCAAATCACTCCGGGCAGCACCTGGTTCTTCCAGTTCTGGTATCGCGATCCAGTGGCGGCGGGTGTTGGTTACAACTTGACCGATGGTCTGCGGCTGCACTTCTGCCCGTGACCCTTGAGGATGTCGCTGACGGTGAGCCGCTTCAGCTCAGGGTTGGTCGGCTTGCGCCAGCCACAGGTCGGCCATGATCAAGATCAACATGGCTGCCAGGGAAAGGCCATAGGCCGCGCCGGAAGCCGCTAGCACGATTACGAGTTCCGCTGTTTCCCGGGATAGCACCCAGCAGGCGAAATCTACGAGCAGGGCCAGGCCACAGAGTCCCGAGAGAAAGCCGCGCAGGGGGCGTGACCAGCGGGTGAAGTGGAAGATGGCTCCGATTACGAGGGCCAGCATGGACATGGAAAGGGCGTGGGTGTGAGCGGAGGTGATCATGATCTCCGCGGGCACCGGAGCCACGACGCGGGAGAAGGCGATGCGCTCGATGTCGTCCCAGTATTCGAGGGGGACTCGATCGCCGATGTTGTCGGCCAGGGTAGCCGGCGCGCCCCGGGCGTGGCAGGGCAGGCAGGCGGCGTCAATGAGCTCCGCTGGTGTCATGTCTCCTAGATCGGGATTGTCGTAGCCCGCGCTGAGTTGGTCGCCGTTCAGCCAATCCAGGAGCAAGGCGCGCTCCTCCGGCAGCAAGTCCGTGGGATGTCCGCCAGCCAAGGAGTCGACCAGGGGCGCGGGGCTGTCGATGCCGTGGTAGGAGGCGGTCAAATCCTCCAGCGACATTCCTGCGCGGCCGTCCTTGGCGGAGTGGTGGTGACGCAGGTGCGTGGCGGATGCCCACAGGCCCGCCAGGGTGACAAGGGCCAAGGCACTCAGCCCCAGGCGCGTACCCAGGGGCAGGCGACGCAGGGGGGAGCTAGCCACGGCTTTTCAGCAGGTCGGGGTCAATGGCGACGGTCGTACCGCTGGTGACGGCCTCGTGGGCTTTGATGCCCACCACGGCGGCGCGCAGTCCCTCGTCAGCGCTACAGGTCACCGGGGCATCCTCGCTGACACTCTTCAGGAAACTCTCGAGGCCGTAAAAGAGCGGCGGCGACGGCAGCCCCACGCCGTCCTTCAGTTTGTCCTGGGCCGCCAGTTTGGTGGCGTCGGCGATGAGCGTGATGCCCGCCTCGTTGTGGAAGTGCTGGCGGTTGGCGTAGACCTCCCAGCCCTGGGTGGCGGCGTCGGCCTCCTTGAACAGCCAGCCAGCAGTATGGGCCAACTTGACCGTTCCCATGGTGCCCTGGAAGAGTTCATAAGTGTCTTCGAATGAGTTGGCCAGTGTCGCTCCGTAGGTCAGGCGGCGTTCGCCGGGAAAGGCCAGCTCAAGCGTGACCGTATCGAAAACCTCGCGCCCGTCTCGGTGCATCTGGATGGAGCCGTTGCCGCTGACCGCGGTGGGATAGGCGCCCAGGAACCAGTGGGCCACATCGAACTGATGTGTACCCCATTCGCCTTCCAAGCCAATGGACACGGTCGGGTCGAGACGCCAGTTGAGGGCGGCCTCTTCCGCGGGAGTGTTGGCCGGGGCACGCCAACTGGTTTTCCTGTTGTGCTGGGCGCGCAGGCCGGTGATGTCCCGGATGGCGCCGCCGCGTACGAATGAACGGGCCAGTTTGTAGATGGGATTGGTGCGCCCCAACATGCCCGTGTGGAAGACACGAGTGCTTTCGCGGGCGGCGCTGGCCAGGGCCTGGCAGTCGGCGACGGTGGTGGCCAATGGCGCCTCGCAGTACACATGGCAGTCCGCCGCCAGGGCATCCCCGGCCACGGCTTTGTGGAGATGGCTGGGCGTGGCGACGAATGCCAAGTCGGGTTTCTTGTCGAGGGCTGCCCGGTGATCGGAAAAACCCTCTGCCCCCCGGGCGCGGCGCAATCCGGAACGGCGCCGCGATTCCTTGGGGTCGCAGACCGCCACAATCTGGAGGCCGTCGATCTTGGACAGCTCGCTCAAGATGGCTCGTCCCTGGCGACCGGCGCCGAGGACGGCGGCGGTCAGGGGCTCCTCCAGGCGCAGGGGCGGGGCGGCCCACAGGAAGCGTGGTGTGATGGCGGAGGCGGCTGCTCCACCGGCTAGGGTGCGTAGGAAGGCGCGCCGAGAAGTGTGGGACATGGTGAGGTGGTGGACAGTGTCAGGTGGGTGACAATATCAGGTGGTCGTGGTAAGCGCCGTGGTTTGAATGGGGGAGATCGGGCTGGATCCCAGGTCCAGATCCGGTTCGACCAACAGGGCCGTCGACCAGGCGTCGGCCAGAGTTGCAGAGGGGGCTAGTACGGCGCTGAAAGCATCGGTGGCCACGGCCTGGCCCGTGCGCGGATCGAGGACATGGCCCGAGCCGTCCGGCGCCAGGCGGCCCGCGCCGCTGGAGACGGAGAGGGCGCCCTGGCAAAGCTCGACGGGCGCGGCATCTGGGGCCTGGGCCAGGCTGATGCGCCAGGCGTCCTGACCTTCCGGCGGTGCCAGGGCCAGGACCGTGCTGGTGCCGCCGTGGAGCAGAGCCCTCTGCACACCTTCCTCGCCCAGGGAGCGCGCCGCTAGATCAAGGGCATGCCCCTTGGCGATGGCGCCCAGGTCCAGGGCACAGGCCGGGTCCGTGAAGCGCACGCTGCCCGCCCGTTGATCCAGGATGATTGCGCCGGACCCCGCTACTCGTCTGCCCGGGGCGGCACTGCTGCCAGCCCCGTGGAGGCCGCGCGCCCCCATCAGGGGGGCGACGGTGATGTCGAAGACGCCGCGGCTTTTTGAATAGACGCCTAGGGCCAGGGTGAGCAGCTCGAGCGTCTCACCGTCCAGGCCCACCGGGCGCGCGAAGGCCCTGCGGTTGACCAGGGACAGCAGGCTGTCTGCCCGGAACAGGGAGAGGCGTTTGTCGGCCTCCTCGATCTCTAACAGAGCCGCCTCGCCGGCTGCCCGCAGATCAGCTGTGGAGCGGTCCCCCTCGCTGGGCAGGACCAGTTCGAAGCGCGTTCCCATGGCCATGACGGCCAGGCGCAGCGCGGTCGGGTGCGCGGTGATCAAGCTCGTATGTCAGGCGCGGCTGACCTTGAGGGTCGCCGGGTCAAAGGTGAAGGCGCTGCCCTCCCAGATTGAACGCGTGGCCAGGTCTACGATCACCATGATGCGTGAGGCTAGCTCCACGGTGCTGATGTTCATCTGCCGTGTTCGCACCGCATTCAGCCAGTCGAGGCGCAACTCGTCCTGGGAGTTGACGCCCGGCGAGTTGTAGGTCTTGGCGTCGATGTCGTCGACGAAGATGCGTTCCGGGCGCAGCACGCAGTCGTTGCCTCCGAGGTAAAGGTTGGCTTCGTGGCCGCGCACCATGACCTCCAGGCCCTGCTCATTACAAGTTGAGCCGGCGACGATCATGGTGTGTTCCTTCTCAAACTCCACGGTCAGGTTGACCTGGTCGTGGTTGTCCATGGCCTTGTCGATGTAGTGACCACCCGAGGCGGTCACGCGCACGGGCCAGCCCACATCCAAGGCGTAGAGCAGGGGCGTCATCTGGTGTACGAGCAGGTCGCCGATGATGCCCGTTGAGAACTTGCTGTAGCGCCGCCAGCGGTGGTAGACCTCCGTGTCCCAGGGCTGGAGCCCCAAGGGGCCGCACCAGGCTTCCCAGTCGAGCATCTCGCCGGGCGCCACGTTTTCGTCGATGCCGTAGAGCCACTCGCCTCCGATTGAGTTGCGGCAATAGCTGGTTTGGCTGAAGGTCGCATGACCGATGGCGCCCTCGGCGATCAGTTTTTTGGCGGAGCGGTATTTACCATCCATCATGTATTGGGTGCCGACCTGCAGGCGCATGTGGGGGTTGGCATCCATCAGTGCGCGCAGGCGCAGGGCATCGTCCAGGCGCAGGGTCATGGGCTTCTCAAGGTAGACATCCTTGCCACTGGCGATGGCATCCTCGGCCATCTGGGCGTGCCAGTGTTCAGGAGAGGCGATCAAGACCGCATCGATGTCACCGCGGGCCAGCAAGTCTGTGTAGTCGCGGTAGCTGGCTACATCGATTCCCTGGCGATCGGCCGCCACCTTGCGGGCATTGTCCAGGCGCGGCTTGCAAACATCCGAGACGGCGACGATGCGCGCATCTGTGCGCCCCTTCTCCGTCAGAGAAATAACCGCGTTGATGTGGCCGCCGCCCATGCCACCGGTGCCGATGATGCCCATGCGGATCGGGCGGTCGGTGGGGATTGAGCCGCGGGCGCGATCCTGGGGCAAGTCGGCGGTGCGCTTGGCGGCGGAGGCGTAGGCGCCCAGGGCCGTCGTGCCCGCTACTGCGGCAGCCTTGGCCAAGAAGTCGCGGCGCGTGGAAGCGGGCGTGGCCGTGGT
>NYXZ01000129.1 GCA_002686595.1 Planctomycetota bacterium | reverse complement strand
GCCGGCATCGATGGCGAATCCCTAGTAGGGAGATTTCAACGGGCTCCTAGGTGGAGGGGTTCAGCCCTCGGTCCACCGGTGGATCAGACAGCGTTCAAACTGGCTTCGAGGAGTTGCTCGCCGGGGGCGTCCCCCAGTTCGAAGCTGACCCAAGTGGCCGCTGCCGGAGCAGCTCCCGCGGGCTCCTTGCCCAGATGGAGGTCAACGGCCAGGGTTTCAGCCGCGATCAGCTCCCCGTGTTCGAGCAGGGCCCGCTCCAGCAGGCAGCCTTGGCCACAAAGGTGGAGTTCGATGCGCTGTTCCACGGCCAGGCCAAGGTCCTTGCGCAGGCCGTTGACCCGATTGACCACCTCCCGAGCCAATCCCTCGGCCCGCAGCCCATCATCCAGTTCCGTGTCCAGGTAGACCACCAGGCGCCCGTCCGTCTCCACCGGGAAATCTGCCATGACCTCCACGCTGATTTCCACATCCTCGGCGCTGAGCTGCACCGCGCCACCATCTAACGCCAACTCAGCTGTACCACCGGCGCGCAACCGCGCCACGACCTCCGGGTCCAGCTCGGCGATCAGCTGGGCCGCCGCCTTCATGCGCCCGCCCAGCTTCTTGCCCAGAACACGGAAGGCAGCCTTGGCCCGCAGGCGACAGAGTTGGCCATCATCGGCCTCCAAGCTGCCCCAACCCTTGATGTTCAGTTCGTCGAGCACCTGCTCCGTGGCGAAAGCTCCCCGCAAGAG
Source organism: Planctomycetota bacterium (assembly GCA_002686595.1). GTDB lineage: Bacteria > Planctomycetota > UBA1135 > UBA1135. Next base: position 6,027 of record NYXZ01000129.1, on the reverse strand, counting down.
TTCGAGGGCCGCTAGATCCGAGCCGCGCACATGGATGGCCCGCAGGGGCTGGCGCACGCGCAGGCCAGCGCGTTCGCGCAGGGCTCGGCCCATGACGACCACATCTTCCACCAGGCGCACGGCCCGTTCGAGATCCGGAGCGGCCCAGGCCGGTTGGGCCTCTGGAAAGAGCTGCCCGTGGACCGAAGTTCCATCGCTGGTCAGACGCTCCCAGAGCATCTCCGCCATGAAGGGAGCCACCGGCGCCACCAAGAGGGTGGTCGTGTGCAGCGCCGAATGGAGCGTGGCGTGGGCGGCCAGTTTGTCAGGCCCCGCCTCTCCCTTCCAAAAGCGGCGCCGATTGCGCCGGATGTACCAATTGGAGAGCTCGGCCATCACGAAGGACTCCAGGGCCCGACAGGCCCCGGACAAGTCATAGGCCTCAAAACGCCCGCGTACATCGGCCGCCACCGATTGCACACGACTCATCAGCCAACGGTCGATTTCTCCCCGCTGTGCAACCGGCAGGATGGAAGGATCGCCTGGATCGAAGCCGTCGATGCGAGCGTACTCCGCAAAGAAACGATAACTGTTGAGCAGGGTGCCGATGAACTTGCGGCGCACCTCCAAGACTCCGGCATCGTCGAAGCGCTTGTTGAGCCAGGGGGCACCGCTGGCGAGCATGTACCAACGCACGGCGTCGATGCCATGGGTGGCGATGGCCTCCGCCGGTCGCACCACATTGCCCAGGCGTTTGGACATCTTGACACCATCCTTGTCGAGCACCAGGCCGTTCACCAGACAGGTGCGATAGGCGGGCCCAGCGGGTAACCCCGTATCCTCCAGGGATCCCATGAAGGCACCGATGGCGTGCAAGGTGTAGAACCAACCCCGGGTTTGGTCCAGACCCTCGGCGATGAAGTCCGCCGGGTACTGCTCCGCCAACTGCTCGCGACTACCGGGGGCCTGGGGCCAGTGATACTGGGCGTAGGGCATGGCACCTGAATCGAACCAGCAATCCACCACGGATGAAGTGCGCCGCATGGTCCCATCGCATTCACCACAGGCATAGGTCAACCCGTCGATGAGGGGCTTGTGATTGTCGAAGCCCTCGGGCAAACCACCCACCTTCTCCGCCAGGCTGCTCCGGCTTCCAATCGCCTCTTCGCGGTCGCAACCGTCACATATCCAGAACGGTAGCGGTGTGCCCCAATAGCGATCTCGGGAGATGTTCCAATCGATATTGTTCTCGAGCCAATGGCCAAAGCGCTTCTCGCCGATTTCCGGCGGCACCCAGTTGATCTGGCGATTGAACTCGACCATCTGATCCCGGTAGGAACTCGTGCGGATGTACCAGGCCGGAACTCCGAAGTAGAAAAGCGGCGTGTCGCAGCGCCAGCAGTGGGGATAACTGTGGCTCTCGCGGGCCTTCTTGAACATCAGGCCCCGTTTCTTGAGGTCCGCCATCAAGGCTTCGTCCGCCTCCTTGAAAAAGGTGCCCGCGGCTACCGGGCCCACCGGGCAGACAAAGCGCCCCTCCTCGCCCACGGCCTGCAAGACAGGCAAGCGGTTCTCCTTGGCAGCAATCCAGTCCTCCTCGCCGTAGGCGGGCGCCTGGTGTACGAGGCCTGTTCCATCGTCAGCGGAGACATAATCCGCCAAGACAACTCGGTGCAACGCGCTCTCATCGACCTGCCAGGCGCCAGGGTCTATGGAGGGAACGGAAGCGTCGAATAGCCCACGATAGGAGCGCCCAGCGAGTTCACTTCCAACTACTCGCCGCAACTCCTCCATCCCCTCCGGCAGCACGGCGGCGGCGCGAGCCGCGGCCACCCACAGGCGCTCAAAGCCTCCGGAACCGGGCTCGGCGCCCTTGGCCACGGGCAGGGGCACACGCGCCAAGATGTACTCCAAGTCAGGATGCACGGCCAAGGCCACATTCGAGGGCAAAGTCCAGGGCGTGGTGGTCCAGGCCAGGAAACTCTCCTGCTCACCAGACCCGTCAGCGGCGACCTCCTCGCCACCCTCACGGGCCACCGCCACAAGGCGCACGGTCACACTCGGATCCATCAGATCCTGGTAGACCCCCGGCTGCCCCAGTTCGTGGGCGGACAGCCCGGTGCCACACCGCCCGCAGAAGGGCAGCACCCGTTTACCGCGGTAGACCAATCCCTCGCGGTGAAAGAGCGACAGGACATACCAGACCGACTCCACATAGGAATCGTCATAGGTGATGTAGGGATCCTGGTAGTTGAGCCAGTACCCCATGCGTTCGCTGAGTTCCTCCCACTCCTGGCGATAGGTCCAGACTGACTCGCGGCACTGGGCATTGAACTCCCCCACGCCAAAGGCCTCGATTTCCGGCTTGCCGCTGATCCCCAGGCGTTTTTCCACCTCGAGCTCCACGGGCAATCCCTGGGTATCCCAGCCCGCCTTGCGCAGCACCTTCTTGCCCAACATGGTCTGGAAACGACAGACCGTGTCCTTGATGGTGCGCGCGATCACATGGTGGATGCCGGGCCGACCATTGGCCGTGGGCGGCCCTTCCCAGAACACAAACGGCTCACCGGCGGCGCGTGCATGCTGGACAACGCTAAATGTCTGCTCCCGGCGCCAGCGCTCCAGCACCTCTAGCTCGGAGGCATCCGGTGCCGCCGTCAGATCCGTGGGCAGTGGGGAAAAGAGGTTCTCTTGGGAGGAGTTCACGGCGCAGGTTTTACCACGCCACCTCTCGAATTGCGCCCACGATACGCTCGGCCAACTCCAGGGCTGCTCGCCCGTCGGCACCGGTCACCTCCGGCGCGCCGCCCTCGCGCATCACCTTCAGGAAAGCGTCCAGTTCGGCCTGCAGGGGACGCTGCTCTCCTTCCAGAGACATTTCCTCCACGGCCAGGACGGCCCCGGCAAACTCATCCTTGCGCGCCAATAACTCCTCTGGCGCCAGGTCCGCCAGTTCCGCCCGACGGGCATCCCATTCCGGCCCCTTGGCCACGGAGATGCCGTAGTTGCGGTTGAAATCCAAGGACACATAGCCTCGCCCGGAAAACATGCGGAAGCGGCGCATGGGCTGGAGCGAAGCGCGGCTGGCGGTGACACTGGCCCGGGCTCCGTTCTCGAAGATGAGGCGCACGGAGGCCAGGTCTTCACGCTCCCCGAGAATGGCGCCGCCACAGGCGTCCAGCTCCGCCACCGGTGATTTCACCAGGCTCAGGATCAGGTCCAGGTCGTGGATCATGAGGTCGTGGACCACGCCCACATCCATGGAGCGAAAGCTGGGAGGTGCCAGTCGGTGGCATTCGATGAAGCGCGGCTGCCAACCCTGCTTCAGTACGCGCCGCAGACCGGGCTGGAAGCGTTCCACATGGCCCACCGTGAGTGTCGCGCTGGAGGCCTGCGCCGCGGCCATGATTTGATCCGCCTGTTCCAGGCAACTGGCCAGGGGTTTCTCCACCAGAACGGACACGCCGGCGCGCAAAAGGGGCACCGCCACCTCCGCGTGGAATTCCGTGGGCACCGCCACCACCGCTCCGTGGAGCTCGCTGCCCAATGCATCCAGCAGGGAGCCCGTGTCAGGGAAGGCGCGCGGGATTTGATCCGCTCCCGCCAGTTCCTCGGCCAGAGCACCGGCCCGTTGCAGATCCCGATCCACCAGTGCGCACAGGTGCGCTCCGGTGTGCTCAGCGAGGATGCGGGCGTGAATCGAGCCCAGATGCCCCGTGCCAATGACGGCCACATTTAGTTGGCCCGTCGTCTGCCTTGCCAATCCCTCCGAAGCGCTCATCGCGCCGCACCTCCGTTCAGGATGGCCTCGGCTCCCAGACGGGCGAAGTCCTCCCGTAGACTCTCCCGGTAGCGCCCCTTCTGGCCCAGTTCGATGCGTTCCAGGGTTCGTAGCAGGTGCTTCAATTTATCGCTGCCTTGGATGTCAGTGCGCATCTCCTCCAGCACGCGGCTGCGCGGCATCCCCGAGCGGTAGATCTTGCGGAAGGCTGCACGCAACTCGTCAATCACAGGTTCCTCGCACCCACCGCGCGCCAAGCCGATGTGGTTCACACCGCGCACGCGCCCGGGATCCCCGGCGACAATCATATAGGGGGGAGCATCCTGGGCCAGGCGCGACATGCCGCCCACATAGGCGAAGGCGCCGATGGTCACAAACTGCATGGCCCCGGCGGCACCGGCGATGTTCGCGTTTTCCTCCACGAGTACATGGCCCGCCAACATCACATTGTTGCCGAGGATGATGCGGTCGCGCAGTTCGCAGTCATGGGCCACATGGGAACAGGCCATGAAGAGACAGTCGTCGCCGATCTTGGTGACGCCGCCACCCTTGATCGTGCCACGGTTGATAGTCACGAACTCGCGGATCGTGTTGCGGTCCCCCAAGACCAACTGGGTAGCCTCGCCACGGTAGGAGAGGTCCTGGGGCGGGCCGCCCAGGTTTGCCTGGCCCACAATCACATTGTCCGCACCGATTGTGGTCACACCGTCGATCACGACCTGGGGCCCGATTTGGGTGCGGTCACCGATGCGCACACCGGCGCCGATCACCGTGTAGGGGCCGACACTGACCTCGTCCCCGATCTCAGCTCGGGGATCGACGACTGCCGTGGAGTGGATGTTTGTCTTCATTGTCAGGCGTCGATCATGTTGAACATCAAGACTGCTTCGCAAACCACATGGCCGGACACATATCCGGTACCGCGCACCTGGGCGATTTGTCCCTTGAGACGGGTAGTCTCAACTTCAATGCGCAGCTGGTCGCCCGGGGTCACCTGGCGCCGTAGCTTGACCTTGTCGATGGACCACAAAACCGCCAACTTACCCGTGTGCTCCAGCTTGCGCAGCAACAAGACCCCGGCCAGTTGGGCCATGGCTTCGAGCTGTAGCACACCTGGCATCAGGGGCGCGGCGGGGAAGTGACCCTGAAAGTAGGGCTCGTTGATGGTGACGTTCTTGATGGCGGTGGCTCGTTGAAAACCCTCGATCTCAATCACCCGGTCGATCAGCAAGAATGGATAGCGATGCGGGAGCATCTTGAGGATCTCCCGGATGTCGAGGCCGGACTCGCGCTGAATAATGCCCCCGGTTTCCGCCTCCTGCATCAGGTCCATCAGCCGCCGCACCAGGTCCGCATTGGTCTTGTGCCCAGTACGCGTGGCGATCACATGGGCTGCCAGATCGGCTCCCAAGAGGTGCAGATCCCCCATCAGGTCCAACAACTTGTGGCGCACTGGCTCACCTTCAAAGCGCATGCGCGTTTCCTCGTCGCCCAAGACCAAGGTGTTCTCGCGCGTGGCGCCTTTCCCGAGCCCCGCTGCCTGGAGGGCTTCGACCTCCGAGGCCAAGCAGAAAGTGCGGGCCGGGGCGATGTGTTCCTTAAATGCCTCGGCGGTCACATCTAACTGATATGAACCGCTCTCCACGCCGGGCTCCTCGAAGGAAGCCACATACTGCAGAGTCAGGCCGGGACTGTCCGTGGGCAGGGCTACCAGGGTCGCATTGCCGTCGCGCACATAGACCGGCTCTTCCAATCGGAACGAACGGGCTGCGGCGCGTTGCTCGACGATGCCGGCCTGCTCGAACATCTCCACATACTTCTGGCCACTGCCGTCCAGGGCCGGGAACTCGGCGCCGGAGACCTCGACCGTGAGGTTGTCTACCTTCAGTCCGGCGCACACGGCCAGGAGGTGCTCCACGGTCTCAACGCTGGCACCACCGCGGGTCAAACAGGTGCGCCTATCCAAGGGTGCCTGGTAGGCGACGGTGGCCGGAATGGGCGGGGCGTCGGGCAGGTCCGTGCGCACGAACTCGATGCCCGTGCCCACCGGGGCGGGCAGGATGCGGGCCTGCACGACCTCGCCGGAATGCAGCCCGGCACCAGAGAACTCCACCGCCGTGCGCAAGGTGAACTGGCTTCTACTCATTGTTTGTTTCTTCCTGATTGCGCTCAGTTTCCACAGCCGAGAGACGCGCTTCGTGCTCCCTCAAGCGTTCCATGACGGCCCCTAGGCGGCGTTGTCTAGCCATGCGGCGCAGAGCTGCCGT
>NYXZ01000147.1 GCA_002686595.1 Planctomycetota bacterium | reverse complement strand
GCGGGGCGGGGTGCGATGCGAAGCTCGAGCCGCACCGGGCCCATGGTCGGATCTCGATAGACCATCGTGCCCAGGCTGGTCTTGTCGCCGACCAGGTGGCCAGCCATCCCGCGGACCATGCCCACCAGGCCGCCGGGGTTGCCGCGCACGTCGATGACCACGCCGTCCACGTTGGCCTCGATGAAACCCACCATGGCGTCGGTGTAGAGCTGGGGAGCGGGCATCAGGAATGTGTCGAACCACAGGTACCCGACCCGGCCCTCGTCCAGCAGCGCATCGCGGCTGTGGACCACCGATGGGGGCAGATGCCCGAACCCCACCGGCTCCCGGGGGGGCGGGCGCCGCTCGATGGACAGCTCGACCGGCTGGTCGTCACCGTCGAGCAGCGCGAGGGCCTGCGAGCGGCCTGCCTTGCCCATCAGGGCGCCGTTGACCAGCATCGATATCCGCAATTCGCGGTCCCGTGGGTCGGGCATGTGTTCCGCGACGCTGGGCACGAAGGTGGTCAGGTCGAGCCCGCCGATGTCGGTGACCAGCCAGCCCAGCTCGACCCCGGTTGCGGCTGCGGGGCCGTCCGGATCCAGGTCGGTGACCAGCACCTGGTCGCCCACCAGCCGCAGCTGAAGACCCACGTCGCCATAGCCGAATCCGTGGTCGTCGTCCGGGTCCGGATCCGAGTCCGAGTCCGAGTCCGAGTCCGAGTCCGAGGCCGAGTCCGAGGCCGAGGCCGAGTCCGAGTCCGAGTCCGAGTCCGAGTCCGAGGCCGAGGTGTCGTGTACGGTCTTGCGTGCGGCCTCGGCTGCCTCCGCCAGGGTCGCTTGTAGATCACCCGCGATGATCTCCAGGTGGGAGGTGTCCAGCAGGGCGAACATCTCCTCCAGCACCGGCCGCAGCGCTCCCGCGGTGGTGACCTCCTCGGCCCGGGGCCGGAACTCCTCCCGGGCGGCCTCCCAGTCGACGCCGTTCATCGTCGGGTCGGGATAGACCTCCTGCACGCGGCTCCACGCGCGGTCGAAGCTGTCGATCTGGAGCTGGCGGGCGGCGCGCGTGTGGCCTGGGCACCCCACCAGGCCGGTCGCGAGCGCTGCCAGCAGCGCGATGGGGATGGTTTGTCTGGGCGTCATGGGACGCCAGCATACCCCGGTTGAGCCCCGGACGGATCCGGGGGCCACTGGCCTGTCGGCGTTACCCGGACCTGCCGCTATACTGTCGCCATGCGATCGATGGACCTCCGCCTGACCCTGCTGCTCCCGGCCCTCCTGCTGGGCGCTGGCTGCAACGGAAAGCCCGCGGCCGACGACGACGACACGACCGAGGAGGGTGTCGAGGAGGAGTCGCTGCTAACCCCGTACTACGTGGAGGGGGGTCAGATCTGGTGCGGCAGCGAGATGCCGGGGGACATGACCTGCTTCGACTGCCACCTGTGTGCGGTCAGCGACGAAGCGGCGGTGAGCAAGCAGCACTACGTCTGCAACTTCTGCCACGACGGCCCGTCCGGAGAGGTCACCGATACCGAGCACGCCGAGACCTGCGGCTGCGTCGGCCTGACCTGCGAGGATCCCACCGCTCCGCTGGGTTGCGTGGACTGCCACACGGACGGGTGCAACGGGTACGTGTCGGCGCAGGTGATGCGGGACGGTTGCCTGTACTGTCACACCTGGGAAGTACCCGAGGGCTAGGACGAATCGTGGCATGATCCCGCCGCGAGGTGCCCATGTCCCGTGCCCCCGGTTTCAGCTGGCTACCCCTGGCCCTGCTCGCGATGGCGACGGGTTGTCCCGGCGGGGAACCGTCGACGCCGGCCGAATCCGCGACGCCGGCCGCCACTCTTGCGACGGTCACCCCCGCCGAGGAGGGGTTCACCGACAGCGACGGCCGTCGCTACGACCGCAAGGTGCTGAACGCTCCTGACGGGGAGCTGGAGCTCGCCGATCTCGACGGGCTGTCTCCGGCCGAGCTGCGGGTGTGGCGCAACGCCATCTACGCGCGGCACGGGTACCCGTTCAAGAGCGCGGACCTGACGGAGATCTTCGAGAAACAACCCTGGTACGAACGAAAGCCGTCCTTCGACGCAAAGTCGCTCACCGCGACCGACAAGGCCAACGTGGCCCTGATCAAGGACGCGGAGAAGGCGGCCAGGGAGGACGTTCCCGCCGGCTTCCCGGCCTTCTTCCGGGAGTTCGAGTCAGCCGTGGGCGGTGGCACCGAGGTATTTGTCCTGGCCCACGTCCAGCTCCCCCTCACCCGGCGGCTGCGGGTGATGACGAGCCCGTCGACCCTGGGCGAGGCCCAGGTCAACACGTACTCCCGCGAGGACCTGCTCGCGTCCCGCGAGTTCTGGCCCGGAATGGACGCGGAGGTCTTCGAGCGCCCGGACGAGGCCGACATCGAGCACCACCCGGGCTGGCAGCTGGTGCTGGGTGAAAAGATGTACACCGGCGCCGGGGCCGGCGCAGGCACGTTCACCTTCGAGGGGCGCGGCCGCCAGGTCGCCGCCTCCCGGGGCAGCTGGAAACCGGGTGTGGAGTGGGGCGACAACGACAACGAGTCGACCCTGCTGTTCGCCGAGCACGACGGCAGCTGGGTGCTCGAGGAGATCTACCTGGTGAGGTTCTTCCCCTGAGTCGACGGCCGCAGGGCCCGGTCTCGGTGCCCCCGACCTGGGGGGCGGCATGTTCCCGATCCTGGATGGGGCCCTGGACGTGGAGTGGTCCGGCGCGGACGGATCCGACGCCGCCCTGTTCCTCACGCTGACCGGCGAGGACGAGACCGGCGCGGTGGTCATCTGCATCGTCGCCAACGACGGCAGCTTCTCGATCCCGGCCAACCTGATCGACCAGCTGCCCACCGGCACGGGCACGCTGCTGGTCGAGCAGTACAACTGGACCGAGACCACGGTCGGCGGCCGCTCCCTGGCCCTGTTCGCCGGGTCGGCGGGAATGGGCCTGGGGATGAAACCCTGAGCTGATCCCGGAGGCTACTCGGTCTCGGACTCGGACTCGGTCTCGGTCTCGGATTCGGTCTCGGACTCGGTCTCGGCCCCGGCCTCGGAGACCAACGTCCGCGCAAGCCGCAAACCCAGATCCACGTGCCGCGACCCCGCGTCGAAGGTCTCCCGGTTGGCCACCCGGAACGTCGGGGCCTTCTTGTGGCGGAAGGAACCGCCGCGGGCGATCCTGAACCGGTTCGCCGTCAGCCGTCCTGGCCCTTCAGCGCCTGGATAAGGCCCTCGAGTTCGCCGGTCAGCAGGGCGCGCCATTCGCCGTCGTGGAGACGGAAGGGGGAGACGGCGAGCTTGGAGATGGGGCGGCCGGAGGTGTTCATCTCCAGCCGGTAGAGCACGTGGACCACGTCGCCCTCGGGGACGGTGCCGATGACCTGGGCCGTCGAGTCGCGGAACGCCTGACCCATGCCCGGCTTGAGCGCCATCAACCCGGCCATCAGCCGGACGAACCCCTGTGCGGGTGTCAGCGCCGCGACCTCCTCCGCGCTCTGCACGTCGAAGAAGAGCCGGGCCACCTCCCCCGCCCCGTCCTTGCGCGCCAGCGCGATGAAGGTCTCGTGCAGCTCGGCGAGGGCGTCGGGGTGCATCAGCGTCGCGGCGGCGTCCCAGTCGTTGGCCTGCATGGTGGCCATGTAGGCATCGAAGGCCGCCTCCGGGGCTGGATCAGGGACCGCAGTCCCAGTCCCGGAGCCCGCGGACGGCGTCGTCTTGCAGGCGGGAAGGAGGACCGCGAGGGCGAGCAGGGCGATGCTGGTAAAAGGCTTAATCATTAATACACGACCCCAATGATTAGAGACCGGGGCGCGGGTTCTCAGTCCTCGTCCGGCATCAGGATCGCACCTCGACCCTTGCGGCCGTCCAGCAGCACCCGCAAGGGCGCGGCGAAGCGTACGTGGCGTACGTATTTCAGCTCGCGCACGAGGGGGGCCGCCGCCAGGCGCGACCAGTCCATGACCGCGTCGGCCTGCCCCGGCTGCACCGTCAGGTAGCCGATCTGGAACGAGGTCAGGTTGTGGAAGAAGTGGGATCCCTGGGAGGGCTCCACCGAGAACTCGGCGGTGCCGCACTCGACCATCACCTTGGCGCTGGAGATCTCGTTCCAGTTCACCGGGATTCCGAGCCAGTGGTCGGCGGTGCCCCACCGGCCGATTCCCACCAGGATCGAGCGCCGGCCCTCGGTCTCCAGCTGGGCGTTGACCTCCCCCACCTCGCGGGCGATCTCCACGGTCTTCGCCGCGTCCCAGCGGTCGGGGCCGACGTAGACCACATCGGTGATGTCGTCGACCGCCCCGTTGCCCAGCGCCTGGTCGGTCCAGCACAGGGCCTCGCTCCGTTCGACGCTGTCCAGGGTGACCGCTCCCCGTTCCCCCGTGGTCGCCAGCGGCCGGCACTGCACCACCGCGAACTCGTGCACGTCCTGCTCGGGGGGGAACAGATTGACCGCGAACTCGATCTCCACCTCGCTGCCCATGCTGCGGCGGCAGACATCCAGCAGCTTCTCGAGGATCGCGGCCATCGGGAACAGCTCGGACTTGAGCACGTGGGCGAAAGTCACGTAGCGCGGGCCATCGTGATAGAGGCCATCCCGCAGCACCCCGTCGCCCTTGACGAACACCGAGCCGATGGGGTGCAAGGTCTGGTCCCGCTCGGCTCGCTGCAGGTCCAGCCGGACCAACGGACCCTCGCCCCCCGGCCGGATCCGCACGTAGGGGTTGGACAGGTCAAGGGCGTAGAACTCGCGCTGGGAGTTGCGCATCACGTCGGTCGTGGTGCCGAACTGGGGCAAGATCCCTGGGCGAGCCGGCGAGAAGCGCAGCTCCGAGCCGCCCTCCACCACCGTCTTGCCCAGCCCCAGCGCCACGTGGGCCAGCCCCTCCTCGGCCTTCAGCCTGCCCACGGGGTAGAAATTATGGGACTGGGCCACCCCCGCGAAGTTGGGGTAGCAGACGTCGTCGTGTCGCTTGGCGGCCAGCCGCTGGATGACCACCGCCATCTTCTCCTCCTCCACCCGGAACGGAGTGGAGCGGATGTAGGACTTGGGCGCCTGGAAGAAGGTCGAGGCGTACACGAGCTTGATCGCGTCGGTCAGCTGCCGGAGCCGAACCTCGATGTCCGGGTGGTTGTTGGGGATCATGTACGTCGAGTACAGCCCGGCGAAGGGCTGGAACAGGGAATCCTCCAGCAGGCTCGATGAGCGCACGGCCAGCGGGAAGCGGACCTTGCCCAGCAGGGCTCGCAGATCGGTCTCCAGCTCGGCGGGGAGGGCCGCCGCCCTGAACACCCGGCCGATCGCCTCGTCGTCCTCGAGCTCGATGGCCGTCTTCTCCAGTTTGTTGCTCTCCAGGAACTGGGTGAAGGCATCGGTGCCGATCACCGCGGTCTGGGGAACGGTGATCCGGACTCCATCGAACTTCCGGTCCAGCTGGAGGCGGGCCAGCAGCGCCGCCATGAAGGCGATCCCTCGCCCCTTGCCCCCCAACGACCCGCTGGCGATGCGCACGAAGGGCGACGCAGGATCCACGTCGGTGGCGTGGAAATCCGAGATCACCCCCCGGCGGCGGGCGGCGCGCAGCTCGCGCAGCTCCGCCGCCACCAGCTGCCGGGCTCCCACCAGGTCGGTGAATTCCTCCAGCGAGTGCATGCGCAGCCGGTCAGCCATCGCGTACTCACCGCGGGCCTGCAGCCAGGTGGACAGGTGGTGGCGGGTCAGGTGGAAGGTCACCGACTCGTCGGGGATGGTGAGGATCTTCTCCTCCATCTCCCGGATGTTGCACGCGCGGTCCACCTCGGGTTCGGCCGGGCCGTTGCGGAAGATGAAGTCACCGAATCCCAGGTGGTCGACGAAGAAGCCGGACAGGTCCTGGAGCCACGTGAGCGAGTTCTTGTCCAGGAAGAAGGCGCCCACGTCGTGGGCGGCGTCCCGGTTCGCGGAATCCGACGAATGCAGCACTGCGCGCACCGCCGGGCGCCGGTCCCGGATGCTGCGAACCAGATCCACGCCGGCACGGGGATCCAACTTGCCGTCGCGAGGGAAACGAACGTCTGAGATGACGGCCATCATGTTGCGCTCGTAGCGATTGAAGATCTCGGCGGCTTCGTCGAAGTCGCGGGCCAGCAGGATCTTGGGCCGGGTCCGCATCCGCAGCAGCTTGTCCACGTAGTTCAGGCCCTCGGCCATCACGTTGCGGGTCTGGGTCATCATCTCGGCGTAGACCATCGGCAGGAAGGACGACAGCCGCCGCACCGAGTCCTCCACCAGCAACACGGTGCGGACCCTCCCCTGGCGGGTGTCGTGGTCCACGTTCCACGCGTCCTCGATCAGCTTGATGGTGGCCAGCAGCAGCCGCGAATCCCCGGACCAGACCAACACGTGGTCCACCACCGACGGGTCCACGTCCTCGAGGAGCTGGGACAGCTCCACACTCTCGTAGGCCAGCACAACCACCGGGGTGCCCAGATACCGCCGCTTGACCTTGCGGCACAGATCGAACACATCCATGTCGGGCAGCCGCATCATCGTCAGCACCAGGTCGAAGCGCCGATGGCGCATCAACGCGAGCGCCTTCTTGGCGGTCGAGACCCGGGTCACGCGGGGGGCATAACGAAGGTGGAGGTCGACGAAGTCGGCCAGGATCCGGTCACCGAGGTGGCCGTCCTCCTCGAGGATGAACGAGTCGTAGAGGCTCGACACCAGCAGGATCTCGCCGATGCGGCGCTTCATCAGATCGTAGCCGCCGCCAAGGCTCAGCTGGGTACGTTCTGCCAGCTCGGCGGCGCTGCTGTCCCTGGACTCCGACACCGTTCATCTCCTCGTTGGCGTTGGCCCCATCAGTCTACCTCACGTCGCGCGCGCGGGCGCCAGCACGCGGGCGCGCCTCACGCGAGTTGACGCCCTTTGCCTTGCGTGATAGGCAACGCAACCCCAACCCTTGGCGCGAAGGTGGGTTCGCCAATGTCAGGCTTCCCCATCCGTTTCGACGACTTCCCCAACTACAGGAGATAGTTTCATGCTCGTCGACGAGATCATGGCCCAGGTATCGCAGCGGGATCCGAATCAGCCCGAGTTCCACCAGGCAGTGCAGGAAGTGGTGGAGTCCATCGTCCCCGTGTTGGAGCGGCACCCCGAGTACCGCAGCCAGAAGATCATCCAGCGGATCATCGAGCCCGAGCGTGCGATCCAGTTCCGCGTGCCCTGGTCGGACGACGACGGCAACATCCACGTCAACCGCGGCTTCCGCGTCGAGTTCAACAGCGCCCTGGGCCCCTACAAGGGCGGGCTGCGGTTCCACCCCTCGGTGAACCTGAGCATCATCAAGTTCCTCGGCTTCGAGCAGATCTTCAAGAACAGCCTGACCGGCACGCCCATCGGTGGTGGCAAGGGCGGCTCGGATTTCGATCCCAAGGGCAAGAGCGACGCCGAAGTGATGCGCTTCTGCCAGAGCTTCATGGGTGAGCTGTGGCGCCACATCGGCCCCGACACGGACGTCCCGGCCGGCGACATCGGCGTGGGCGGGCGCGAGATCGGCTACCTGTTCGGGATGTACAAGAAGAACGCCAACGCGTTCCAGGGCATCCTCACCGGCAAGGGACTCGACTGGGGCGGCTCCCTGGTTCGCACCGAGGCCACCGGCTACGGCTGCACCTACTTCGTCAACGAGATGCTCAAGACCAAGGGCGACTCCTTCGAGGGCAAGAACGTCCTGGTGTCCGGCTCGGGCAACGTCGCCATCTACACCATCCAGAAGGTCCACCAGCTGGGCGGCAAGTGCATCGCCTGCTCCGACTCCCAGGGTTTCGTCCACGACCCCGAGGGCCTCGACCTGGACCTGATCCAGCAGATCAAGGAGGTCGAACGCGGCCGCATCAGCGAGTACGCCGCCAAGCGCCCGAGCGCCGAGTTCTCCCCGAACTGGAGGGACATCTGGACCGTCAAGTGTGACATCGCGATGCCCTCGGCGACCCAGAACGAGATCGACGCGAACTCGGCCCAGACCCTCGTCGACAACGGCTGCATGGCGGTGGGTGAGGGCGCCAACATGCCGTCCACCCCCGAGGCCGCGGAGATCTTCGTGAACAGCGGCGTGCTCTACGGTCCGGCCAAGGCCGCCAACGCCGGTGGCGTGGCCACCTCGGCGCTGGAGATGAGCCAGAACAGCCAGCGGCTGTCCTGGACCTTCGAGGAGACCGACGCCCGGCTGCACCAGATCATGATCAACATCCACGCTTCGTGTCAGAAGGCCGCCGCCGACTACGGCTCCCCCGGCAACCTGATCCATGGCGCGAACATCGCGGGCTTCCTCAAGGTCGCCAACTCGATGATGGCCCACGGTCTGATCTAGTTCGTCTCCATCCCGAAATGCGGGATGGAGGCTGCGAAGTTCCCGATTCCAAAATGAGTCATTTTTCGCGAGGTCAAGGAGGGCAAGGGTTTCCGCGGAGACGTACTCGTGTACGTCGCACAAGGAAACCCGCG
>NYXZ01000128.1 GCA_002686595.1 Planctomycetota bacterium | reverse complement strand
TTCTTGAACGCCGGACGATCAAAGAGGGCGGTGGACAGGACCGTCAGGGTGTAGAACCAGCCGCGAGTCTGATCGAGCCCCTCGGCAATGAAGTCCGCGGGGAGCCCGGACTCGACGAGCTCCTTGTTCTCGAAGGGGTAGTGGTTCTGGGCATAAGGCATGGAACCCGACTCGAACCAGCAGTCGAACACTTCACTCACCCGATGCATGACCCCGCCCGGAGTCTTCTCCGAGGGGAAGGTGATGTCATCCACGTGATCTCTGTGAAGGTCCGTGATGGAGCCGGGCTCGAGCCCGGCCCGGCGTTCGAGCTCGGCGACCGACCCGATGGAGACGATCTCCTCCGGATCCAGATCGCATCGCCACAGGGGCAGGGGCGTGCCCCAGAACCGATTGCGCGACAGGTTCCAGTCCCGGGCGCCTGCCAGCCAATTGCCGAAGCGTCCGGTTCCGACGGACTCGGGCACCCAGTGCACCTGATCGTTGCTCTTGAGCAACCCGTCCACCATGCCCTCGACCTTCATGAACCACGTGGAGAGGGCCATGTAGATCAGAGGTGCACCACTGCGATAGCAGTGTGGGTACGCGTGCACGATGGTGTCCTGCACGACGAGACTTCCATCGGTCTTCAAGCGGGCGATGATGGGCTTGTCGGCGTCCTTGACGAACAGTCCTTCGAAGTCGGTGACACTCGAATCGAAGCGGCCGCTGCGATCCACGGGGCAGACCAGTGGCAGGCCCTCGCGTTGACCGATCTGGAAGTCCTCCTCACCGAAGGCTGGAGCTTGATGCACGATGCCCGTGCCCGCATCGATACCCACGTAGTCGGCACCGACAACCTTGAATGCCACGCGCTTCCCATCCGAGTTCTCGCGTTCATGTTCGAAGTAGGGCAGCAGGGGCTTGTAGGGGCGGCCCACCAGGCGCTCGCCCAGAACGCGTTCAAGCTCCAGGGTCTCGCCCACCTGCCCGCGCTCCTGATACACCGCCAGGCGGCTCGGCTCCAGGTAGGCCTCTTCGCCACCCTCCAGCACCCGTACCTTGACGTACTCCACAGCCGGGTTCACGGCCAGGGCCAGGTTGGAGGGCAGGGTCCAGGGTGTCGTCGTCCATGCCCACAGGGACGCGTCTTCGTCCTCCAGTTGGAACCGAACGGTCACGCTGGGGTCCTGCACCCGCTTGTGCCCGTCCTTCTTCGTCTCCGGATCCCGCTCCTGCGGGCCAAGCGCCACCTCAAAGTTCGACAAGGGGGTGCCCAGGACCGGCGAGAGCGGCTGCACCCGGTGGCCTTCATAGATCAGGCCCTTTTTCATGAGCTGGTCGAAGACCCACCAGACCGATTCCATGAACGAGGCGTCCATGGTGCGGTACCCGTTTGCGAAATCGACCCAGCGACCGAGCCGGCGGATCGTGGTCTGCCACTCCTCGATGTAGCGACCCACCAGCCCCCGGCAGGCATCGTTGAATGCCTCGATCCCCAGTGTTTCTACAGCACGTGTGTCCTCAAGCCCCAACTCTTTTTGGGCCTCGTTCTCCACGGGCAGACCGTGACAATCCCAGCCCCAGCGACGCACGACGCGCTTGCCATGCATGGCCCAATAGCGCGGTACCACATCCTTCAGGATGCTGCCCACAAGGTGGCCATAGTGGGGCTTCCCCGTGGCGAAAGGCGGACCGTCAAAGAAGGTGTACGTATCCGCATCCTCTGGTCCGCGATCGGCGCTGCTGCGCTCAAAGGCGGAGGTCTTCTCCCAGTGCTCAAGGGTACGCACCTCCAACTCGGTGAAGGAGACATCGGGATCAACGGGGCGGAGGGGCATGCGGGCAATTCGCGGGGAGAGGGAATGAACGGCTGTCAGGTGGAACTGCACTCCAGGATGCGTTCTACCCCCAGGCGGGTGAACTCCTCGCGCAGGCTCTCCCTGTAGCGCCCCTTGTAACCGATCTCAGTACGACTCATCGAGTTCACGAGCTCGAGAACATGCTCGCCCATGGTCGATTCCGCGCGCATCTCCTCCAGCACGGGCCGCCGCGGTTGCCCGGAGCGGAAGATGCGCCGAAACGCGGCCCTCAGAGAATCGGATTCCTCGCCACTGACACCGGCGCGCTCCAGACCGATCACATTCACCCCGCGCACCCTGCTGTCGTGGCCCTCGACGATCATGAAGGGAGGCACGTCTCGGGACATGCGGGTCATGGCACCCACGTAGGAGTGCGCGCCCACGGTCACGAAGGCCACGGCGCCGGCCATGCCGCTCAGGTTGGCGTGGTGCTCCACCAGCACATGGCCCGCCAGGAGGACGCCGTTGCCGAGGATGACGTGATCCTCGATCTCGCAGTCGTGGGCCACATGGCTGCAGGCCATGAGCAGGTTGTGGCTGCCGACGCGGGTCTGGCCGCCGCCCTTGATGGTGCCGCGGTTGATGGTGACGAACTCACGGATGGTGTTCCCGTCCCCGATGATCAGCTGGGTGGGTTCTCCGCGATAGGAGAAATCCTGGGGCGCACCGCCGAGGCTGGTCTGGCCCACGATGCGGTTGTCCTCACCTATATGGGTCACGCCGTCGATGACCACCTGGGCTCCGATCTCGGTGCGATCCCCCACGCGCACGTTGTCGCCGACCACCGAGTAGGGGCCGACCTTGACGTCCTGGCCCAACTGGGCACCGGGAGAAATGACTGCTGTGGGGTGAATGGAAGTCGACACGAGAATCAGGCCTCAATCATGGTGAACATTAATATGGCTTCGCAGACGGGGCGCCCGGCGACGGTGCCCTTGCCACGCACCTGGACGGTCTCGCCCTTGATGCGCATGGTTTCGACACTCAGACGTAGCTGGTCGCCAGGAGTGACGCCGCCACGCAGCTTTACCTTGTCCAGGGACCACAGGACAGCGAGCTTGCCCGAGTACTCCAAGCGGCGCAGCAGCAGCATGCCAGCCAGCTGCGCCATGGCCTCCAATTGCAGGACGCCAGGCATCAGGGGGCGATCGGGAAAGTGCCCCTGGAAGTAGGGCTCGTTGATAGTCACATTCTTGATGGCCACGGCGCGCTTGTAGCCGTCAACCTCCACCACCCGGTCGATGAGGAGGAAGGGGTAGCGGTGCGGGAGCTGGCGCAGGATCTCGCGGATGTCCATGCCGGACTCGCGCTGGATGAGGCCCCCCGTCTCCTGGGCCTGCATGAGGTCCACCAACCTGCGCACCAGGTCGGCGTTGGTCTTGTGACCTGAGCGCGTAGCAATGATGCGTGCTTGCAGCCCGGCACCCAACAGGTGCAGGTCCCCGATCAGGTCCAGCAGCTTGTGACGCACGGGCTCGTGGGACATGCGCTGGGTGGAGTCGGGGTCGCCAAGCACAACCGTGTTCTCACGCGTAGCGCCTTTGCCCATGCCGGCGGCCTGCAAGGCCTCCACCTCCGAGGCGAGGCAGAACGTGCGCGCACCAGCCAGCTCCTCCTCGAATTTCTCGGGGGTCAGCTCGATCTCGAAGGTGCCACTCTCGACTCCCGGCTCCTCGAATGAGGAAACATACTGCAGGGTCAGCCCGGGAGTATCTGAAGGCAACGCCACCAGGGTCGCGCCGCCATCATGGACGAAGACGGGCTCCTCGAGCACGAAGACGCGCGCCTCCTCTTTCTGTTCAGCGAGGCCGGCCTTCCGCACCTTCTCCACCAGGGGCTGGGCCGATCCATCCAGGCCAGGAAACTCGGCACCCGAGATTTCCACTCGGACGTTGTCCAACTCCATCCCGGTGCAAACCGCCAGGAAATGCTCCACGGTCTCCACTTCCGTGCCCTCACGCATCAGTCGCGTTCGACGATCCTTGGGGGAGTGGTAGGCGATCTCGGCTGGTACGGGCACAGGGTCTTCCAGGTCCGTGCGAATGAACTCTATGCCGCTGTTTGGATCAGCGGGAAGAAGTCGAACATCCACCTCCTCCCCCGAGTGCAGGCCGATGCCCGAGAACTCGATGGAATGGCGCAGGGTTTGCTGGCGACGGGTCATGAACGGTCTTCCTCCAGGGTCCGCAGGCGCTGCCGCAGGTCGGTGAGCTCTTCACGCAGGCGACCCACGCGCTGCAGCGACTTCTGCTCCCGCAGGGATTGTGTCTTCGGCCCGGCTGGCGAGCCCCACCACTCTTCACCGGCGGGAACGTCCGTGAAGACGGCGGATTTGGCTCCGATCCGGGCTCCGTCGCCGATGGTGAGATGACCTGCAATTCCCGACTGACCAGCCACGATCACGCCACGACCCACTTGGGTCGAGCCAGCCACGGCACTCTGAGCCAGGAACATGCTGGAGCTTCCGATCTGTACGTTGTGGGCCACGTGCACCAGGTTGTCGATCTTGACGTTGTTGGCGATGTGTGTGCTCCCGAAGCGCGCGCAGTCGATCGTCACGTTGGCACCGATCTCCACGTCGTCTCCGATCAGGACGGTTCCACCCTGGGGCGTCTTGACCCAACCCGACTCCGTGGGCTCGAAGCCAAACCCATCCGAGCCGATGACCGCACCGGCATGAACGATACAGGAGGCCCCGATGGAGACGTGCGGGTAGAGCACCACACCGGGGTGGAGAACCGTGTCCGCCCCCACGCTTGCGGCTGCTCCCAAGACCACGCGCGCATGCAGAACCGCGCCCCCCGCGATGCGTACGCCGGGACCCACCACACACAAGGGGCCGATGCTGGCGCTGTCCTCAACCTCCGCAGTGCGGTGCACCACGGCGCTGGGGTGCGCCCCGGGCTCTGGGCTCGGCACATCCGGGGCGAATAGCCCCACAATCTTGTTGAAGGCTGCTTGGGGGTCGCCGCAACGCAGGAGAGCCAGGTCGTTGCGCTCTACGCTCACACCCTCTCCCAGGACCACGGCACAGGCCCGAGTCGTCTGAAGGGCCTCCGTGTGCCGCGCATCGGCCAGGAAGCTCACCTGCTCATGGTCCGCCCCTGCCAGCGAAGCCGGTCCGCTAATGGTGCGCTCTCCCACCCCCGGCGCCACATCCTCAAGATGTGCTCCGATCCGTTCGGCAAGTTCCAACAGGGTCAAGGCGGGCATGGCACGGACCTGTCGGGCCTTCGGTCCGACGGAATCAGGGGTAGGCGGCGTCCTACAGAGCGAACGCCTGGGGATTGAAGGGGCCCCGTTCGGAGCCCCAGCAGGAGCATGGTGTACCGGAGTGCCCGTGGCCTGTCAATTGGCCCACCCTCGGGTGAAGCCTCGCCGGACCCCACGCAGCCTCCAGACGGATCTCCCTGCGGCACCGGAGGCCCCCCCAGGGGTCAGCGGAACATGTCGAGGCTGAAGGAGAAGGTCTCCCGCCGATCCCCGTCCTGATCGAGGAAGGGAAAGCCGAAGTTGAAGGTCAGGGGCAGCGGTGTGACCAATCCAAACCCAAACCCGACCGAAGCACGGACGTCGTCCGTGTCCAGGCTCCACTCGTCCAGACCCAGGACGCCCGCATCCACAAATGTCAATAAACGGAACATCTCCTGGCGGCGCGAAGTGCCAGCGATGGGCGTGCTGTAGATCGGGTAGCGGTACTCGATAGTGGCGCGCGCCATGCTCTCACCCCCCAAGGAGTAGCTCCCTCCCATCGGACCAACCCCCCTGTAGTCAAAACCGCGCAGGGACGTCCCCCCCAAGAAGAAGCGCTCAGAGTAGTGCACCTGACTGGTGTCGCCGAAGATCTGGCTGACCCCGGCCGCTGCACCCAAATAGAATCCGGGTCGTACGTCTTCGGTGTCATCTCCCAGCTGAAAATAGCGATCGTATTCAAACTCGGTCTTCAGGAAATCCTGATCGCCACCCAGCGGCCCGCCGTAGAAGGTGTTGCCCAATCGATAATGTGAGCCATCACGCGGGCTGCGGCGATTGTCCAGTTGGCTGTAGCGCATATCCAAGCTGAGTCCGCGCATGTCCGTGGTGCCCACCGAGTCCACCAAGGTGCTTGGCGAGTTGTCGAGGTCGGACAATGCACTGATGTTCATGGAGCTCCACCGCGGCCCCATTCGGAGGGAGAAATCTCCAGCACCGAACAAGCGGGCAATCGTCAGGCTGGCCTGATCCCTCGTCTCGTCGTGGGAGTTGTAGCGCCGATCTCGGCCGAGGGCCTCGGCACGCACCGTGTAGCGGTCGTGGTGGGTTCCGAGCACGTCAGGAAAGGCGTACATCACGCGCCAGAAGCTGACCTCAGATCCAGGAGAGAGATCCAACGCGAACTGCTCGCCGTTGCCATGGAACGCCTCTTTGCGATAGATCTCGCCGGGCGCCGAGAACAGGCCACTGGGAGGATTGGCGATCGCGAAGTTGCGCATGGAGAGGGTGATCAGTCCCACGATGCCGCTGTCACTGGCCACGCCGCCGGAGATATTGAAGTCCACCACTCGGCCTTCGCTCAGCCGATACTCAACGTCGATCGTATCGGGATCCTGCTCGTCCATCTGGAAAACCACGATGGGAGGAATGTGGGTGGGGTCATAGGGATCCTCGAAGAAGCCCGTCCCTCGCACCCGCGCCAGACCCCGCTCGATCTGCTGGATGTTGGCCAGTTCGCCGGGCATGAAGTCCAGCTCACGCCGAATGACCTTGTCGGCCGTGTAGGTATTGCCGTTCACCTTCACCTCACCGATGAAGCGTTTTCTCCCCTGCACCAGGCGGTAGGTCACATGCGCTTCATGGGCCTGCCAGTCGTAGGTCACATCGGGTTCGAGGAATCGTGCCCCACCCGCCCGATTGTCTTCGAAGTAGCGTTGCTCAAGATAACCACGCTCACCATAGAAGCGCATCAGGACGGTCTTGTCGTGGGTTATCCGCGCCCGCTCGAAGGGCACTCCGGGTTGGAGTTCGGTCAATGCCAGTAGCTCGTCGGATTCAAAGAGGAGGTCCTGATCGGCCGCCAGGTTCTCGGGGTCCAGTCCCTCGATGGAGAGAGAGCCCACCCGCCAGAGGGGGCCCTCGTCCACGATCAGGTGCACCACGACGCTCTGGCGATCCCGGCTGAACTCCAGGCGATCGATAGCCACCGTGACGTCAAGCCAGCCCCGATCCCGATACACCTGACGCATCGCTACGACATCGGCTTCCAAGATCTCTTGGTCGAAGGTGCCGCCCCACCAACTGAAAAGGCCACGCCCCTTGGTGGAAAGGTCAGCCAAGTCGAAGAGTCCCCCCGACCACAGGCCCCAGCCGGTGTTGGGCAGGCTCGTGTTGCCGCTCACCTCGATGCCCGTGCAGTGCACCTTGGGACCCTCGCGGATCTCAAAAATGAGCTCGCCGGCGACGCCCTCCCCCAGGCCCCCGATCACATTGTCGATCTCAATGAAGTGGTAGCCCGCCTGACGGTAGCCGGCCATGAGCCGTGCGCGGATACGGTCGGCCTCGTGCAGGTACACCTGCTCGCGGTCAAAGAGCAGCGCCCAATCTTTCAGTTCTTCCAGGTCCACCTCGCTGGCGCCCACGAAGCGTGGCTCCAGATCGAGGGGCAACTCCGTCACCGGCAAGGTCACACGCAGACCACCCTCGACGCGGATCAGGCTCGGCTCCCCCACCACGATTTTATAGGTGTCCCAAACCTTCAGCAGCCCAGGGCGCATGGAAGCCGGATAGGGCTCGCCGATGCGCATTCCCAGGGCAGAGAGGACGCCCTCGTGGCTGTAGGTATGGAGCCCCTCGAAGACAATCTCCACCACCGGCAGCTCCTGCGGAGCTTGCGCCGGGAGGGGTCCGGCGGCCGGATCCTGCGCCAAGCAGGGAACCATGACGGCAGCGGTGAGGAGCAGGGAGCGGATCAAGGGAAGGTGCGGGCCGGGAAAAGTACCCGCAGGGGGAGACTATAGGCTG
>NYXZ01000073.1 GCA_002686595.1 Planctomycetota bacterium | reverse complement strand
CTCCTCCGAACTAGGCTCAGGCGACCAAAAATAAGGAAGCCCCGTTGCCCCCTAGGCCCGCCTTCCCCGCCCGTGCCCCAGGGATTTCAAAACCGTGCTAGACTGGGCTTGGCCCCGCGGGCGAGACCGCCCGTCCCCCTCCACTCCCTCCGGCTTTCCTCCCATGAATCTACTGCTGCTGCCCGCCCTCCTCGCGCCCCTTTTCCCCGCCCCGGCGCCCTTGGCTGGCCCGACACAACAGGTGGCCAGCGAGCTCCTGCAACGAACCCAACTCACGGTTCGCGCCGACGGCGTCAGCGAGCACAAAGACGAGCGCCTCGGCCCAGCTCCCACGCCCGGGGCCCAGCCGCTGACCAGTCCCGGCTCCCTCTGGACCCACACCGACGGCGGGGCCGCCTGGATCGCCAAGGCCGTCTCCATCGGGGATGTGAGCGGTCAGGTCTTCGCCGAGTACGACCTGAACAACGAATCCGTCGAGCTCCTCTCCGCCTTCGACACGGACCCGCCCACGCCGATCTGGACAGACACCACGCCCCTCGGCACCGACTTCCACATGGTGGACTCCGCCGCCGAGACCGCCACCCATGTGGCCATGGACCAAGTGACCATCGGGGGCGACCCCATGACACGCCAGGCCGTGCTCCGCAAATACACCTCCAGTTCCGCCACACCGGATTGGACCTACACCTTCACGCCGCTCATCAACGCCGCTGGCAAGGTGAGCATCTCCCGCGACGGAGGCACCATCGTTGCGGCGATCATGAACAGCAACACCGCCAGCGTGGAGATCGCCGTTTTCGATCCGAACTCCGCCACCCCCTTGTCATACACCGTGCTGCCCCCGGGCACATCCAATAGCCTGCGCGGTTGGGACCTCTCCTCCGATGGTTCCACGCTCTACTTCACCCAGAGCAATGTGGTTCACATCTTCGATGTGGCCAGCGCCACGGTCACCTTCACCACCAACATCGGCTCGGGCTTCGACAGCCACGCCATCTCCGGGGACGGCTCGGTCTTCGCCTATGGGCGCTTCAACACCATGCATGTCTGGGAGCGCAGCGGCGCAACCTACAGCAACACTTTCACCGACAACCTCGCCGGCCAAGTGTACTGCGCCCAGATCGACATATCCGATGACAGCTCCACCGTGGCCTACGGCTGGTACTTCTACAGCCCGGGCCTGGTGGTACAGGTCAACGCCTATCACTTGCCGTCCGCCGCCGTCACCATGACCGATGTGATAAACGGCATGGGGGCCTATCAAAACCTCTTGTCCGACATCGACTGTGCCGCCAACGGCGAGCGCTTCGCCGTGGGCCTGTGGGGCGACGAGGGCGGCCTGGCAGAAGAGGTGCGCGTCTACTCACGCTCGTCCGACACACCGCTGCTCACCAAAAACCTACCCGGTTCCGTCTTCGACATCGACATCTCCGCCGACGGCCAACGCGTTGTGTCCGGCAGCAAGTCCGCACACGCCAACAGCTGGGGCAACGGGGGCCAGGTGGACCTGGTCGATGTGGGCGGCGAGGATCTGATGCTAAGGGGCGCGCCGCGCATCGGCGCCACGGTGGATCTCATGATCTACGGCCCCTCCGGCGACCCCACCTTCTTCCTCTCCGCCAGCACGCCCCAAGACCCGCCCCTGTTCTTCCCGGCCATCGGCACGCTGCATGTCAACCGCGCCACGGTTCAGATCACCTATGTGGGCGTCCTGATCGGCGGCGGTGAGTTCAGCTTCCCGTTGGCCAACGACACCAATCTGGTGGGCACTTCGCTCTACGGCCAGGTCCTGTTCCTGGAGCCGCGCCTGCTGACCAGCGATTGGCTGAAGCTGACCTATCTGCCCTAGGGGCAGTCGCCCGGTCAGGCACAGGACCGGCGCATAGCACGCAAGGCGCAGGACACCGATGCTCTGGCCTCGATGCCCTGCGCCTTGTCGTTTTAGCGGGAACTGTTGCCTACTGACAGAACTGGATCTCCAGGGCATCGGAGAAGTTGAAGCCCGATGGTCTTCCCGGACACGTATCGGTGTACCAAAACTGAAAGTACCAAGTGCTGTTGGGCGTGATTGTGCCTGAGAGCTGAGTGGGCGCGGATAGATCCAACACCTGCAAGGCGGAACCTTCATTGTCGGTGACGACGGGAGCAAAGCGGAAATAGGCCGCATCGCCCGCTGTGACACAAAGGGTGCCGCTGCCGAAGGGCAGGGAGGCGGGTGCGCCGCCGTAGAAGAAAACGCCCTTCTCCTGCGGCGGGCAACCGTTGGCCTGCAAGCTGAGGTCATTGTGCATGACCGAAACCGATCCCCCATGGGTAAGCAGCGAGGCATTACCAGAGGAGTTGGGTTCGCTCTTGCAGTATGAACTCACGAGGCATTCACAGGAGTCCAGCACGCCGTTGTCGTTAGCGTCGAGGGAAGGATCGGCAGCTACATCGCATTCATCCGGAACTCCGTTGCCATCACAATCTGCGCTGGCGCCGGTGGATATGTCCTGGTCGTCGGGGATGCCGTTCCCATTGCAGTCAGAGCCGATACCTAGGCTCCAGCTGAATCCGCCGTTCAACTCAAACACATGTCCGGCAACCTCATCAACCGCCTGGGCACCACTGCCTTCATCGAAATGCCAAAGCGCCCAGGTATCCGCATCTACCACATGACGCTGGCTCGGAGTAAACGCGCCGGTATAGCGAACTGTGTTCGAGATGCGCACCTCGTCTATCTGTCCTTTGTAGAAGCCGTGCCATCCTAGGTAGTTGTAGGCTGCGAGGACGGTGTACCAGGAACTGGGACAGTACTCTCCCTCCCCATATGACCAAGCGAGCTGGCCATCCAAGTAGACATTCACCCCGGGTGAGCATTCGCCGCCGAAGGTAGCTGCCAGGTGGTGCCATGAATCGGGAGCGAGGTTGGCAAGGACCACATCGCTATCAGGAGAGCCATAACCCCCGGGGCCGAATAGCTCACCTGCTCCTGTGACTCGATATGGAGTAGCGGTCCACCAACCCCACCAGCCCACAACCCAGCCAGAGGTTGTCGCGCTGGGGTCCAGCTCTCCTACACGGATCCAGGATTCCCAAGTGCTCCCTTGAATGGGAGCCGCGTCGTTGCAAATCCCATAGCCAGAAACCCCGTCGAAGTCGAGGCTGGCATCCTGCGCGCCAGCAATCGGAACCCCTTGGGCGAGAAAGATGACAATGGAACAAGTAGGCGCGAGGGTTCGGATGAATGAAAGTTCAAAGCAATTACTAAGCATGGTGTCTCCAGTCTTGTTGGTAGTTGAAGGTGACTACCTATCCAGAGACAGGCCAGAAGCTCTGTGACGGCCAAACCAATATTTACCCTTGGCCTGTGGCCAGGGCCGACATGGGCCTGGCTCGCCGAAGGCAACTCTAACTGCTGTCCGCCGGGACTCCCGCCTACTGACAGAAGTTGATCTGCAGGGCGTCGGAGAGGTTGTGACCGACGCCGACGCCACCACCTGGTCCGCTCGGGTCCCGGTACCAGAACTGGAAGTACCAGGTGGAGTCGGCGGTTATCTGACCGGCGGCACCGGGTGGGCTGGTGATATCCAGTTGATGGCTGGCGGAGCCCTGGCCGGTGGAGATGGGGGGCAGGCGGAAGATGCCCGGCGGCGCGAGGCCGATGCAGCGCACTCCATCGCCCAGGGGCACGCTGACCGGATCCTGGCCGTAGTAGAAGATGCCGAACTGTCCGGCGGGACAGGCCAGGGCCAGGAGCAGCAGGTCGTTGGCGGCCACCGAGGTGCTGCCCATGTTGATCATCTGGGCACCGGGGCCCACGGAGTTGGGGCTCGTGGTGCAGACGGAGGCGACCTGGCATTCACAGGAGTCGATGACTCCGTTGCCGTTGGCGTCGAGGCCCGGATCGGCGGCGATCTGGCAGGGGTCGTGTTCTCCGTTGCCGTCACAATCGATCAGGACGGGCGCACCGGACACCTGGAAGTCGACCTGTTGAGTCAAAAAGTTATCAATGGCCGCTTGATCGCGCACCCAGGGCGTGGGATCCGTGACCAGGGCGCTGACCGTGTAATCGCAATCCCCCAGACCCAGCGTGGAGAGGTCCAGCGTGTTGCCCATGGCGCCGGGAATCAGCGCTCCGTCCAAGAGCCACAGGACCGGCAGATCGCTTCCGCCGGGGGCCATGGGCGTTACCCACAGGACATCGCCGGCGGTGTAGACCAGCGCCGGATCGGCGTGGTCATCGAGGGGGTCGACCTCGTGGTAGAGCTGGATGATCAAGCTCTCGATGCTGGGCAGGTTGAACGGGCGGCCGAGGGCGCGCATCTTCGAGTTGTTCGTCGGACGGTAGACGCCGTACTGGGAATAGACCGCTCCCTCATAGGTATCCACCAAGCCGTCGTAGGCAGCCTGGTTCTCCCCCAACCATGCCGCCCACTTGGTTCCCGCCGCGGCCATTTGGCTGGCGGTCAGGATTGAAGCGTTGGGAGCGCTGGGTTCACCACCGGTGTAGGTGGCGGGGCCGCCATAGGTGTACTCGTCGGCCAGATTGCCCATGGAGTGCCCGAGTTCGTGGGCCACGACTTCCAGACTCGAACTGTTATGGCCGGCACTGGTCGCCAGGTCGGAACCGGAGTAACCGGCGCCGCCGTACTTCGATGAGTTGGCCAGGGCGATCACCTGATCCACATCCGGCGCGTTGTAGGCATAGCTGTAGGCCTTGCCCACATCCACGCACAGCAGGCGCTCGGTGCCGCCGCACCAATAGGCCATGTCCAGCGCCGTGTCCCGCTGGATGCCCTGGGTGGGGTCGTTGTCCACGCCGGACTCGTTCGAGACCACATCGACCTGGTGGATGGAGTAGTAGCTGGCGTAGGTGGCGAAGGGCTCGATGGAAAGCTGATAGGCCGCCGCGGCATTCACATCATTGGCATAGGTCCCCAGCTCACCGGCGGTGTAACCGTCGCCCACGAAGACCAGGTCGTAGCGATTGCTAGAGCCTGTCCCGCGGCCGAAGATGGTAGTGGCCTGCGCCGGGCGCCGGGCATGGAGCGGCGGCCGCTCGGGCCTGTCCACCAGCAATCGCCCGCCGAACAGCGATCCGTCCTCGCGCACTCCATCCCAATACAGGTACTCCTGGTCGGCGCCGACGGCCTGTCCAGTTAGGCTCGCTCCCTGGCCCCCTCCTTGAGCCGCAACACAGGGGACGAGAAAAGCCGTGGCAGCCAGACCGATGCAGTAGTTGGGGAGCTTCATAATCCAGATCATACCAGCCTTGGTGGATTGGGACGCGGAATAGGACGCGGTCAGGCAGCGGGCCCGGAAAACCACGGGCCTCAACCGCCATGACGCTGTGCAGACCACTTGACGAGCGAGCAGCCCGAGAGGTTCCAGGCAAGGGTTGGAGTGCGGAGTCAGAACAACCGCGGGCGGCCGCTACCACTCGGCCCGTGAGCCGTGAGGCCCCTCGTGCGGCCACGCGTTGTTGTTCTGATTCCGAACCCCAGCCATACCCCGTCCACTCCGCAGGCAGCGACCAACCGGCCGCGCCCGAGGGCCCGGGGCACCCGCTTATACCGCCCGCTCGGGATGGATAACGGTTCAGGGGACGGGCGGCCTCGGTTGTGCGTTGCCGCACAGTCGGTCGGGCATTGGGGCCAAAGCACCCCACGCCTTTCCGGGCGCATAGCCGACAAGGCAGCGTGACGCCCTGCCATCGTGCGGCGCCCACGACTGTCCGCCCACGACTCCCCGGACGCAGCGCCCAGCCAAGGGAACCAACTCCCCGGGCGCCCAGTTGGCCACCCGGGCCATCCCGTGCCCCATTCCACCCGGGAAGCCGCGTTCCAACTACGGACAGAAAGTCACTTCCAGGCCGTTCGACAGATTGACTTCCCAACCGCCCGCCGGGTGGTCCCGGAACCAGAACTGGAAGTACCAGGTCGAGCCGGGATAGACCGCACCGGCACCGGAGCCCATGGGCGTCGTGTTGAAGTCAGCCTGATGAGTCGCCACTCCATTGCCCCCGATGGGGGAGGCCGGGAAGAGCCGGAAGATGTTGCCGCCCACGCAACGGAAGCCGTTGTAGAAGGGCATGTAGACCGAGCTCGTACCGTAGTAGAAGAGCCCCATGGCTCCCGGCGGACAGTCATCCGCCAGCAGGCCGAATGTGCCCGTGCCGATGTCCAGAGAACCCGTGGCATGGATCTGCGCCGGCAGCCCCGAGGAGTTGGCGCTCGCTGTGCAGTACTCAGTGGCAAAGCACTCGCACTCATCCGGCGTGCCGTTGCCGTTGTCGTCCAGGCTGGTGCCGGCGGCGATGTCGCAGATGTCGAGGATGGCGTTGCCGTTGCAATCGAGGCTGGGGTCGGCGGCGATTTGACAGGAATCGAGAATGCCGTCACCGTTGCAGTCGAGGTTCGGGTCGTTCCAGTACTGGCATTCGTCCGGCACGCCATCGGCGTCACAGTCAGGGGAGGCTCCCGAGGCGATGTCACAGGAGTCCGGCAGTCCATTTGCATTGCAATCAGGTGTGCCGGAGGCGATGTCGCAGTCGTCTGGAAATCCGTTTGCGTTGCAGTCGAGGGTAGCCGTGTCGCACTCATCCGGGACGCCGTTCTGGTTGCAATCGCCGCTGGTGCCGGAGGCGATATCGCACTCATCAGGCTCGCCGTTGTCGTTGCAGTCATTGGAGATGCCGTTGACGATGTCGCAGCTGTCCAGGCTCGAGTTTCCATTGCAGTCGTCCCAGGGCTCGCAGAAGTCCAGGGTCCCGTTGGAATCACAGTCAAGAGAAGGATCGTTTGTGATTTGGCACTCGTCAGGCACGCCGTTGATGTCGCAATCGGCACTGGTCCCGTAGACATGCAGATCGCAGAAGTCCGGCACGCCGTTGTCGTTGCAGTCGGGTTCTCCATTGGCGATGTCGACGTCGTCGGGGATGCCGTTGCCGTTGCAGTCGGAAACAAGGTCATACACGTACACACTACCCTTACTGGAATCGGCTAGGCGCGCCGCAACGACGAGGCTGCCGGAGCCCCCACCGGCAATGCCAGGTGCGAACCGCACATGATATCCGAAAAAGTCACCGTGAGCCTCGCCTACTAGCGTGTACAAAAGGGCTCCGTTTGCGCCCGAGTAGAT
>NYXZ01000072.1 GCA_002686595.1 Planctomycetota bacterium | reverse complement strand
CGGGCAGCCGCGGCATCGCCGTGGGCTTCCCCGTGGGTCTGCACCTGGCTTTTGACGCCAAAGCCTGTCGCCTGGCCGAACTCTGGCGCGGCGATTTCGTGAATGCTTCCGGCTCCTGGGCCGGGCGCGGCGGATCGACCTTGGGTGGTCAGGGTGAGAGCCTTTGGACACCACCCAGCGCGTTGTTCGAGTTGCCCGAGCATGTGGAGCCGGAGTTCCTCGGCTATTCCTTGGACGCCGGCGGTGTGCCGTCGTTCATCTACCGCCTGGGTGCCTTGACCGTGGAGGATCGCATGGAGCCGCGCATCGGCTCCGAGCCTGGACTGCTGCGCGAGTTGACCCTGAGCGCCTTGCCCGAGGGAGTCGTGTTGCACTGCGCCGGGAATGGTGCGGTGTTGGTGGACGTGCAGGCCAGCGGCGCCAGCCTGAGCCCCGTTGCGGGCCAAGCCGGGGTCTACCGCCTTACGGCAACTGAAGCCGCCGCCGCCCTGGCCGCGCCCATCGTGATTCGTCTGGAGTTGAGCCTGTGATCGTTCTCCCGCTCCTGTTGGCCATGGCCATGGCCCCGGCCCAGGACGCGCCCACCGTGGGCGGCGTGCCCTACCGAAAACTCACGACACGCGCCGCCACGGAGGCGGCGGTGCGCGCGCAGGTGCTGGGGGACGAGCCTCAATGGGGCAGTTGGCAGTTGCTCTCCGGCTTTCCCTTCGGGGAACACGCCCAGGGAGAGTTGGCCCAGGCTCTCGAGCCCGAGCGCGTCTTGCCCGATCTTCGACACGGGGGCCGAGGCCCGGATCTGACCGCCTCCTACACGGGCAAACAGGGCTTTGCCGTTGGCTGGCGCGAACTGGGCGACATCGCCAACCGGCGCGTTGACCTGCATGTGCACCAGGAGGACTTCCTACAGGACAACGTGCTTTGCTATTTGTGGTCGACGGTGACGGTGGATGAGGATCAGGTTCTGCCCATAACCACTGGCTCGGATGATGGCATGCGGTTTTGGTTGAACGGGGAGTTGCTCGTGGACATCGATGTCGGGCGCGGGTTGGATTCCGCCGCCCACTCCCTGCAGCTGGACCTCAAGGCCGGCGTCAATCACATCTTCGTCAAGGTCTCCGAGGGCCAGGGCGGTTGGGACTTCCAGATCAACTGCCGCGTGCCCTTGCCCCCGCGGATCGATGCGGAGTTGACCTATCGCCTCGACCGCGACTTCCCGTCCTCGCCCGTGGCACGCTACTGGCAGACGCTCACCTATCCCATTCCCGACGATGAGCTGATCGAGGTCGGGGGCTTGGCCTTCCTGGCCGATGGCCGTCCCCTGGTGGCTACGCGTCGCGGCGATGTCTTTCTGATTGAAGGAGCCTATGGCGAGCCCCCCCTGGATGCGCGTTTCATGCGCTTCGCCGAGGGCCTGCACGAACCCCTGGGTTTGGCGGCGCGCCAAGACGCGGACGGTGAGGCGGTCTACACGGTTCAACGCGGGGAGCTGACGCGGCTGATGGACCGGGACGGCGATGACCGCGCCGATCTCTACCAGACCTTCTGTGACGATTGGGGCGTCAGCGGCAACTACCATGAGTTTGCCTTTGGCCCCAAGTTCGACGGGGATGGCAATGCCTGGGTTACGCTGAACGTGGGTTTCTGCGGTGCCCTGGGCAAGGCCGTCGTTCCCTGGCGCGGTTGGGCGGTCAAGATCTCTCCGGCGGGCGTACTGACGCCTGTTTGCGACGGCCTGCGGTCTCCCAACGGCATCGGCCAGTGGACAGATGGTGAGATGTTCTACCTGGACAACCAAGGGGACTTCATTGCCACCAACCGTCTGTCCCACTTGAAGAGTGGCGCTTGGCACGGCCATCCGGCGAGCTTGCGTTGGCGCGAGGGGCTGGAGGGATTCGCCGAGCAGCCAGAGCGCCAGCCGGCCTCGGCCTGGTTTCCCTATCGGGTGATGGGGCAATCCACCGCCGACCTGTGTCTGGATGACACGGGGGGCGCCTTCGGGCCTTTTTCGGATCAGTTCCTCGTTGGCGACCAGATGAATGCCACGGTCATGCGCGCCTGGTTGGAGGAGGTCGAAGGGCACTACCAAGGCGGCTGCGCACCATTCCTGGCTGGCTTTCAGAGCGGCGTGAACCGCATGGCCTTTGCTCCGGATGGCTCCCTGCTGGTGGGCATGACCGACCGCGGCTGGGGTTCGGTGGGCAGCAAGACCCACGGCGTGCAACGGGTCGTCTTCACCGGGGGCGAGCCCTTCGACCTGGCGCGGGTTTCGGCCCTGGCCACGGGCTTTGTCCTCGAGTTCAGCGCTGCCCTGGACGAGGGCACGGCGACGAATCCCGAGTCCTATGTCGTGCGCTCCCACACCTACGAGTACCATGCGGACTATGGTGCCCCCGAGGAAGACCACCAGGACCACCCGGTGCTGGCCGCGCGCATGCTCGACGAGCACAGGGTGGAGCTGACCGTGGCGGAGCTGCGGGCCGGGTTCGTGCACCGGGTAGATGCCGGGGGAGTAGTCTCCGCCACCGGCGCGCCGCCGCTCTTCGGCCAGGCTTGGTACACATTGATCAACATCCCTGGTGCCGGTCCACGCCAGTGGCTGCCTGGGGCTGGCGAGGGGCCTGCGCAGGATGACTGACCGCCAGTTGTCCGCTCGCCGGGCCCCGCGCCACTTTTCGCCTCGCGGTCTGCAACAAGGCCGCCGGTCATTTCTCGCCGGAGCCGGCTCCCTGGCGGCCCTTTCCCTCTTTGCCCCCCGTGCCCAAGCGAAACGAACCATGGACAAGAACGGTGCCCCGCTCTTTGAGATCTCCCTGGCCCAATGGTCTCTCCACCGCACCCTGCGTTCCGGTGACCTGGACAACCTCGACTTTGCCCGCGTGACCGCCCGCGACTACGGGTTGGGCGCGGTTGAGTATGTGAACCAGTTCTTCGGCGACAAGGCCACGGACTTCGACTACCTGGGCGAGATGAAAAAGCGCGCCGCGGATGAAGGTGTCCGCAGCCTGCTGATCATGATCGATGGCGAGGGTTCTCTGGCCCACGAGGACTCAACCCAACGCGCGCGCGCCATTGAGAACCACTTCCCCTGGGTGGCGGCGGCGAGCTACCTCGGCTGTCATTCCATTCGCGTCAATGCCGCTGGCGGCGGAGACAGAAACGAGATGGCCAAGCGGGCGGCTGATTCGCTTCACCATCTCGCGAGCTATGGAGCGCCCTATGGCGTCGATGTGATTGTCGAGAACCACGGCGGACCCTCGTCAGATGGAACCTGGCTGGCGGATGTGATGCGGCAAGCCGACCACCCGGGCGTGGGCACGCTGCCGGACTTTGGCAACTTCAGTTTGGGAGGTGGCAAGTGGTACGACCGTTACAAGGGTGTCGCGGAACTGATGCCCTATGCCAAGGCCGTCAGCGCCAAGAGCCACGATTTCGACAGCGAGGGGAATGAAACCCACACGGATTACCGGCGCATGTTGAAGATCGTGTTGGAGGCGGGCTATCGGGGATTTGTGGGGATTGAATATGAGGGCGGCGGGATCAGCGAAGACGAGGGCATTCGCCGCACCAAGGCCCTGCTGGAAACCGTGCGCGGAGAAATGTCCAAGTGATTTCGTTCTGGCTGCTGGGCTGCCTGGCGGGCGCTCTTCCCTGCCAGGAGCAGGATGAAGCGGCGGCCATCCTGGTGCACGAGGCTTCTGACGAGGGACTGCAGGCCATGTCCGCCATCGTCGCCGCCGAGGGGATCGACCTGGACCTGGTGGCGGCGGAGCCCTTGCTGGCCAATCCCGTTTGCCTCTATGTCTGCGATGATGGCTCGATCCTGGTGTCTGAGACCTTTCGGTTGCACCACGGTGTGACGGACATGCGCGAGCATGCGGACTGGCTCGATCGCGAGCTGGCCAATCGAACGGTAGCGGAGCGCGTGGCCATGTTCCGCGAGCTCGACCCGGACAACTTCGATTCCTATGACGATGGAGAGGAGCGCTTGCGCCGTCTGGTGGATCATGACGGGGATGGCGTCATGGATGAATCGGTTGTCTTTGCTGCTGGCTTCAGCGATCCCGCGGCAGGCATCGCCGCCAGCGTCTTGGCCCATGGGGATGATGTGTACTACACCTGCATTCCTGAATTGTGGCGCTTGCGGGATAGGGATGGTGACGGCAAGGCCGAGGAACGCGAGGTGCTCAGCACCGGCTATGGCGTGCATGTGGCTTTGCTCGGCCACGATCTCCACGGCCTGCGCGTGGGGCCCGATGGCAAGCTCTACTTTTCCTGCGGCGACCGTGGCTTTCTGGTGCAGACACCTGACGGCGTCCTCGACAACACACACACCGGCGCGGTGTTGCGCTGCAACCTCGACGGCAGCGAGCTGGAGATCTATGCCACGGGCCTGCGCAATCCACAGGATCTGGTCTTTGATGCCTACGGCAACCTCTTCACCGGCGACAACAACTCGGATGGCGGTGACCGCGCGCGCTGGGTCCAGGTTGTGGAGGGCGGCGACACGGGGTGGCGTTTTGAATACCAGTACATCGAAACGCCAACGGCCCGCGGGCCCTGGAATGAGGAGCGCCTGTGGGTGCCGCACTTTCCTGGCCAGGCGGCTTGGATCCTGCCGCCAATCGCAAACCTGGCGGATGGGCCCTCGGGGCTGACTTGGTATCCGGGAACTGGGCTGGATGAGTCCTATACGGATCACTTTTTCCTGTGCGATTTCCGCGGCGGTGCCTCCTACAGCGGCGTGCACAGCTTCGCCGTGGAGCCGCGCGGGGCCGGGTTTGCCCTGGGGCCGGTGGAGCGCTTTCTGTGGGGCACGTTGGTTACGGACATCGACTTTGGACCTGACAGCGCCCTGTATTTCACGGATTGGGTCACGGGCTGGAACATGACCGGCAAGGGACGCGTGTACCGTGCGCGCCTGGCCGACGCCAGTTCAAGCGCGGCCATGGATGAAGCGGTTGCGGAAGTGCGAGTGCGCCTGGCGGCGGGCTTCGGGGAGCTCGATAGTGGCAGCCTGGCGTCAATGCTCGCCCATCGTGATCGGCGGCTGCGCCAGGGTGCGCAGTTTGAGTTGGCCGAGCGCGGTGAACAGGGAAGCGCCGCGCTGTGGGGCGCCACGAAATCCAGCGAGCTCTTTGCCCGCATGCACGGCGTCTGGGGCCTGGGGATGGTCGGGCGCTCAGACCGGTCCGTGCTGCCGGCCCTGCGCGCGGCCTTGCACGATCCGGAGGAAGAGGTGCGGGCCCAGGCGGCGCGCGTGCTGGGGGATCTGCGAGACACCGCGGCCGCGGAATACCTCAGCGCCCACCTGGAACACGATACACCGCGCGTCGCACACCTGGCGGCCATCGCCCTGGGAAAGCTCGGCACGCCCGAAGCCTGGGCGTTGCTGGCACGCAAACTGGGCGAGGTGGATGAATCCGATGTGGTCCTGCGCCACGCCTTGGTCATGGGGCTGGCGGGTTGTGCCTCTGATGAACAACTGGTTGGCCTGCTCGTGGCCAGTGCTCGCGGCACGCGCCTGGGGGCGGTCCTAGCCTTGCGTCGCCGCGGCCGTCCTGAATTGGCGATTGCCCTGGAGGATCCAGATCCCCTGATCAGCTTGGAGGCAGCGCGGGCCATCCACGATTTGCCCCTGGAGGACGCGGCGGAACAATTGGCGGCCATGTTGGAGCGGCGTGTGGACAGCGCCAATGGACTGCGGGGACATCCCGTGCGTGTGCGCGCCGCTATTTGGAACGAGCTCGAAGATGGCACACTGGAGGGGCTGCGGGCGCTAGCTGCTTTCCCTGAGGCTCCGGACTTGGAGACCACCCTGGATAGCTTTTTCCTGGGGCCCAACCGGGGTGATCACTATGGGGCGCGCCTGGTGGCCGAGATCGAGGTGCCACTCGACGGTGAGTACGTGTTTTGGGTCTGTGCCGATGACGAGGCCCAAGTGCGCCTCGGCCGGGGCGACGCTGGCTTGGAGGTAGTTGCCGAGGTGCCTTCCTGGACAGCGAAGCGCAACTGGCTCGTCCATGATGAGCAGCGCTCGCGTCCCATCGGGTTGCGCGCGGGCGAGGTGATCACCCTCGATGTGCTGCACGCGGAGGGCGGGGGTGGCGATCATTTGACGGTGGCTTGGACCTTGCCGGATGGAACCTTTGAAGCGCCCATCGGCGCGCCCCCTTCCGCGCCGCCCACATCCGTGGAGACCTTCGATGGTGGGCGGGCTCTGGAGCGACGCCTGTTGAACCAGAACCTGCGTTTGGGCGGGGCCCTGCATGCGCAGCGCGTGGCAAACTACGCCGCCACACCCGGACGACCGGCGGACCTGCGCGCAGAGGCCCTGTCCCACCTGGGCTATTGGGAGGATCCCCCCGACCGCGATCGCGTCCTTGGGGATTGGCGCCCGCTGCCGCGGCGTGAGGCGCTGTTCATCCCCGAGTTGGTGGTGGAGATTGGGCGCCGGGACATTGGTGATGCCCCGGCGCAGGTGGTCGACGCCTGGTGCTCCCTGGTTGGCAGTTGCGGCGCCCGGGAAGCCCAGGGCCTGCTGCGTACTTGGATGACCTCTAGGGCGCGTCC
Organism: Planctomycetota bacterium; assembly: GCA_002686595.1. GTDB lineage: Bacteria > Planctomycetota > UBA1135 > UBA1135. The sequence goes on along the minus strand of NYXZ01000072.1, from coordinate 166 downwards.
GCAATCGACGGCCTTGGCGGCTTTGGCGGCCCTGGAGCAGCTGGGCGGGGACAGCTTCATGGCCGACCTCAAACGCGCCCTTGAAGATGAGCGCGGTGCCCTGCGCGGAGCGGCCTTGGCCGCCTTGGGGCGTCGCGCGCCAGAAGATGCCCTGCCCCTGTTGGCG
>NYXZ01000127.1 GCA_002686595.1 Planctomycetota bacterium | reverse complement strand
GTGGAGCTCTCGGTGGAAATACAGATGGGCAGCGATTGGGGGGATGGAGAATCCCCTAATCTCCCCGCATTCAAGGACAGTGGCCATCTGCTTAGTGTAGCATCGCGTTTTCTGATAACGAACTCGGCACTAGCAACCATGAGGGACTACGGCTCCATGCTCACCTCTGATTCATGCCTGACAAGGCGAATACTGCTGGCCATTACTGAGTATCTAGAGCGAATCTACTGCCACTAATACCCCTCCCCCCCCAGTTCCCATGACTACCACCCAGCCCTCATTTCTCCGCTCTTCCCTGGCCTCCCTCTGCGGCTTTCTGGGTGCCTGCGTGCTGCTTGGATGCTGTCTTTTGGCCCTGGGGGCCTTGGCTGCCCTGGGTGCGGGCGGCGACTCTGTGCCCGAGGGGGCTGTTCTGACCGTCGACCTGTCCGACCCCATCACGGATCGCGGCCTGGGGAATGCCTCCTTGGCCGGAATCCTGCAGGAGGCTGAGCAGCCCAAGGCCCTGGCGCGGGTGGTGGCGGGTATCGCCGCCGCCGGGGAGGACGAACGCATCAGCGGTTTGCTGCTGCACGGCTGGGCGCGCGGGCGCTCCTGGGCCCAGTTGGCGGCCCTGCGGGAAGCGGTCGAGGAGTTCTCCGCTTCCGGCAAGCCGGTGACGGCCTGGTTCGCGGATTGGAGTGAGCCGGAGATCTACATGGCGAGCGCCGCCGATGAACGCTGGATACAACCCCTGGGCACGGTTTCCCTCGACGGCTTCGCGGCTGAGATGATGTTCTTCGGCGAGGGCCTGGCGGATCTAGGCGTGGAGATGCAAGTGATCAAGGTGGGGCGCTTCAAGTCAGCGGTGGATCCCTTCCTGCGTGACTCCATGAGCAGCGCTGACCGGGAGCAGTGGCAACGACTGTTGGACGGTCTCTTCGAACAGTTCGCGCAGGGAGCGGCGCAGGGGCTGGACAAGACCGCCGAAACCTTGGGCGAGCTGGCCGATGAGGGACACTTTCTCTCCGCTGAACGGGCTGAGACCCTGGGGCTGGTGAGCGGGCAGCTGCACTTCACGGAACTGCTCGACCAGCTGCGGGAACGGACTGGAGCCGAAGAAGATGAGCCCTTCACCCAGGTCTCGCTAGGGGCCTGGTTGGCGGCGGAGAATCCCTTTGAGAACGACGACGATGACGAACCGACGGTGGCCATCTTGTACGCGGAGGGTGGCATTGTGGACGGCGAATCGGAGGAAGCGGTGGGCGGCGACACCCTGGCGCGCCGGATTCGCGCCCTGGCCCAGGATGATGAAGTGAGCGCCGTTGTCCTGCGTGTCAACAGCCCCGGGGGCAGCGCCACCGCCTCCGAAGTGATCCTCCAGGAGCTGCGCCGACTCCAAGAGAAGAAACCCCTGGTGGTTTCCATGGGCGGTTTGGCGGCTTCCGGGGGCTATTGGATCAGCTGCCTGGCGGACCACATTGTCGCCCGACCCGAGACGATCACCGGCTCCATCGGCGTCTTCGGACTCTTGCCCAGCGTTGATGGGCTGCTGGACAAACTCGGAGTGCAGGTGGACACCGTGCGCACTGCTCCCCACGCCGACGCCCAATCCATGTACCGCGCGCGAACGGAACCGGAGTTGGAAAACCTCCAGACCTTCGTGGATCAGATCTACCAGGACTTCCTCGAACGCGTGTCCAAGGGACGCTCCCTGCCGCAAGAACGCGTCCACGAGATTGGCCAGGGTCGCGTTTGGTTGGGCGTGGATGCCCTGGAACTAGGCCTGGTGGATTCCCTCGGCGGCCTGCACGAGGCGGTAATCGAAGCCGCTTCCCTGGCCAAACTGGAGAGCTACCGGGTGCGCCATGAAATGGACAATCGGGATGCCTTGGAGCGCTTCCTGGAAAGCGTGCTCGAAGAAGAAAGCGATGACCTGGTGCGCCTGGCACAACGCCGACCGGCGCTCGATTTGCTGGCCCGTTTGCGCTCCCTCGACGCGCTGCTGCGCACGAGCGGCATCCAGGCCCGCCTGCCCTACGACTTCGCTATTCGGTAATCCGGCATCGCATACCGTACGGAAGAGCTCCGCGAAGAAGTGCCGCATTGGAGGCGACCATGGAGTGCCATGGCAAGGGGCGCACTATCCGATGCCCGGGGGAGCTGGCACCGCGTCCTGAATTGCGCGATTGCGGAATGGCCGTGCTTCGAGGCTCGCTCGGGCTGGCGCTGTTTTCTCGGCCGGCTCGCGACCATGGGTGTGGGGCGGGCGCTTGGAGGTGCAGGCCTACAGCTTGATGTCGTGCCCTGCGATTTCATTACTCGCTGGCCGGCGTCCTCAGTTGTTCTGAACGATGGCCTGTGACCAGGCGGGTGCCGAGATGTCTCGGCGCCAGAAGAAAATCAGCGGGTCGCCCTCGGGGATGGCGCAGACCCGCGGCTCGTAGTCGCGCTTGAATACCGGGTGCTCGAAGAGCGTGCGCTCCCAGGCGCTGACCACCAACTGGCCACGACCCGCGGCCTGCTCAGCAGCGCCCGCCGCCGCTCCCGTGCGGCCGTTGCCCAGGATGATCATGGCCGGGCGCTCGCCGAGGACATACTCCGCATCGAAGCGGTGATGGCCTTTCATGGCGATGGTCAAATCCGGCGCCGCGCGGTGCACGGTGTCGTTGGTGCGCCCGAGCAAATCCACGATGGGCAGGCCGGAAACGAATCCGAATGCTCCGATGGGCGCCAAGGCCACTTTCATGTCCGGCGCCAGGCGTCCGCCCATGACCTCGCCCAACTGGATCCAGCGCTGCTCCTCCACGCGCTGGCGCTGGTAGAGTTCTCCCCGGCGCGACTGCACCCATTGGGGCGCCAACAAGGCCAGCAGCACGAGTGCTGCAGCGACCGGCGGCTTCAATGACCAACGGGCGACACTCACACTGGCGAGGAACAAGGCCAGGGGCAGCACCGGCATCAAAAAGCGCCCGAGGGGAATGAAGTCACCCCCTGAGTAGGCGGTGAAAAGGGTGTGCAGGACGAGGCCGGCGGCGGCGGCGGCGAAGGCCGGGGTGCGGTCAGGGGCTCCCGTGCGAAAACGGCGCAGCTGCGGCAGGGCCAGCAGGACCGCCAGCAGGAAGCCGGTTTCCAGGGTGCCCCGGGCCAGGTAACTCGCTCCGTAGCCGAGGTCCGTGAGGAACGGGAGCTTCTTCAGGGACCAGGTGATGGGCAGCAAGGTGCCGTAGTAGGCGTAGCGGAAGACGCCCCAGGCCAGGGTCGGGGCGAGGGCCAGCAGGGCCTGGAGCGGGAGGCGGGCGGCGGGACGCCCGCGCTCTATTAATAGGAAGGGCGGAATGAAAAGCAGGGCCTCCGGGCGCGCCAGGGCGGCCAGGCCCAGCAGGGCGGCGGCCAAGCCCGCCCCGGTCTGGGCCCGCGAGGCGCGTTCGTGGAAGAGGAGCGCCGCGGCCAAGAGGCCCGCCACCAGGGTCGTGCCCTGGCCCGCCACCGCATGCCAGGCGAAGGCCGGACTGAGGGCCAACAGCAGGGCCGGCAGGGGGAAGCGGCTTTGCAGGCGCGCGCGCCGCCAGAGCAGGTCCAGGGAGCAGACCGCCATGACCGTACCCAGGCACGAGATCAAAAAGCTCGCCTTGTGGGCCGCCAGGCCCAGGCGCAGGCACCAGGCCAGGAGCAGGACCGACAGGGGCGAAGTGAAGCCCTCCACCCGTTCCCCCGGTTGGAACACGGGCCCCAGGCCCTGGGCCAGGTTGCGGGCATAGCGGTAGAGGATGAAGTCGTCGTCAAAGGGGCCCGAGCCCGCAAAGGAACAGGCGTGGGCAACGGCCAGGGCGGCCAGGAGCAGAGTCAGGGGGAGGCGACGCACGGAGAGGTGGTGGTTGTGGGGCAGCCTACGGAACGGAGCCGCCCACGGCACCCCCGCCCTGAAACCGCTCCGCTTCCGCTGCCCGCCTAGCGGACTTGGTGGCCCGCCGCTTGATGAGTCACAGCTGGCGCGAGGCCCGCTGCTCCGCTTCCTCGTCCCGCCCTCCCGGCCAGGCCCGCCAAGCCCGCACATTCGCTGCCTTCCCATGGGACGACTCATGGGAAGGCTGTGGCATGATGCTGGACCATGTCCCCCACGCTCCTCGCCCTCCTGTTCGCGGTCTGTGTCCTCTCCGGCGCGAGCTGGGGACCCGGCCACCACCTGGAGTTCGCCCAACGCACCTGGCGGCGGCGGCGCGAGCTGCTGCCGGCCCGCACTGCGCGCCTGATCGCCGAGGAGCGAGACGCCTTCTTCTACGGCAACATCGCAGCGGACATCATCCAGCTGAAGGCAATCGGCGGCCACTACAACCACTGCCACCGCTGGACGATCATCGATGCCATGGGAGAACACGCCCGGGGCGGGCGCGAAGAGGCCTTTGTCCTCGGCTATCTGGCGCACCTGGCAGCGGACACCATCGCCCATAACCACTTCGTGCCATTTCATCTGACGCGCTTCGCACGCACGCGGGGGTTTGGGCACATGTACTGGGAACTATCGGCGGACCGCTTTATCGCTGAAGCACGCTGGAACTTCGTCACACACCTCAAAAACCTGAGCGAGCTCGATGGCTTGGACGAACTGGTCAACCGCTCTGTGCCGCGCAAGGCGCTCTCCATGCGCACCAACAAGTTGATCTTCAACCACTTCCTCCTGATCAGCGAGCGCAACCGTTGGCGCCGGGGAGTGGCGCGCCTGCACCCGATCAAACGCCTTTCCCTCTCCCGTGGTTTCTTGCGGCGCTTCCAGGATTGCTCCATGGATCGCATACGATTGGCCCTCAGACCGCGAGGCTTGAAAAAACTGCTGCACATCGACACCAACGGCAAGGCGGCCCAAGCCAAGGCCATGGAGCTGCGCCGCCGCCTTGTCACGCGCTATCCGGCTGGCAAGCGGCGCAACGAAGCCGCCGCGAAAGCGGCTCTGCCGTTCCTTGAGGGCATGCAATCGCCCCCCATCGATCACCGCCGGAGCAGCCCCCACTGGGACTAGCCATGGCTCAAGATCAGCGCCAGTCACGTTTCCGGCGGCCAGCGTCCTGAACCGGACCATGGCCCGGCGCACCCCTGACACCCCCCGCGGCTTCCTCTTGGTCCAAGTGGATGCCCTTTCCTGGCAAACCCTGCTCTTCGCCATGCGCCGCCGCCGCCTGCGCTTCCTGACGCGCCTCTTCAAGGGCCGGCACCAGCGCCACGGTTTCGATGTCACCCCCCTGCGCCCGGGCGTTCCCGCCACAACTCCCAAGGTTCAAGCGGAACTGCTCTACGGAGCGCGCCAACGCTTCCCCGGCTTCCGCTTTCTCAATCGCGCCAGCGGCGAGACGACCTACTTCGGCAATCTATTCGAAGTGGCGCGCATCGAACGCAATCAGTTCGCCGGCCGCTTCGGCATCCTGGAAAACTCCGGGGCCAGCTACTTCAACATCTTCGACGGCGGCGCGGATCGGGCGACATTCTCCAGCGCCGGAGTCGGCGCCGGCTCCCTCTTCCCCACCAAAGATGGACGCCTGGCCCGTGTGGCCTATCGCTGCAAACTCGCCCTCTGGGCCCTGATTACAATGCCGCGCGTCATCTACCGCACAACCGCGGAGGCAGCCCGCGAAACCTACGACATCCTGCGCGACTTCAAGAACCATGAACTGCACCGCGGCAGCTTCTCCTATGTGATTCGCAGTCTGGCAAATGTGCTCGCCAGCGAACTCACCCTGGCGGCCGTTGGACACGAACTGCGCGAGGGCACGCGCCACCTGTTCGTGAACTTCATCGGCTACGACAAGGCCGCCCACCTGCGGGGCCCGCGCCACGCCTACGCCCTCTGGAGTTTGTCCCTAGTTGACCGCGACCTCAAACGCCTGCACCGCCTGGCCCGTCGTGCCCGCCGCTGCTCCTACGACTTTTACATCATGAGCGATCACGGCATGGCGCCCTCGCGTCCCATCGCCGAGCACGCCGGCCGCCCCTTCGAGGAACTGCTGGAGGAGGCCCTGGCCGACCAGTCACCCCCTGCGCCGGCCCTGCGCCTGCGCGCCACCGGCAACCTGGCGCACCTGTACCTGGGGGCGGGAGAGAGCCCGCTCTTGGATGGTGAGGTCGCTCAACTTGTCCCGCTCCTCAAGGAGACCTTGGCTGAATCGCGCTATGTGGCCTGGTGGGTGTCGCGGAGCCCATATAATGGCCTCTTCTATCACCGAGGCGCGGCGGTGGCGCATGTATTGCGGGACAGCCCCCCACCCGCCGGACTGGACGCCCCTCTCCTGGCGGACCTCTTCGCCCTGCTCGACCTGCCAGATTCCGGAGACCTGGTGCTCTTCGCCGCCCGGGAAGAGGGCCTGGTGTGGAACTTCCTCGACGAGTACGGCTGCCACGGAGGCAACGAGCCAGAGGAACAGGACGCCTTTGTGATTCACCCGCGCCGAGCCTTCGGCCAGCGCCTCGGACTCACGCCCCTGGATCTCTTCCAACACTTCCGGGACACCTATCACAACTGAGCACAGTCAACTCCCCCCTATACTGGCCCCATGCATTCCCCCCAGCATCTCAAAGGACTCTCACTCTCCGCCGCCGGCCTGCTGGCTCTCATCATTCCCCTCGCTGCCTTCCAGGGAAGCTCAAGGGAAGAGGTCCCGGACGCTCCGGCCTCACCCATCCTGCTCGACGGTTGGCAGGATTTGCGCTGCGCGGAATGCCACGGGGAACAGGCCGAGGAATGGGCCGGCAGCGCCCACGCCTTCGCCTGGGAAAGCCCCAACTTCCAGGCCGAGCTCCCCCACCTGCGGCGCCCAGCTCGCTGCCACTCATGCCACGCCCCCGAGCCCCTACATCTCGCTGAAATAGGCGCCAAACCACGCGTCCGCAGCGAATACCGGCACCTGGGCGTGGATTGCCTGACCTGCCACCTGGGGCCGGAAGACACCATGCTCGGCCCCCATGGCCGCCCCTCCAAAGCCCACGCTACGGCCCGCGGCGACTCCTTCAAACCGGGCGCCAACGATCTCTGCATCGTCTGCCACCGGGTCAATGTGGGACCGGTCATCGGCCTCGCCAGGGATTTTGACCCCACTGGACCCGACGGCCGCCCGCGATCCTGCGTGGGGTGCCACATGGAGTTCACCGAGCGCGAACCACGGCCCGACGAAAACGGCCAGGTGGACGAAGACGCCCTGCCGCGCCCGGGTCGCAGCCACCGCCTGCGCGGCCCCGGGGACCCGGCATTTCTGGCCTCGGCTTTTCACCTCTCCCTGTCCGACTCAGGTCCTGATCTCTCGGTCAAGGTCACCAATCGGGCCGGACATCGCTTGCCGGGCCTCCAACAACAGAGCTTCGCCTTCCACGCCGTGGCCCTGGACATAGACGGCAAGGTCCTGGGCGAGGCAAACCTGACTGTCAACGCCCGTGAATACTTGCCCGCTGCGGGCTTCGAGACCCTCGACATTCCCGGCGCCGCAGCAGCCGAAAGCGTGCACCTGACCGCCGCCCACCACCCCCACGCCGGCGGCCCCCCGGTGCCCTTCCTGGACATGAAGCTGGAGAACGCCTCGCGGGACTAGCCCCGGAGTTACCTTCGCCACCGCCCGCGGTAGGGCTCTAAAGACGGAATGCTGAACTCTCCCATTCTCATTTTGACCCTGTCAGCGGCTCTCCTGGCGCCGGCCATGCCTGCTGCGGCCACGACCCAGAGCGGGGTCAGCTCAACCTCCGGCCGTGGCTCATCCAGCCGCTTGCTCCGCAGCTCCCGTCGTGATCTGAAGTCCCTGCAATCCCAGGAAAAGCGCCTGCGCACCTCCCGGGTGGCCTTCGATCACGAACGCGAGGCCATCATAAGGGGGCTGCTGGAGAACATCGCCCGGGCCAAGCCACCGGACCCCGAATACCCCCGGGACCTCGAAGCGACGCTGCTCAGTCTGCTGGGCACCGCCCTCGACCAGGGCGACCGCAAGCCAGAGGCCATCGAGCGCTGGGAACGGCTGGCGAAAATGGCCGAGGGGGCCCTGAAGAAGGGGTTGCTCCTCGCTGATCTCACCCGCTTGAGGGAGGACATCCTGCTCTCTGAGCGGGCCGATTCCCCCCTGCGGGCGGCCGTTGCACGCCTTTTGGTCGGAGAAACATCCGGCCGTTCAACCATGGCCCTTTTGGCCACCAGTCGCATGGCATCAGAGCTGGTGGCCAACACCTGCCGTGCTTCCCTGGTCGGCCGCAGGGATGAGGCCGTCCATGCGTATTTTGTTCGCCTCCTAGAGCCGCAGGGGAAGAGCCCCCTCGTGGACCCGCGCCTGGCGGCCCGGGCCGAAGCCCACTTCGCCATCATCCCCCTGGCGGAAGACTCGCCTTCCGCCGCCCGCCTGGCGGATTGGGTAGCCCGCCACTTGATGAGTCAGAGCTGGCGCGAGGCCTGCCGGGCTGTTTCCTTCAGTGCTTGTCTAACTGACGAAGCCATCGTCCCAGCCCTGATCGAGGCCCTGGGCCTGTGGCAGGGCCGCCAGGATTCGGGGCTGGCCGTGCGGCGCACCATGCATGAGATCGCCAGCGCCTTGAAAGATCGCTCCGGCCGCAACATCGGCACCGATCCCCGGCGCTGGCAGGTTTGGTGGCGCGGCGTCCAAAACGGCACGGTCACGCGGCGGGCGAACGCAGGCTCCCCGGCCGAGGCCACCAGCGCCGGCTTCTTTGGCATCCGCCCCAACAGCGATCGCATTGTCTTCATCATCGACGCCTCCGGCAGCATGGACACTGCCTTCACGGGCGGAACAGGCACTGGAACTTCCAGCCACACCCGTTTTGACGAGGCCATCAACCAACTGGAGTCATGCCTCAAGCTCTTGGGCCCCAAGACACATTTCAACGTGGTTCTGTTCAACTCGGGCAGCCGCAGTTGGAAACAAAAGCTGACAACGGCCACCAACAGCCACATCCAGGGAGCCAAGACCTGGCTCAGGCACCATCCCCCGGGAGGGGGGACGGGCCTGCGCCTGGGCGTCCAAGAGGCGCTGCACATGAGCACCTGGGGAGACCTGGACATCAAGCGGCTGGAGGCGGACACGGTGGTCATTCTGTGTGACGGGGCCACGGACTCCGGGCCCGGTTGGGTCGACCCCTTCCTGCTACATTTAAATAGTAAAGCACGCTTGCTGTTCCACGCCGTGCGCATCGGGGGAAGCGGGGATGGCACGCTCCAGGCCCTGGCCTGGGGTTCGGGTGGCCGTTGCGTGGATGTGGACGGCTAGGTGGATGTAGACGGCTAATCGGACCAGTTTTTAGGGCCAGGAGTCCTGCCAGAGCGTGCAGTTGGTCGGCAGCGGGGGCCTGGGCAGCGAGATTGGGCTGACAGTTCATTCAGCTGGCAACGGCCCCACTGCCCGCCCTGCGGTTTCGCTCCTTGCCCGGTTGCCCTGTGGCCAGCCCCCGGTAAACTCGCACGCGAAAAAGCGCTCTGACCGGATGACAAACTCCGGAATAGCACGGCGCCCTCCCCCGTCCCTCCCCCGATCCACGCCAGCCGCGCCGCGGTTGCCCGATGCTCACCGACTACGGCCCTGTTCTCCTGCTCTTCGGCGTCATCCTCGCCTTCGCGGTGGTGAACATCTTCGTGTCCGAACTACTCGGGGGCCGGAGCAGCAACAAGGCCAAGACCACCGCCTACGAATGCGGCCTGGCACCGGAGGGAAACGCCCGCATCCGCCTGTCCATTCACTTCTACCTGGTGGCGGTGCTCTTCATCCTCTTCGATGTGGAGTCACTCTTCCTGGTGTTGTGGGCAGCCACCGCCCGGACCTTCGCCGAAGCCGGACGAGGCCCGTTGGTCTTCGCCGAAGTGGCGGTCTTCGTCGGCGTCCTGGTCGTGGCCCTGGCCTGGGTTTGGCGCAAGGGAGGTCTCGAATGGGATCGTTGACTCCGGTGGGCGGCGACCTGGCTTCTGGCGGCCTCGGGGACAGCGCCTCCCAGGGTGGTTTTTTTACCACCCAGGCCGACGCCCTGGTGAACTGGGGGCGCAAGAACAGCCTGTGGCCCATGCCCCTGGGCCTCTCGTGCTGCGGCATCGAGATGATGGCCATGTTCGGGCCGGCCTTTGACATCGCGCGCTTCGGCGCCGAAGCGGCCCGCTTCACTCCCCGGCAGTGCGATGTGATGATCGTCGCCGGGACCTTGACGTGGAAGATGGCCGAGGCCGCCCGCACTATCTACGACCAAATGCCGGATCCCAAGTGGGTCATCGCCATGGGCGTTTGCTCATCGAGCGGCGGCATGTACGACACCTATTCCGTGGTCCAAGGCGTGGACATGCTGTTGCCGGTGGATGTCTATGTGCCCGGCTGCCCGCCGCGGCCGGACGCGGTCATCGACGCCCTGATCAAGCTGCAGAAACGCGTGGAGCGCGAACAGCCAGTGCGCAAACTGCTGGCCAACCTCGGCCAGACCACCACGCGCGAGGATGGGGGCAGCGAGACCTTTGTCATGCCTCCCAACCGGGCCAACCCCACGCGCCGCATGGGCGAGGTACAAGCGGGCGAATCCAGCGAGGGGGACGAGCCCTCATGAGCACGCGCATTGCGGACCTGTTGGCGGATACCACCTGCAACATCTCCGAGGATTGCGACGGCACCTTGCTGATCGATGTCCCCGAGCGCGTGGCGGCGGGCACTCTGCGCACGATCCTGGAGACCCTCAAGGGGCCCGGCGGCTTCGACACCTGCACCTTCGTCACCGCCGTCGATCGCCTGGGACGCGCGCCGCGGTTTGACCTGATACATCAACTGCGTTCCGTGGAGCGCAGCGAACGCGTGCGCGTGCGCAGTTACATCGACGCCGATAGCGAGAGCGCTCCCAGCATCATGGATCTGTGGCCCGGCGCCGCCTATTCAGAACGCGAGTGTTTCGACATGTTCGGCATCGCCTTCGAGGGACATGAGAATCTCAAGCGCCTGTTGATGCCGGACGATTTTCCGCACCATCCCCTGCGCAAGGATTTCCCCCACCAAGGCATAGAACCGGATGCCCTTTATCGGGCTTGGGAAGCTGGACGCGGACAAGACTCCGCGGAGGACGGCAGATGACCGTCACCCGCGAGTTCGCCTTTAGCCAGGGTCTGCCTCCCGCCGGAGCAATCCCCGGGTCCCCAGGCACCTTTGATCCCGACGACCCGCTGCACGGTGAGTTGCTGCGCCTCAATGTTGGTCCCCAGCACCCGGCCACCCACGGCGTCCTGCGTCTGATGGTGACTCTCGATGGCGAGACCATCCATGAAATGGAGCCGGTGGTTGGCTACTTGCACCGCGGCAAGGAGAAGGCCGCCGAGAGCCTCGGCTGGCGCAAGTTCTTCGCCCACACCGATCGCCTCGATTATGTCCAGCCCCTGCTGAACAACGTGGGCTATGCCCTGACATTGGAGAAACTGGCCGGGGTCGAAGTGCCGGAGCGAGCCCAGGTACTGCGCGTGCTCTTGATGGAACTCTCGCGCATCATGGCCCACCTGATTTACCTGGGCACGACCTCCATCGACCTGGGCGCGATCTCCATGTTCTTCTTCACCTTCGAAGAGCGGGAACGCGCCTACAATGTCCTGGATGCCTACACCGGCCACCGCATGAACCACAGCTTCGTGCGCCTGGGCGGTGTCTATGCGGATGTGGATGCGGAAGTGGAACAGGCCCTGGCGGATTTCATCGAGCAGTTCCCCGCCAAGATCGACCAGTTCGAGAGCCTGCTCACCGGCAACCGCATCTGGCACGATCGCAACCGCAATGTGGGCATCATGACCGGGGAAGAGGCCAAGGCCTGGTCCCTGACAGGCCCCAACCTGCGCGGATCGGGCGTGGATTGCGACCTGCGCAAGGATGAACCCTACAGCGGCTACGAGGACTACGACTTCGAAGTCCCCGTGGGCACCATCGGTGACTGCTATGATCGCTACCTGGTGCGCGTGGAGGAAATGCGCCAGGCCACCCGCCTGTGCAGCCAGGCCCTCGCGCGCCTGAAGGAAACACGGGGGGCACCTGTCTTGATGGAAGATCGCCGCTTCGTATTGCCCCCCAAGCAAACCGTGCAGACTTCGATGGAGGAGTTGATCCACCAGTTCAAGATCGTCACGGACATGCCCTTGCCGGCGGGCGAGGCCTATCAGGGCGTCGAATCCAGCAAGGGCGAACTCGGTTTCTTTGCTGTTTCCGATGGCACCAGCAGTCCCGTGCGCTGTCACATCCGCGCTCCGGGCCTGATGAATGTTCAGGTCATTCCCCTGCTGGCCCGCGGGCGCTTGTTCTCAGACACCGTGGCCATAATCGGCAGCTTGGATTTTGTCATGGGCGAGGTGGATCGCTAATGGCCCTCTCGACTGAACTGGCCACTGACTTTGCTGCCCTGGCGGCCAAGTACCCGGAACGGCGCGCCGCCCTGATCCCGGCCCTGCATCGCCTGCAGGCCATGCGCGACGGCTGGCTTTCGCCCGAGTCCATCGAGGACTGCGCCGAGTGGTTTGAACTCGAGCCCGTTGAGGTCTACGCCGTGGCCTCCTTCTACCCGATGTTTCACCTTGCGCCGGTGGGCGAACACGTTGTGGGCGTCTGCCGCAACATCGCCTGCCATCTGCGCGGGGCCGGTCGCGTCCTGGCGGAAGTTGAAAACGCCACGGGAGCCAAGGCCGGTAGCACATCGGAGAACGGCCGCTTCACCGTGGAAACCCTGGAGTGCCAGGGCGCTTGCACCGCCGCCCCCATGATCGTGGTCGACGGTGAGTACATTGAGAACATCGATCCAGCGGGCGTGGGCGAAATCCTGGGAGGCCTCGAATGAGCGGACACGAGACCTATCTCCTCGACCGCACACGCACGGCGGCATCCCACACGCTGGAGGTCTACCGCGCCAGCGGCGGTTATCAAACCATCGAACGGGTGCTGAAGCAGCCCATTACGCCGCTGGAGATCATCGACGAGATGAAAGCCTCGGGCCTGCGCGGCCGTGGCGGAGCAGGCTTCCCCACCGGCCTCAAGTGGAGCTTCATGCCGGACCGCGCCACAGACCAACGTCCGCGCTACATGGCCGTCAACGCCGATGAGTCAGAACCCGGCACCTGCAAGGACCGTGTCCTGATGGAGGAGGATCCCCACGGCTTGCTCGAAGGCTGCCTGATCGCCGCCTGGGCCATGGGCCTCGAAGGCGTCTACATCTACATCCGGGGCGAGTACCTCGAGTGCCACCGGCGCATGCAGGGCGCGCTGGACGAAGCACGCGCCGCGGGCCTGGTTGGCAGCGACATCCTCGGCTCCGGCTTCTCCTGTGAAATCAATGTGCACCCCGGCGCCGGCGCCTACATCTGCGGTGAGGAAACGGGTCTGATGGAAAGCCTGGAGGGCAAGCGCGGTCCCCCGCGCCCGAAACCGCCCTTCCCGGCGGGCTTTGGCCTGTGGGGGAATCCGACCACGGTCAACAATGTGGAGTCGATCTTCAATGTGCCTTTCATCATCGAGCGCGGTGCGGAATGGTTCAAAAACATCGGCGTCGATACGAGCCCGGGCAACTTCCTGTGCGGCATCTCCGGCCATGTGGAAAAACCAGGCGTCTATGAACTTCCCCTGGGCCTGTCCGCCAAGACCATTGTCGAGGAGTTCGCGGGTGGCGTCTGGCAAGGGCGCCAACTGAAGGCTTGGATTCCCGGTGGATCTTCCACGGGTTTTGTGGCCGGCAGCTTGATTGACACGCCCATGGACCACAACTCCATCAAGGCCATCGGTTCCATGTTCGGCACCGGCGCCATGGTGATCCTGGACGAGACCGCCTGCATTGTCGAAGCCTCGCTGGTGCTGGCGCGTTTTTACGAGCACGAGAGTTGCGGGCAATGCAGCCAATGCCGCGAGGGCACCCAATGGCTGACTCAAATCCTGGCGCGGCTGGAGTCCGGCGCCGGCACGCTTGAGGATGTGGACATGCTCGAACACATCGCCGGCGGCATGACCCCGGGCAAAACCATCTGCGCCCTGAGCGACGCCGCGGCCATTCCCCTGCAGGTGGCCCTCAGCCACTTCCGCGGGGAATTCGAGGCCCACGCCGGCGCCGGTTGTTGTCCGGTCACGGACCAGAGCAAGGTGCCGGTCACAGACCAGAGCGAGGTAAAGGCGCAGCCATGACCATAATCACCGTCAACGGCCGCGAGGTCGAGGCCGACCCGGCGCGCCCCCTGATCGACGCCTGCCACGACAACGGGGCTCATGTTCCCCACTACTGCTACCACCGGGGTCTCTCCCCCGTGGGCTCCTGCCGCATCTGCCAAGTGGTGGTCAGCCAGGGAGACATGCCGCCGCGGGTGGTGGCCGCCTGCCGCACGCCGGTGGCCAAGGGCATGGTGGTCAACACCGAAGCCGAGGCCGCCCACGGCGCTCGCAAGGAGTGCCTGGAATTCATCCTCAAGAACCATCCCCTGGATTGTCCGATCTGCGACAAGGCCGGGGAGTGCTCCCTTCAAGACAACGCCTATGCCGAAGGCCAGAGCGAATGCCGCAGCGTCGAGCCGCGCCGCGAACTGGCCAAGCGGAAATCCCTCGGCGATGTCATCGTGCTGGACCAGGAGCGTTGCATCCTATGCAGCCGCTGCGTGCGCTTCATGGAAGAGGTGCCCCAGACGCCGCAACTTGCCATCGTTGGGCGCGGAACTCACTCGCGGGTGGAGACCTGGCAGGACCAGCCCCTCAGCGGCAACTACCAGGGCAACCTCTCCGATGTCTGCCCGGTGGGCGCCCTGACGCTCAAGGACTTCCGGTTCCAGGCGCGCGTCTGGAATCTGCGCAAGAGTGCCTCCACCTGCCCCGAGTGCAGCCGCGGCTGCTCCGTAACCGTGGAGGTGCTGCGGGATGGTCCGGTCAAGCGCATCAGGCCGCGCCACAACGAAGCGGTCAACGGTTATTGGATGTGCGACGAGGGACGCCTGGGCTTCCACGAACGCGAACAGCGCCCGCGCCTGGCCGCAGCCCTGCTCGCCGGTGCGAGCGGCCTGGAAACAGCCAGCGCCTCGCGCGTCATTGAGGTCTGCGCGGATCTCATCAGCGCCGCCGAGCGACCGTTGCTGCTGGCCTCGCCCTTCATCACCGACGAAGAGGCCGAGCTGCTCAAGCAGTTGTCCGCCAGTTGCGGCGCCCGGGCAGCCGTCGTGATTCGGGACACCGAAAGCGCCGACGCCGACACGATCCTGCGCACGGGAGATCCCTCTCCCAACCGCCGCGGCCTCACCGAAGCTGGCCTGGAGGCCCTCTCCCCGGCCGCCGCCGCCGCCGCCCTGGGCGAAGCGGATTGCGCCCTGCTCTTGGGAGAACGCAGCGCAGAACTCGTGGGCTTCGAGGCTCTGTGCGCCCTACCCGTGAAGCTGCGCCTGGTGCTCCTCGACAGCTATGCCCCCGAAGGCGAAATCCCGGCCCTGAACGCCTGCCTGGGCATCCCGGATTGGACCGAGCGCCCCGGCACCTGGACCAACATCGACGGACACAAGGGCCAGCTCCTGCCGGCCCGCCCGGCGCCAAATGGCACGCGCCCCTTGACCGCCACACTGCGCGTCTTGGCCAGCATCCTGGCCGAGAGCGGCACGCCTACAGCGGCCGACATCGCTGAGGAGGCCACCCGATGAACACCATCCTGGTCTGGCTGATCAAGGTCCTCATCATCTACGGAGGCCTGCTGGGCACCGCCGCCCTGATGACCCTGGCGGAACGCAAGGTCTCCGCCTGGATCCAACACCGAAAAGGTCCCAACCGCGTCGGCCCCTGCGGCATCCTCCAGCCCCTGGCCGACGGTGTGAAGCTGTTCTTCAAAGAGGAAGTCCTGCCCGCCGGCGCCAACCGTTTGCTGTTCCGCTTTGCTCCGGCCTTGACAGCCCTGCCGGCCATGATGACCGTGGCCGTCATCCCCTTTGGCGGTGAACTGGAGCTCTTCGGCATCACCACCAAGCTCTCCATCGCCGACCTCGATATCGGCGTCCTCTACATCTTGGCGGTGGGCGGCCTGGGGATCTACGGCATCATCCTCGGCGGCTGGGCCAGCAACTCGAAGTACTCCTTGCTCGGCGGCCTGCGCGCCTCGGCCCAAATGGTCAGCTACGAGCTCTCCATGATCCTGGCCATCGTGGCCGTCATCGCCGTCACCGGCAGCCTCGACCTGCGCGAGATCGCGCAGGCCCAAGCGGCCTTCACGGATTGGAACATCTGGCGCCAACCCCTGGCCTGCGGCCTGTTCGTGGTCACCATGTTCGCCGAGACCAACCGCCACCCCTTCGATTTCGCCGAGTGCGAGCCGGAGCTGGTGGGCGGCTTCCACACGGAGTACTCCTCCATGAAGTTCGGCCTGTACTTCCTCGGCGAGTACTCGGCCATGGTGGTCATGGCCTGCCTGGCCACGACGCTTTTTCTCGGAGGCTGGTCCGTACCGTTTGTGCCAGAGGCCCACTGGCTATTGGGCCTGGCCGCCTTCATGGCCAAGACCGCCTGCTTCCTGTTCCTGTACATCTGGGTGCGTTGGACTCTGCCACGCCTGCGCTTTGACCAACTGATGGGGCTCGGATGGAAAGTCATGCTGCCCCTGGCGCTCCTCAACCTCTTCATCACGGGAGCCCTGCTCTCCCTCACAGGAGCCTGAGCGTGGCCCTCGTCAAACGCAAGGAACTCTCCCTGGCGGAGAAACTCTACCTGCCGGAGATCGCCCGCGGCCTTTCCATCACCCTGACCAAGATGTTCGGCAAGAGCATCACCCGTCAGTACCCGGAAGAGCCCCTGCCCACAACCGCCGTGACCCGCGGCCAGCCGCGCCTGGTCGAGAGACAGGACGGCCACCTCGCTTGCGTTTCCTGCGGTCTGTGCGAAGCCGCCTGTCCCGCCTACGCCATTACAATCGATGGCCAGGAAACAGACCGCCCCATCGAACGCGAGCCAGAGCGCTTCGAGATCGACATGCTGCGCTGCATCCTGTGCGGTTTCTGCGAGGAAGCCTGTCCCAAGGACGCCATCTTCATGAGCAGTGAATTGGAACTCGCCGACTACGACCGAGCCAGCCTCGTCTACGGCTTGGACCAACTGCGCCGACAACGCCCCG
Source organism: Planctomycetota bacterium (assembly GCA_002686595.1). Classification (GTDB taxonomy): domain Bacteria; phylum Planctomycetota; class UBA1135; order UBA1135. The sequence goes on along the minus strand of NYXZ01000127.1, from coordinate 49,791 downwards.
CCCTGCAGCGACGCATCGATTACATCCACGGGATCAACGAGCGATGGTAAACATCCTCTTCTACATCTGTGCGGTCGCCGCCATCGCCAGCGCCCTGGGCGTCGTGTCCGCGCGCAGCCCCATCAATAGCGTGCTCTCCCTGCTGGGCACCTTCTTCTCGCTGGCGGTGATCTACCTCTTGGCCGGCTTCCAGTTCATGGCGGCCATCCAGATCCTGGTCTACGGCGGCGCCATCATGGTGCTGTTCCTGTTTGTGATTATGCTTTTGAACCTCGGCAATCCGGAACAGGTGGCGCAGGCCGATCCACTCTTCAAACCCGGACGAGCCACCGGCGTCGCCCTGGCGGTCTCAGGCGCGGCTTTGCTACTCGGCCTGCTCGCCGCCCACGCCCTGCCCGCGGACCATCTCTCCCCGGTCCCGGCGGGCAGCGGCCGCGCCATGATCGAAACGCTCGCGGACGCCATCTTCGGCAAGTATGTACTGCCCTTCGAAGTGGCTTCGGTGATGCTGCTGGCCGCCGCCGTCGGCGTCCTGGTCCTGGCCAAGCGTGAACGACCCGGCTTGCTCGACACAGAGGCGGAGGACAACCGATGACAGTCCCCGTTCAACACCTCTTCATGCTGGCCGGCGTACTGTTCGCCATCGGAGCCTGCGGCTTCTTCCTGCGCCGCAACGTGATCATCGTGTTGATGTGTATCGAGCTGATGCTCAACGCCGCCAACCTGACCTTCCTGGCGGCCAGCCGCCTACACGAAACCGCTGACGGCCCAGACCCCACGGGACCGGTCTTCGCCCTCTTTGTGATTCTGGTGGCCGCCGTTGAGGCCGCCGTGGGCCTGGCCCTGGTGATTGCCCTCTACCGCCGCAAGCAAACCGCCTCCCTCGCACAAGTCCGGGAGCTCAGGGGTTGACCATGAAGACCGACTGGCTCTGGTGGATCCTCTTCCTGCCGCTGATCGGCAGCGCCCTGGGTGGCCTTATCCACTGGGCGAGCCTGCGCGCGCGGCGCCGTGATCCCCAGGCCCTGGGGCCGGCGCCCCTGGCAGCCCTCTGCGCCTGCCTCGCCATCGGCGCCTCCTTCGTGCTCTCCGTAAACGGCTTCATGGCCAACCTCGCGGGCCCGGCCCTGGAATCCAGCACCTGGGCCTGGATCGACGGCGGCAGCGTGACCTTTGACATCTCCCTGGTCCTCGATCGCCTGGCCAGCGTGATGACCCTGGTGATCACCGGCGTCGGCCTCCTGATTCACATCTACGCCGCCGGCTACATGTCGGGCGATCCCGGCTACGCCAAGTTCTTCGCCTTCCTCAACCTGTTCGTCTTCGCCATGCTGCTCCTGGTGCTCTCATCGAGCCTCTTGGGCCTGTTTGTCGGTTGGGAAGGCGTGGGGCTCTGCTCTTACCTTTTAATAGGCTTTTGGTACGAGAAGGGCTGGCCGGCGGAGGCCGCCCAAAAGGCCTTCGTGGTCAACCGCATCGGCGATGCCTTCTTCCTCCTGGGCTCCTTCGTCCTGGTGCAGACCTTCGGCACCCTCGACCTCTCGGACATCGGCGCCTCGGTGGCGGACCAACTCACCAACCCGGAGACCGCCAGCCGCTTGGGCCTGGCGGCCCTCTTGCTCTTCGGAGGCGCCTGCGGCAAGTCCGCCCAGGCCCCGCTCTTCGTGTGGCTGCCCGATGCCATGGCCGGCCCCACGCCGGTGTCCGCCCTGATCCACGCCGCCACCATGGTGACCGCTGGCGTTTACCTGGTGGTGCGCCTCTGCCCGCTCTTCGCCGCGGAACCGGCGGTGCTCTTCACCATCGGCACCGTGGGCGCTGTCACAGCCTTCATCGCGGGCTCCACGGCAATCGCAAAACGCGACCTCAAGGGCGTTCTGGCCTACTCCACGGTCAGCCAACTCGGCTACATGTTCCTGGCCCTCGGCTCCGGCGCCTTCGCCAGCGCCATCTTCCACCTGGTGACCCACGCTTTCTTCAAGGCCCTGCTCTTCCTGGGTGCCGGCAGCGTGATCCACGGCATGCACGAGGAACAGGACATGCACAAGATGGGCGGCCTGCGCCGCCACATGCCGCGCACCTTCATCACCTTCACCGCCGGCGCCGCCGCCCTCTCCGGCCTGCCGGCTCTCAGCGGCTTCTTCTCCAAGGACGAGATCCTGGCCCACACCTTCGCCCATGGGGGCGCCTACTACGCCCTGTGGGCCATCGGCATCCTCACCGCCGCCATGACCGCCTACTACTCCTGGCGCATGGTGGCCTTGACCTTCTTCGGCGCCGAGCGCTTCGACAAGGACAAGGTCCATCCCCATGAGTCGCCGCCTCTGATGACCGTGCCCCTCATGGTGCTGGCCCTGCTCGCCATCGCCGGCGGCATTCTCGGCCTGCCTCCGGTCTTCCACCTGCCCCACCTCCTCGGTGATTGGCTGGAGCCCGTCATCGCCCCGGCGCAAGCCATCCTCGCCCAACATGCGGGTGGGCACCTGCCGCACCTTTCCCATCGCGTGGAGTGGTTGCTCTTGGGCCTCGGCAGTCTGCTCGCCCTGGCCTTCGCCCATCGTGGCTTCCACCGGCACCGCGCCGGCACCGACGGCGACCAACGCTTCCACGCCACCCGCCCGGGCCTGGCGGCATTCCTGTCAAACGCCTGGGGCATCGACGGCGCCTATTACCGCTACATCGTCCAACCGCTGAAGCTGCTGGCCTTCATCGTCTCCGCCGTCATCGACGCCTTCGCCATTGACGGCCTGGTCAACGCCCTGGGGAGCGGCGCCCGCGGCCTCGGCACACGCCTGCGCCGCATCTCCGACGGCACCATCGCCAACTACGGCCTGTGGATGGGTGCCGGGGCAGTCCTCTTGGCATTCTTCTGGATGTGGGTGACGCGATGAACGAGCTCTTCCTGATCACCCTCCTGCCCCTGCTGGGAGTCCTGGCCCTGCTCCTGACGCCCTCTGGCGCGGCCCTCCTCCAACGCCGCCTGACCCTCGCCGTCACCCTGGCCATCGCCTGGATTGGCGGACGATTGTGTTGGGAGTTCGACCCCGCTGCCCTGCTGAGCTCCAGCGGCCCAGCCTGGTTCACCCTACCCGGCGGCATCCCCACCCGCTTCGCCCTGGGCCTGGATGGACTCTCGGTCCTGATGGTTGGCCTGACGGCGATCCTGATGCCAATCGTCGTGCTCTCGACCCCGGGCCACATCACAAAACGGGTCAAGGAGTTCATGATCTGGTTGCTGGTCATGGAGACCGGCATGCTCGGCGTGTTCCTGGCCCAGGACCTGGTGCTCTTCTACTTCTTCTGGGAAGTCAGCCTGGTCCCGCTCTACTTCATGGTGGGCATCTGGGGTGGCGAGCGCCGCCTCTACGCCACGGTCAAGTTCTTCCTCTTCACCCTCACCGGCAGCTTGGTGATGTTGGTGGCCGTGATCCACGCCATCGGCCAGGCCGGCACGGCGGACATCTCCGTCTTGACCGCCTGGGCCAATGCCCAGGACCTGGCAACCCAGGGCTGGCTCTTCGCCGCCTTCGCCCTGGCCTTCGCCATCAAGGTGCCCCTGGTTCCCTTCCACACCTGGCTGGCTGACGCCCACACCGAAGCCCCCACCTCGGGCTCGGTGATCCTGGCCGGCGTACTGCTCAAGATGGGCACCTACGGTCTGTTGCGTTTTGGCATCGCCATGTTCCCCCAGGCCGCCGTGACCGCCGCGCCACTCTTCATGGCCCTGGGCGCCATCGGCATCATCTACGGTGCCTTCCTGGCCATGGCCCAGACCGACATCAAGCGCCTGATCGCCTGCTCCTCCGTCAGCCACCTGGGCTATGTGGTCCTGGGACTGTTCGCCTTGACAGCCACGGGCCTGCGCGGCGGCCTGCTCCAGATGGTCAGCCACGGCCTTTCCACGGGCCTGCTCTTCCTGTTGGTGGGCATGCTTTACGAGCGCCGTCACTCGCGCGCCCTGGACCAGTTCGGTGGCCTGGCCGCGGTCCTGCCCGGCTTCGCCCTCTTCTGGGTCGTGGCCGTACTCTCCAGCGTGGGCCTGCCGGGCCTAAACGGTTTTGTCGGCGAGTACCTGATCCTGCTGGGCGCCTTCGAGGCCAGCCCCCTGTGGAGCATTCTGGGCGTGAGCGGTGTGATCTTCGGCGCCGTCTATCTCTTGACCGCCACGCGCCGCATGCTCTTTGGCCCCATCACCCACGAGGAGAACCGCAAACTGGGCGACCTCAACGGCCGCGAGATCGGCCTGATGCTCCCCATCGTGGTTCTTATCTTCTGGATCGGCATCGCCCCGCGCCCCTTCCTCGCCAAGAGCGCCCCGGCCCTCGACGCCATAGTGGAGCGCATCGAACACGCCCGCCACCGGCTGGCCCTGCTCGATGAAAGCAACTCTGCTCTGGCAGAACTCGATGCTTCTGATGAAGTTGACGAGGGCGCAGCGGCCACCGACAGGATGCCCTTGGAGACACAGCAGACCACGCCCATCAGCAAGGTGATTACGCTTGCCCCCCAGACGACCAGCCACCTAGTCACCTCCGGAGGCGACCGCTGATGTTCCTCGCCAACGCCACAGTTTTCCCGCCCACGACCGACGCCTTCGGCGCAGGCGCCCTCGGTGCCGGCGCGCCGCTCATCGTCCTGGCCTGTGGCATTCTGGCGCTGCTCGTCGCGGACATGTTCACCCTGGGCGCCCGCACCCGCGGCGCCATCTTCCTGGCTACCCTGGGAGGAGCCGCCAGCCTGCTGCAAGCGAGCCTGGAACTGCCCAGCACCCTGGCCTTTTCCGGCACCTTTGCCAGCGGCGGAGTCAACTCCCTCTGGGGCCTGATCTTCCTGGCCTCCACGGGCCTGGCCTGGGCTTTCGGCCGCGGCTACTACAAACGGGAACGGGCGTTTCTGGCGGAGCACGATTGCCTGCTGCTCACCGCTTGTTTGGGCATGCTCGTGATGGCCGGAGCTCGCGATCTGATCGTGTTCTTCATCGGTCTCGAAACCCTCTCGGTGCCCCTCTACATTCTGGCGGCCTTCCGCCGCGCCCGCAGCGACGCCGTGGAAGCCGGCCTGAAGTACTTCATCCTGGGAGCCTTCGCCGCCGCCCTCTTCCTCTACGGTTCGGCCCTGCTCTACGGAGCCACCGGAACCCTCTCCCTGCCGGAGTTGCGCGCCGCTGGCCTGGGCACGCCCCTGGCCGCCGCCGGCGTGGCCCTGATCGCCGCCAGCCTGTTCTTCAAGACCAGCGTCTTCCCCTTCCACCTCTGGGCCCCGGATGTCTACCAGGGCAGCCCGACGCCGGTGACGATCCTGATGGCCACGGGCACCAAGGCAGCCGCCTTCGCCTTCCTGCTCCACGCCGCCTTCCTGCTGCCGGCCGCCGCCGCCGGCGTCGTGGCGGTCACGGCCCTGGTCACCATGGCCCTCGGCAACCTCGGCGCCCTGGTACAAACCAATGTGAAACGCATGCTGGCCTACTCCGGGGTGGCCCATGCGGGCACGGTGTTGCTGGCCCTGGCCGGCGCCCTGCGCGGCGATCCACTCCAGGGCGCAGACGGCGGCGCTCCCATGCAAGCGGTGCTCTTCTACATGGCCGCCTATGCGGTAACCGGCGCCGGAGCCTTCGGCCTGCTGTCCCTGCTCGAAGGCGATGGGGATGAGCGCCTGGAACTCTCCTCCATGGCGGGCTTGGCGGACAAGCGGCCGTTCCTGGCCGCCGGCCTGTCACTCTTCCTGCTCTCCCTAGGTGGCATCCCCGCCACCGGTGGGTTCCTCGGCAAGTACCTGGTCTTTGCGGTGTTGGTGCGAGCTGACATGCTCGCCGTGGCCGTCGTCGGCGTCCTGCTCTCCGTCGTGGCCCTGGCCTATTACCTGCGCATCATCGTGGCCATGTACATGCGTCCGCGGCCTGACGATCTCCTGCCACCCATCACCCGTCGCGCCCCAGCGGCCATCGCCGCCGTCCTCTGCGCCGCCGGCGTCATCTACCTGGGCTGCTTCCCGCGGGTCCTGCTGGACTTTTTCCCCTGAGCACGCCCAGCGCCCGCCTCGGTAGCTTTTCGATAGCTGCCGCTGGCTAGCCCTGCTCGTCGAACTCGACGGCCCAGCCGGTTGTGTCCCCCTTGATCCGTTGGGCACGCACCAGGCGCCCTGAGCGGGAACGCAATACACCGTCCTCCTCCAACTCCACCGTCACTCGCAGTGGACGGTCAGTGAAAAAGAGGATGCCGCTATCAGAGATATTCTCCGCCTTGCCATCTAGGTGCGGTGAATCCACCCGCAGCCTGAGCACTCCGTCAATGGAGCGGCGGTCGCCACCTCGGCGATCATCAGCGGCAACATTTCCGACCCCCATGGGCTGAGCTCCAACGGCTGGCCTGCCCGCCGAGGGAGGTAAGGGGGGTGAAGGGGGTTGCCGGTCGGGGATGGCTGCCATGGCGCTCGTCCTTGAGATGTTCTGCTAAATGGGCTGGAACCGGACTCGAAGCCGCTTCCGTCGTGACCTGTTTTCGGATGATCGAGGCCCGGGCTTGATCTCCCGTAAAATCGCGTCCGCTGGCCGTTTTGCAATCTCCCAGCAAACAGCCCCAAAACAGCCCGTTCGCGGTCATAACACGTGCCCCAGCAACAACTTCCAGAGCCACCCCACGCTCCCCGGGCTTCCCCCAGCCCCACCCCCCGCCGGACGACTTCTGAGTCGCACCTCCTTTGTTCCCCCAAAACAGGATTTCTATGGGATGATTCACCCAGATTGGAAAACCCCGGTGGTTCCCGGGTGCCCTGTGCGGGCCCTCCCCCCTCTCCGCAAGGTGAGGTTCTGTGGGGCCTGCATGCGCGGCAAATAGGGCACCCGACCGGAATCACGCGTGACCCTCACGCATCCCCCAAAAATCTCAAGGACTCAAAACCATGTTTCGAACTTCCATGTTCATGGGCGGCGCCCTACTCCTCTCAGGAGCGGCCTTTGCCCAAACCACAACCCAGGCGATGCAATCTTGCCCCGCCCCGACCTACTCCGGTGTCTACCACCTGGCCACGGGCACCTTCACCAAGGCCAGCCTAGTGGGCACGACCCAGAACGCCGGTGTCGGCGGCGTTGTGTACCACAACACCTGCCCCCTTGGCTTCTACTACAACATCTCGGACGGAAGCACACTAATCGACGAGGGCCAAATCCTCAGTACCGGTTCCGGCGGCAGCCAGGACTCCTACACGATCAACTCCTTTAATATCAGTTACTGTACGAGTGCGGACGACCCGGCCATTGGCGGTCCAGGAACACGCATTATCGTCAGCATCATCCAGGACTACGATCCCTGCGGCGACCTGGCGAGCAGTGAAGCTCCCCTCGTGACCTTCGACCTGACGGGCCTACCCGGCTCCGACCCGGCCGGTTTCTCTTGCCACACGGTCACCATCGACCTGACTGGCATGGAGTTCTGCATCAACGGGGACGCGGACGGCACCTATGGTGGCGACCCGACCCTGGACAACTTCGGTTACACCTTCACCTTCCCCGATGCAGCCGGCAACAATGCCGGTCCCCTGATGGCCGGCGGCCCCGCCTGCGCCACGGGTGACGGCACGGCCTGGCAGAACCCGGGCAATGACGGCTCCGGTGCCGGCAACCAGAACCTATTCGTCATCGACGGCGGCGGTTGCTACTGGTTCGGCGGCAATCCCTTCGCCGGTTTCTACCTGAGCCTGAACAGTGACCTGGCCGGTGCTTGCGCCGGCGGCGGTTGCGCCAGCAACGACGACTGCGCCTGTGCCACCGATATCGCTGGTGACGGCTCCTTCGCCTTTGACACCAGCGGTGCCACCACCGGCGCCGAGGGTCAGGCAAATGCGGCCTGTAACTTCTTCGGTCAGACGAGCATGAACGACGATGTCTGGTTCAGCTGGACCGCGGGCTCCTCCGGCGATGCCACAATCACGCTTTGTAACGCCAGTGGCGACACCAAGCTGGCCGTCTATGACGGCGATGTCTGTCCCACGGCCGAGCCCATCGCCTGTAACGATGACTCCTGCGGCCTCCTCTCCGAGGTTCTGGTTCCGGTCACGGCCGGCAATGTCTACTATATCCAGGTGGCCAACTTCAGCGCCGGTGGCGGTGCCAACGGCAACCTGGATATCAGCACGGCCGGTGGCGGTTGTACTACCGATGACGACTGTGACTGCGCCACTGCCATCTCCGGCGACGGCTCCTTCGCTTTCGACACTTCCAACCACACCACCAGTGCCAATCAGGATTGCACCTCTATTGGATTAGACAAGTGGTACCGGTGGACCGCCGGCTCCGATGGCGATGTCACCTTCGACCTTTGCGGCAGCAGCTTCGACACCAAGCTGGCCCTCCACGCGGATGGCAGTTGCGGCGGCGGCGGTTGCATCGGAAGCAACGATGACTCCTGTGGACTTCAGTCCTCTGTCACGCTAAACGGCGTTCTCTCCGGCGACACAGTCCGCGTGCAGGTTGGCGGCTACGGCACCAACAGCGGCACAGGCACCCTCAACATCAATACCGCGGGTGGCTGCTCGGCTCCGGGTAACGATGATTGTGCAACGCCCGATGCCATTGCCGGCGACGGTTCCTTCGCCTTTGACACCGTCTGTGCCACCAATGGCGCTGAAGGCCAGGCCAATGCCGCCTGTGACTTCTTCGGCCAGCCGGACATGAATGACGATGTCTGGTTCGCCTGGACGGCTGGGGTCACCGGAGATGCAGTGGTCAGCCTCTGCGCCAACTCCGGCGACACCAAGCTGGCCGTCTATGACGGTGCTGTTTGCCCCACGGCCGAGCCCATCGCCTGTAACGATGACTCCTGCGGCCTCCTCTCCGAGGTTGTGGTTCCGGTCACGGCCGGCAATGTCTACCCTATCCAGGTGGCCAACTTCAGCTCCGGCGGCGGCGCCAACGGCGTGTTGGATATCAACACCAGCGTCAGCGGCCCGGCCAACGACGAGTGTACGGCGGCGGAAGTTGTCGGCGATGGCACCTATCCCTTCGACTCGACCCTCGCCACCACCGGTGCCGAAGGCCAGGCGAATGCGGAGTGTGACTTCTTCGGCACGACTGCCATCGACAACGACCTGTGGTACGAGTACACCTCGGCCGTCAACGGCATCCTGGTGGCCACGGTCTGTTCCCAGACCGGAGTCGACACGAAGATGGCCATGTACGATGGCGCCGGCTGCCCCACGGGTGCGCCGATCGCCTGTAACGACGACGATTGTGGGCTCCAATCCACTGTCTACGGCAATGTTGTCGCGGGCCAGACCTACACGTTGCAGTTGGGAACCTTCCCCGGCTCCAGCGGTGGTGCCGGCACGGTGACTTTCTTCGCCCAGGACCTCGGTCTCGGCCAGAACTACTGCTACTCGACACCCAACTCCACCGGCTACCCGGCGATCATCGCCTCCGCCGGTAGTGATGTGGTGGCGGATAACAACCTGTCGCTGGCAGCGGGCCCGGCTCCCATCGGGGAAACCGGTATCTTCTTCTACGGTCAGAACCAGAACTCCGTGCCCCTGGGCAATGGTATTCGCTGCATCGGTCCGGGCAACTTCCGGATCATGCCGCCGGTCCAGGTCCTCGACAACGGTTCGGGAACTGGCTTCATGAGCACCATGGTCGATCTGGCTAACCCGCCCGCCGTGGCCGGTACCATTACCGTCGGCTCCACCTGGAACTTCCAGGCCTGGTTCCGCGATAGCGCGGTCGGCAGCACTGACCTCTCGGATGCCCAGGAGATTTCCTTCCTGTAGGAACCCTCTCATCCTGACAAGCCACGGGCGGCGTCCCCTCCAACGCGGAGGGGGCGCCGCCCTTTCTTTTCGCCTGCGGCCGTGCCGTAAGACACTGCGGCATAGGAGCAAGCAGCCCCGGTGGTGTAGGCTTTCACCATGGGAAAGCAGCCATCAGCTCCTAAGTCGCCCACAGCCCCGAAAACCAAGCGCCCGCTGTGGCCCCTGGTCCTGGTGGCCATCTTGCTCTGGCAGGCCTGGGGCCTCCTTTTTCCGCCTCCCGCGCCGGTGGTGCCCGAGGACACCGCCGGCATGGACGCGGAGGTCTATGAGATCCTCGAAGCCAAGTTGGAACGGGCTCGCAAGGACCCCAGTGACGCCGCTGCCCACGCCACCATCGGCTTGGTCTACGAGGCCAACAAGATGTGGGACGAGGCGGAACGCAGCTTCAGCAACGCCGTCGAGTTAGAGCCCGCCCGGGCCGCCTACCGCCTGCACTGGGCTATTTGCCTGCGCCAGGCCGGGGATGTGGAGGGCGGACTGCTCCAGCTCCGTGAATTAGTGGCCGACGACCCCACTATGAGGGCCGCGCGCCAGCGCCTGGGCCGCGCCTTGCTTCAGGCCGGCGAGACCGAAGCGGCCATGATCGAGTACCGGGCCGTGATTGCCATGGCCAAGAATCGCCTCGAGGGTTACCTGGGCCTGGGCGAGTGCCTGCTGCGCCTGGACGACTTCAACGGTGCCCTGGAACAACTGGAAAAGGCCCGGGACTTGGATCCGGATTACGGCCCTGTGCAGTATTCCCTGGGCATGGCCCTGCGCGCCCTAGGGCGCCGCGAGGAAGCCGAGGTGGCCCTGGCCAAGGGCATGCAGTGGGAGTTCAGCTCCACGCGCTATCTACCCGATGAGCTCTCCGAGGAGCTCTCCCGATACACAGTGAACTTCGTGGGGCGCATCGAAAACGCCGTGGAGCTGATCGAATCCGGCCGGGCCCAGGAAGCCGTCGGGATCCTCGGCGCCCTGCACCGCTCAAGGCCACAAGACACCACAGTGATGGTCAACCTGGCGGCGGCCCACATCAAGCTGGCCCAGTTGGAACAGGCGCGCGTCATGCTCGACAAGGCCCTGACGCTCAAGCCCTCTGAGTTCGCCATCTGGCTCAACCTGGCCAGTTGCTACAACGACATGGGCCGTTTGCCCGAAGCCGAAACCCATGTCAACCGCGCCATTGAGCTGGCCCCCAAGGTGGGCCGCGCGCACTTCATCCGGGCTCTGATACTGGTCAAGGGCGCGCGTTTGGAGGAGACCTACGACGCCCTCAAGACCTGCGTGCGCCTGGACCCGCGCAAGGCCGATGTCTATGACTTCCTGGCTGAGATCTGCATCCGGTTGGGGCTCACCGATGAGGCCCTCGCACACTTCCAAACCTCCGTGGGCATCGAACCGGACAACCTGGCCAGCCAAGTATCACTGGGCATAATCTGCGTGCGCACCAATCGCAAACGGGAGGCGCAAGCAGCACTGGCGGCGGCCCAGCGCCTGAATCCGGACTACGGCGCCGGGCTTGATGTGGCCGACCAGAAGACCCAGACCCTCGCCGCCCGCATCGCGGCCATGCCCTGAATGCAGTCAAACCCCATGCGAAAGTCAGCCTTCCACGCACTGCCCATCCTCCTGCTGGCCGCTGCCTGCGGCACGGACTCGGCTGGCTCCGCCAACTCAGCGAACCAGAACGCCAATGCCTCCGCCCCCTGGTTCAAGGAGGTTGCCGCCGAACGCGGCCTGGATTTTGTACACCTGCGGGGCCTGCCCAAGCGCTTCTGGTTTCCCGAGATCGCCGCCGGGGGCGGTGGGTTTCTGGACTACAACGGCGACGGGCACCTGGACATCTACCTGGTGCAGTCCGCCGTCCTCGTACCGGATGAGGTACCCGCGGAACTGGCTGACCAGCCCTTCCCGGGCAATCGCCTTTACCGCGGAAAGGGCGACGGCTCATTCGCCGATGTGACCGAGGAAGCCGGCGTCGGTGATGCTGGCTACGGCATGGGCTTCGCCGTGGGAGACACGGACGGCGATGGAGACCAGGACCTGTTCGTCTCGAATGTGGGCCGCAATGTCCTCTACCGCAACAACGGCGATGGCTCATTCACCGATGTCAGCGCTGCTTCTGATCTCGAACACGAAGGCTGGACGACTTCCTGTGCCTTCCTGGATTACGACCGCGATGGAGATCTGGATCTGTTTGCGGCCAACTACGTCAACTGGTCCCCCGGCGTGGAAATCCCCTGCCGCTCCCACTACGGAGACCGGGATTACTGTCACCCGAACAACTACAACTCCCCCACTTCTGACCTGCTCTACGAAAACGACGGCAACGGGCACTTCACCGATGTCTCCCGGCGCGCGGGCCTGACCGAGAACTTCGGCAACGGCCTGGGCGTCGCCGTGGCTGACTTCGACGCCAATGGCTACCCGGATGTGTATGTGGCCAACGATCTCCTGGCAAACCAGCTCTGGATGAACCAGGGTGACGGCACTTTCAAGGACGAAGCCCTGCTCGCGGGATGCGCGGTCAACATGAACGGCACCGCCGAGGCCGGCATGGGCGTGGCCGCCGTGGACATCGAGAACGACGGCGACATGGATCTCTTCATGACCCACCTGCGGGATGAAACCAACACCTGCTATGTGAACCGCGGCGGTTTCTTCAGCGACAAGACTTCACTGACGGGCCTCGGCGGCCCCAGCATTCGTTTCACCGGCTGGGGCATGGGCTTCGCCGATTTCAACCACGATGGAGAGCGGGACACCTATGTGGCCAATGGCCGCGTTGGAATCTGGATGCCCGAATACGACACGGTGGATCGCTACGCCGAACCGAACCTGCTCTTCCGGGGCCTGCCCGGAGGCGGTTTCGAGGAAGTCCTGCCCCGGGGCGGAGTGGCCGTGCCCTTGGTGCACAACACGCGCGCCACGGCCTACGGCGACATGGACGGAGACGGGGACATCGATGTGCTAGTGGTTGATAACGACGGGCCCGTGCGCCTGTTGGAGAATACGGCCCCGGACCAGGGACACTTCCTGCAGCTGCGTGTCTTGGATGCCCATGGTTTTGACGCCGTGGGTGCCAGGGTGGAGTTACCCGGTCCCGCCGCCGGGCAGCGGCCCACTCAGTGGCGCGGCGTCCAAGTGGCCTACAGCTACTGCGCCAGCCACGACCCCCGGGTCCACTTCGGCTTGGGCAGCGCGAGCCAGGCCGCCTCCGTGACCGTGCACTGGATCGAGGGCCAGGCAGAGGTCTTTGGCCCGCTAGAGGTGGATCGCTCGCACACCCTACGCCAGGGCGCGGGCCAAGCCTTGAAACGCTAGCAAGGGGCTTCCGGACGGCCCCCCCAGTGGCACAATGGCGGCCATGCTCTCCGCCGCCCTGCTCCTCTGCCTGTCTCCAATCCAATGCTCCGGGGGAACCGGGGATGATGTCTGGGAAGACAACGACACTTGCGCGACGGCCGCCGCCCTAACAGTTGGGACCACCACGACCTTGGCAGTACGCGCCGGAGACGATGACTACTATCGCCTAGCGGTGCCGGCGGCCTCCGAGATCACGATCACCTGCCGCTTCACCCATGCGGCCGGTGATATCGATCTGGTTCTCAGCGACAGCACCTGCACTGACATCCTCGATGCCTCCCAGTCCATCACCGATGACGAAGAGGTCAGCACAACCCACTACGGCACGGCCCCCACGGAGATGGTGCTGCGCGTCAGCGGCTACGGCCTGGCCTTCACTTGTAACGACTACGAACTGGACATTGCCATCACACCTTCCACCAATCCCTGCGCGGGCCTGGTGGACGACGGCTTCGAGGACAACGACAGTTGCGCGCGCCCCACGGAGCTCGGCACACCCGACGCCGGCTACTGGGCTGACCTGCACCTGGTAAAAACCGACGACGACTGGTACCGCTGTACGATCCCGGCCGGTTTCTCCATCGATGCCGGGCTGGGGTTTGCCCACGCCTTTGGTGATCTGGATCTCAAGCTCTTCGCTGCCTGCGGCGGCAACCTGTTGGCCCTCTCGGTCACCCAGAACAACAACGAAGCCCTCACCTGGTCAAACGACACGGGCAGCGCCACCGCTGTCTACTTGCAGGCCTTCGTCTTCGACTTCTCCGCCAGTGACTGTAATGACTATGACCTGAGCATCTTCATCACCAGCGACGCCGTGGGCAGCAACTACTGCATCGCCGCTCAGAACTCCACGGGGTCTCCGGCTCCCATGTCGGCCAGCGGCTCTTCCCGTTTGAGCCAGAACGATCTGGTGCTAGCCGCCGGCCCAGTGGCACAGTCCCAACTGGGTCTGTTCTACTATGGGCCAGAGCAAATCCTCTTCCCCTTCGGCGACGGCTTCCGCTGCGTGGGGGCCGGCGTTCTGGGCACCTTCCGCCTCTACCCGCCGGTCGCAGCCGATGCCACGGGAACGCTGCTCTGTCCCGTGGACAGCACTTCGCCGCCGTCCGCGGCAGGCACATTGAACGCCGGATCAACCTGGAACTTTCAAACCTGGTACCGCGATCCGGATGCCGGAGGAGCAGGCTTCAATCTATCCGACGGCTTCAGTATCTACTTCTTGCCCTGATTTGCCCCAAGTTGGCGCACCTGCTCGCGCCCCACCTGGATGTAGCCAACCACGCTGATCAGCGAGGAGAGGGAACCGCAGACCAACAGGGGCGTCAACCAACTCGCCGGAGCGCTCAATGTGGTGGCCAGGATCGCCGCCAGCACGCAACCCGTTGAAAGGCGTCCGTGAAAGCGGTGGGAGGGATCTATCTCGCCCTTGAGTTGACGTACGCGCAGGCTGCCGTAGAGGATCACCAGATCCCGGCCGTAAATCGAGGCGACGAACCAGAGCGGCATGGTGGGAAAGGCGGCGCCGTGGTCGAAGGCGAACAAGGTCACCAATCCCAGTTGCACAAGCTTGTCGATGATGGCGTCGAGAATCGCTCCGGCCTTGCTGGTCAGATCGAAGCGCCGTGCGACATAACCATCCAACAGGTCGGATAGCCAGATCAGAACCAAGACCGCAGTGCAGGAGACTCGGCCTCGCACCACATCCTGCTGCTCGCCGCTCGCAAAGGCCGCGACGGTCTCCTGGGCCATGACCAGAAAGACCGGCAGCAGGGCCAAGCGCGCGACAGAGATCAGATTCGGAACCCAGCCCGGCATGCTCTATTCCTCAGCTCGCAGTGGAGTCAGTGGTGAAGCGGGAGCCAGCCCTGGGTTCCCCCAGCAGCCGCCCCAAATCCTGGGCCAGGGTTTTCAGCTCGAGCTCACATTTGTCACCACTGGCCAGGGTCCTCACTTGGCAGATGCCGCGTTCCCACTCGCGTTCCCCCATCACCAGGGCCAGTTGGAAACCTCGGCGATCGGCGTACTTCAGCTGTGCGCCGAGTTTCTTGGCCTCCGTGTGAACCTCGCAGCCGATGCCCGCTCGGCGCAACTCAGCGGCCAGGCCCAAGTACTCGTGCAGGCGTTCGGGATCGAAGAGGGCGATGAAGACCGGCGCCGCGGTACTGCGGGCGGGCAGTTGGCCCAACTCGTCCATGGCCGCCAGCAGTCGGTCCAGGCCCAGGGAAGCTCCGACCCCCGGCAGACGTTGCTTGGTGTAAAGCCCCGCCAAGTCGTCGTAGCGTCCACCGGAACAGACGCTGCCGATGTCCTCTAGCTCGTCCAAGGTGGTTTCGAAGACGACGCCAGTGTAGTAGTCGAGCCCCCTGGCGATGGCCGGCGCAACCGCCAAACGCGAATCCGCCACTCCCGCTGCCTTGGCCGCGGCGATGATTTCCCCCAGGCGTGCCAGGCCCCTCTGCCCGCCCTCGTTATCGACGACGAGTTCCGCCAGACCAGCCAGGACCTCCCCCGCACTTCCGTCGAGTTCCGCCAGAGAAAGCACGGTATCTGCCTGTCCCGCGTCCACCCCGGCCTCCGCCATCATTTCCGTCGCCACGCCATCACGGCCGATCTTGTCCAGCTTGTCCAAGGCCCGCAGCAGGGGTACGGCGCGTTCCGCCAAGCCAGCCCCCTCCAGTACACCGGCCAGGATTTCACGGCTGTTGATGCGGATAGTGAATTCCCCCACGCCCAGGGCATCCAGCAAGTCGTTGATCACGACCAGGGTCTCCACATCCGCCACGACGCTCTCCGTGCCGATGGCGTCGAAGTCGCACTGCATGAACTCGCGATAGCGGCCGCGCTGGGTGTTCTCTCCGCGCCAGACGCTGCCGATGTGATAGCCCCGGAAAGGCACACCCAAACCGCCGGCGTGCTGGGCAATGAAACGCGCCAGGGGCACGGTCAGGTCAAAGCGCAGGGCCACATCGCGGCCACCGTTGTCCGTGAAGCGGTACATCTGGCGGTCGTTTTCGGCGCTGCCCTTGCCGAGCAGGATTTCCGTGTACTCCAGGGCTGGCGTATCAAAGGGGCAGTAGCCGTGGGCACGAAAAACACCGCGCACCTGCTCCAGGAGTTCCTCGCGAGCCAGCATGGTGGCCGGCAGGATGTCCCGGAAGCCCTTCAGCGTTCTGGGTTGGATAATGCGCGGGGTGTCGGCCATGGCCAGAGGGTAGCGCCCAGCCCCCGCCCTGCTCCAGTCACTTCCCAGTGGGAACTGACCACAGGTGGAGCTGCCCACAGGGGAAGCTGGCCATTGGCGCCTGGACTTTCAAGCCACACCGGGAGCGCCTGGTGACCTGGAGCCTGGGGCGTGTCTCAGCTACCCGCGCTCAGACGCGGATATCCGGCAGCATCTTGCGCCCAGTCTCGATCAGCTCCTCTACGCCCCGCTTATCGAGGCTCAAGCAATCCAGGAGGGCCGGCCCCGCGCGGCGGCACACGCCCCGCGGTCCCGCATCATCAGCAGCCGCCCGGGCCAGGATATTCGCCATGGCCACCAGGGCCACCACGGGCTCCGCCGGGGCTGCTCGGCGCATGTCGTGATGAAAGCGGATGGCCTGGATTGCATGTGTCGGAAGGGACCAGCGCCGGGCCAGCATGGCGCCCAGATCCGTGTGGCTAAAACCGAGCACCTCGCGCTCGGCTGCCACCGGCGACGTTCCCCGTTCCCGAGCCCGATTCCAGGCCTCGATGAACTCGTCTCCCACGTGCTCGATCATCAGGAACTGGCCGATGTCATGGAGCAGGCCGCAGACATAGAGCTCGTCAGTGCTCACATCCGAGCGAATCCGTGTGCGGGCCGCCGTAGCCCCGGTCAACTGGGCCGTCAGAACCGAATGCTTCCAGAGCCCGCGCACATCGAACTCCGGGTGATCGTGCAGGTGAGCGAAGATGTCGTAAACAGAAACGCGCAGCAGCAGCGTGCGCAGACCGCGAATGCCGAGGATTGAGGCCGCGTGCTCCACGGAAACCACGGGCACGCTGAGGCCGTAGTAGGCGCTGTTTACGATACGCAGCAGCTTGGCGGTCAGGGGCGGGTCAAGACCGATGGCCGCCCCAACTTCTCGCATGCCCGCCGTCGGGTCCTCGATCAGGGCGTTCACGCGCTGGACGACCGCCGGCAGGGAGGGCAGTTCGAGCTTCTCGCCCAGGCGTTCTTTGATCAGATCCTTGTTCATGGGAGGGCCGCGCCCGTCAGCCAACTCGGCCTTGGGGAACCGGGAGGGCAGCGGTTTCTCTTATCGGGTCTCGCCCCTGAAACCTTATTACAAGGATGGGAATACCAACGCGAGGGGCGTGGGGTGGGGACAATCCCCTATGCAAGCCCACGTTCTAGGTGCCCTCACAGCCCCTGATCCATCTGCCCGGCATCCCTGTTCACCCCCCCGGCTCACCCCCCCGCTCAGCCCCCGGCTCAGCCCCCCCGGGATCCCACCGCCCCCTCCTCCACCCTAAGAGTGGAGCGCGGGGCCAAAGGTCGCGGATCTTCTCCGTAAAACATCCGCCTGTGGCCGGTTCAGCCCCCCAGCACGACTGCGCCGGCCTTGACCACGCTGCGCACCGGATTGCGGCCAAACTCATAGGTCAGGTGACGGTGGCCGGGCAGGTCGAGGACCAGGATGTCCGCTGCCTTGCCTGGCTCCAAACTGCCGATGCGCTGTCCCAGATCCAGGGAGCAGGCGGCGTTCAGGGTGGCGGCGGTCAGGGCCTCGGCGGCGCTGAAGCCAAAGCGCAGAGCGCTGAAGGTCAGAACCTCGCCCATGCTCTGGGTGTAGCAGCTCCCGGGGTTGAAATCCGTGGCCAAGGCCGGCGCCAGACCGGCCTTGACCAAGGCGCGCCCGGGAGCCTCCTTGTCCTGGCCGAGGTAGAGCGGCACCAGGGGACACAACACCGGCACGACCCCGGCCTCCCCCAAGGCCTGGATGCCCTGGTCACTGATGTACTCCAGGTGATCGGCACTGGCGGCTCCCAACTCCGCGGCCAGTTCAGCCCCGCCCAGGGGTGTCAGCTGATCCACATGCAAACGCAGGCCGAGGCCGAGCTCACTGGCCCGGCCCAGGATGCGGCGGGTTTGATCCAGATTGAACACATGGGCTTCGGTGAATACATCGCAGTAGCGCGCCAGGCCGGAGGCGGCCACGGCCGGGATCATTTCCTCCACCAAGAGGTCCACATAGCGTTGACGGTCGGCATCGCTGTCCCGGTATTCGAGGGGAAAGTCATGGGCCCCGAGGAAGGTCGGCACCAGGTCCACCGCATGGATGGCGTCAGCGGCGGCGATCACTTCCAGACACTTCATCTCCTCTTTGGGCGACAGGCCGTAGCCGGTTTTGGCCTCAATGGTTGTGGTGCCCAGGGCCAGAAAACGATCCAGGCGCAGGAGCAGGGCCGCCAGGAGTTCCTCGGCACTGGCTCCACGCACGCCTTTCACGCTGGAGACGATCCCGCCCCCGGCGCCGGCGATCTCCAGATAGCTGGCTCCCGCCACGCGCATCTCGAACTCCTCTTCCCGCGTCCCGGCAAAAACTGGGTGTGTGTGGGCATCCACGAAACCGGGCACCAAGATACCGCCGCCCGCGTCCAACTCGCGCCTTCCGCGCCAGGCGCGACGCAAATCACTGGCCCGACCCACGGCGACGATCAGGCCCCCGTCCACGGCCAAGGCCCCGTCCTCCGTGATATCGAGTTCTCCGAGGGCCGCGCCCCCCCGAGCCGTCTCTCCCCGGGGAGTCGCCACCTCCGCCGCCCCACTGATAATGAGATCCACTTCGCGCTGGTCAGAAGCCACCGGTGAACTCTACTCCGCAGCGAGGGGCGAATGAAGTTCCGGGGCGGCCGAGCTCCTAGGCCACGCCAATGAGGGGCGTGAGAACCTCGGCGACTGCCCCGCTCCCGGCATCTTGAGCCCGTTCCCGCAGGGCCCCCTCCATGGCCCGGCGCATCTCGGCGCGCAGGCGCAGTCGGGCGCGGAATACGATCACCTTGATGTTGTTGGGGCGCAGGCCGAGCTCCCGCCCGAGATCCACATAGGAGCGACCTTCTATCTCCACCCATTCGAGGATGGCGCGGTCCCGTTCTCCGAGCAGGCCGAAGGCGCGTTGGTAGTGAAGCAAAAACAGGCCCATGGCCCGCCGCAGGTGCAGGACATCCTCCTGTTGCGAAGCCACTTGATCGGGCAGGGCCCGACGATCCATGGGCTCCTGGAGGCCCTCCGGCAGTGCCTGGAATGAAAAACGGGCCGGCTGCTTGGCGGCCCGACGCACGGCATTGGCGGCAATCGTGCGCGCCCATGCACCGAACACACGGCCGCCTTCATCGCGGAAGCTATGGCGGTAGCAGAAGATGTTGACGAAGGCATCCTGCAGGATCTCCTGGGCATCCAGGGGAACCCGCCCGGGGAGAATGCGGCTGCGCACCCAGTTCAGTAGATGACGATGGCTGAGGGCATGGAGAGCTTCGAAGGCCGCTTCGTCCCCGGTGTCGCGCACCAAGGCCATGAGACCCGTTTCCAAGCGATTGCGCCGACCCGCCGGCGCTTCGCCCTCCAGCTCTTCCAAGGACACTCCCCGGGCGAGCAGGGCCTGGGCCAGGGAACCTGAGAGGATTGAGGCGAGTTCGGCGGGGCTGGTGGTGGAGTCCATGTCCAACTCTATCGCACGGGGCGTGCCGTGCCCGGGCCACCCGAACCCGCCCCCTCGCCGACCGCCCACCGACGCCGTTTCCGGTCGACAGGGCCTTCCCATAGGCCAAGAACAGGCCTCAGCAGGGCGTTGCGGCCACGTGGGGGCTCCCAGCCGGGTTTCCTCCTGGTACACCGATCCATCGCTCCCGGTCCCCACAGGGGGACGTTTGCTTCAGCTGTGTAACGCCCTCTCCACATCCAACCGCCTATCCCCTTTTCACAGGCCCCAGGTAGGCTAGGATGTAGTTGGGGCCACGGCCCCGCCGGCGACCATCGGCAACCAATCGCCACAAGCGGTCCCCCTAGCACCACCACCTTGAACACCTGTCCACCTGCGCTGCTCGCCCCGGCGCCTCCTGCCAACCTGGTCCAGAGTGATCTGGAAGCAGTTCTCTGGACCCTCGCTGCCCTGATTCTAGCCGGGGCCTTCGCCACCCTGCGCGGGGCCCTGATCCACTCCCACCCGGACCGTATCCTGGATCGGGCGCGGGATGGGGAACAATGCGGGCGTCTGGGCCCGCTCCTGGCCCGAGCCGACACCCTGGCCACCTCCGCTGGCCTCTTCAAACTCACCTTTGAGCTGGCCTTCCTGACCATGGTACTGGACCTGCTCTCCGCCGCTGGAGAGCTCAGCTGGACCAGCTTCGGCCTGACCCTGGCCATCGGCGCCCCACTCCTCTTGCTCTTCGCCGAGGGCCTGCCCGCCGCCCTGGCCCGGCGCCACGGCGACGCCCTGCTGCTGCGCACCCTGGGCGCCTTTCACGCCTTCCAATGGCCGCTGGCCCTCCCCGTGGCCCTGTTGGAGAGCCTGCGCCGCACCCTGCTGCGCGCCCTGGGCCTGCCGGTCACCACCGATTCAGCCCGCCGCATCGTCGAGGGCCTGCGCGAGGTCATCGAGGAAAACGCCGACGCCGGCGACCTGGACGAAACCGAGCGCGAGTTCCTGGAGAATGTGATGGAGTTCCGCGATGTGGATGTGGCCGCCATCATGACGCCGCGCACGGAAATCCACGGGGTCAATGTGGATTGCAACCTGCGCGATGCGGTCATCCTGGCGGCCAACTCTGGCCATAGCCGCATACCGGTCTTCGAGGATTCGCCCGACTCCATCATCGGCACCATCGAGGCTCGGGACATCCTCCAGGTTTTGGCCCGCGACGGCTTTGCCTCCACCACCCTGCGAGACATCCTGCACCCGGCCTTCTTCACCCCGGAGACGCGCCACCTGTCTGATCTGGTGGACGACTTCAGGCGCGAGAAAGTGAAGATGGCCATCGTCCTCGACGAATACGGCGGCACCGCGGGCCTGGTGACATTGGGCGATGTGGTGGCCGAAGTCTTCGGTGAGATCTCCGATGAGTTCGACGCGGATGAACCCGCTCCCCTGCGCATCCTGGGCGACGGAGTGGCGGAGGTCATCGGCAACCTGCGCGTGGCGGAAGTCAACGAAGCCCTGGACCTTCAGCTACCCGAGGAAGAGGACTTCGAAACCCTGGCGGGCTATGTCCTTTCGGAACTGGGACACCTGCCCAAGCCCGGCGAGAGCTTCACCCGCGACAAGGTCACCTATTCCGTGCTCGAGGCCAACGATCGACGGGTACTGCGGGTGGCGATCCGCACGGGAGAGGCGCGGGCCAGCGCCTGAATCTGGGTGGCCCTGGTCAGCGACAAGGCCCTAGTGCTGCGGCGCTACCCCTGGGGAGAGTCCTCGCTAATCGTGCATGTGCTGACCCCAGGCCACGGCCGCGTCCACCTCACGGCCCGCGGCGTCTTCCGCCCCACGGCCCGCTATTTCGCCGCCCTAGACCTCTTCGACACGCTGGAGATCGAGTACTCCATGGGCCCGCAACAGGAACTGGGCAACCTGCGCCGGGCCACTATCGGGCGCCGCCGTGCGCGGGTCTGCGCCAAACTCCCGGTCTATCGCACGGGCTTGGCGGCCCTGGAGTTGGCGGATATCGCCGCCCGTCCGGGCCAGGATGAGGGCCGGCTTTTTCGCCTGACGGAAGCGGCCCTGGAGCGTTTGGAAACCAACCAGGTCTCCTGCACCGAATCCCGGGTCAGCTTCGAACTCCAATACCTGCGGGCCCTGGGTCTGGCACCTGCCCTACTGCACTGCGCCGCCTGCGGCGGCCAGGCACCGGCACTGCCGGAGGATCCGCCCCGCGTGATCTTCTCCGCCGGAGCCGGTGGTCGCCTGTGCGCACCCTGCGGCGCAGGGGCCCGCGCCGCTAGCCACCGGGTCGGCACCCTGCCCGAGGATGTGCTGCTGGCGGCGGCCCAAGTCGACGCAGGACGCGAGAGGTCCGCTGATAACAAGCCGAATCGCGGCGGCGACGCCGGCTCGTCCCAGCCCCTGACGGAGGAGCTCCTGGATCGGGTGCGCGATTTTCTCGAACGCTTCATCGACTTCCACCTGGAGACCCGTCCCCGCAGTCACGAGTCCTTCCTGGCCGCCCCCAACCGCAATACCCGGGCAGCCCGACAACCCAGGCCCCACGGCGCGGGGCTCTGAGAAGCGAGCGGCCCCACCTGGGAACCGGCCGGGAACAAGGCGCGTACCGAGCGCTTTGTCCCCGCCCCTTGACCGCGCGCAGGTCCGGCTGCGATGGTAGGCCCCGTGAAACGCCTCTCCGATCTCCACCGCGTCCTCCCAGCCCTGTGCCTGGCCCTGGTCTTGCTGCCGGCCTGCTCCTCCCTCAGCCGCGCCTTTGGTGGCACGGGCTTGCCCGGCAGTTACACCGTCGACGAGGTCCCAGGTGCCGTCTCCGCCGCCGAAGCGGACCTGGCCGCCGGCCGCCCGGAACTGGCCTTTGACCGCCTGCGAGTGGCCCGGGAAACCCGCGGACTCGACCCGGCCCTGCGCGATGAGGTGCGCGTACTCCTCGAACAGACCTCGGATGAGTTGATCTCGGAACTCTCCGGTGACGACGCCGACGCCGACCGCCTGGCGTCCTTCCTGGACATGGAGCTACCGCGCCAGATCGCCGTGACAGCCGCCGTGCGGGCCGCGGCCCTACGGGTCGCCGAGGGCGAACACCGCCAAGCCTTCAAACTGATTCAACGCCTGGACGAAAAGTATCCGACGCACCACGAGCGGGCGGCCGCCGGCGCAGTGTTGGCCGAGGCCGGCCTGACCCTGGCCAGCGACGACGGTCACTTCCTCGGGCTCTTCGCCAAACGCGACAACGCCAAACCGATCCTCTCCTACCTGACAATCTACTATCCCTCGGAGCCGCGCTGCGATCAGGCCTACGCAACCCTGGCCGCCCTGGACGAGGAAAACGGGTTGTGGGCAGACGCCATCATGGCCCACGAGGACCTGCTCCTGTGGCATTCTGACAGCCACTTGGCACAGGCCAGCCAGGCGCGCATCCCACACCTGCGCCTGGCCGCCCTCAGCAGCCCCGAGTACGACCAACGGGAGTTGATCTGGGCGCGCAATGACCTGGAGATCTTTCTGGCGGACTTCGGCCCCGAAGGTGACACAGCCGCCGGCGCCCTGAACGATCTGGATGACACCCTGCGTCGCCTAGTGGAGAGCGATCTTTCCATCGCTTCCTTTTACCGCCGTGTCGACAACTCCTACGGCCGCCAGTACCACGCCCGCCGGGCCCTGGATAATGCCCGGGAGCTTTCCGCTGGGGATTTGATTCGCCGGGCCACGGAAATGTTCGGAGAAACATCGGACACGGTCGACGACTCAGCCCCCGGAAAGGACCCCAAAACAGAGTGAAGGGGCTCCTGCGCGGGTGCCGAGCTGTCTGCGCCCTCTCGGTTCTTATGGCCGCCTCCTGCGGCTACACAAGGGGCCTGATGCCCCCGGCTCCGGCGCGCACCGTGGGCGTGGCGTTCTTCGGCAACGAGGGGAAGCTCCCGGATCTGGAACGAGACCTGCACCGGGAGCTCGTGCGTTCCCTGGGGGATTTGGTGAGCGCTCCTTTGGCGGCGCCCCAGCGGGCCGATGCCACCGTGCGCGGCCGCATCCTCTCGACAACGCGCCGGGGTGGCGTGCGCGACCCAGAGAACAGCCTGCTCGAGAGCGGCCTGCGCATAGCCGTGGAGGCCCGCCTCTGGGGCCCGGAAGGCCCCCTGGGTCCTCTCGTGCGTCAGGACACCTGGGTCGGCATCCGCCTGGATCGATTGGGGCGAGAATCAGACGCCCGCGCACGGGCCCTGGCCCAGTTGGCGGACGCTCTGATCCTGGAGCTTTTCGCCAGCCCACCGCCGGGGCCGGAATAGTCCCCTGCGCCGTCTCCCACGCCCCTGGCGCCCCTGGCGCCAGGCGGTGGTTTCTTTTCGGCGCTTCGGCGAGAATGCCCCGCCGCCGAGCAGGTAGATTGAGCGGCCCCTGGGGTTCCTCCGGCACCCTCCCGGAGCGCATCCCTCGGCGCACCCGAGCAAACTTTCCCAAGGACCCCCACGCGGCCTCTGGAGGACCGCGCACCAGCGGTCGATAGAGTAATTATGAGTCAGCAAGTCCCCCCCCAACCAGATCGTCAGCGGCGCAGGTCCTTCGGGTCCTTCCTGCTGTTCCTCGCCGTCCTGATGGCAGTCCTCTTCGCCTTCGGCGACCACTCCTTCCAACCCCAGGCGGAGTTGAGCCAGGATCAGTTTGAGTGGGCGCTTTACACCGGCCAGGTCGACAAACAGGAGTTCAAGGGGGCCAATCTGATCGAAGGCTCCCTGCGTGACGGGCGGGCCTTCAAGGTCAGCTTCACCAACCTCGCCGACCGCGAGTCGCTCTACCAGCAGTTGAAGGCGGTGCCCTCCTACAAGCTGGTCAGCACCGACCACTTGCAACAAGCCCTGGCCGAGGGTTGGTATCAGCCGGAGACAGCCCGCATCGTCACCGCCTATCAGGAGCCCATCGAACAGCGGGACGGGGCTATGGAGGACCAGCCCGCTGCCGTGACCACGATTGAAGCCTCCCAGGAGGACCGCTTGTTCCTGAATGTGATGGCGCGCTCTGTGAGTTCCTGGGAAACAGCTCACCGTTCACAACCCCCCTTCCCCCTGCCGGAGAACTCGGGCGGTCTGTGGTTGGAAGTGGAGAACCTGGATGACTTGGGAGCTCTGTCAGCCAGCCTGCGCGAGGCGGGGGCGAAGTTGGAGACCAAATCCTTCAACATTTCTCCGGGCAAAGGCTCCACCGCCGGAGAAGCCAATGGCCTCTTCACGCAACTGCTCTTCTTCTGGGGACCGTGGATCCTGTTCTTCGTGGTATTCATGCTCTTCATGCGTCACATGCGCAGCCAGGGTGGCGCCGGTGGCGTGATGTCCTTCGGGCGCTCCAAGGCCCAGCTCTTCAACAAGGACGATCACATCAGTGTCACCTTCGACGATGTGGCCGGCGCCGAGGAGGCCAAGAGCGAAGTTCAAGAGGTGGTGGAGTTCCTCAAGAACCCCGGGCGCTTCACGCGCGTCGGCGGACGCATTCCCCGCGGCATCCTGTTAGTGGGCTCGCCCGGTTGCGGCAAGACGCTGCTGGCCAAGGCCATCGCCGGTGAAGCGGAGGTGCCTTTCTTCTCGATCTCCGGTTCCGACTTCGTTGAGATGTTCGTCGGCGTCGGCGCCAGCCGCGTGCGCGACCTATTCAAGCAAGCGCGGGAAAACAGCCCCTGCATTATCTTCCTGGACGAGATCGATGCCGTCGGCCGCCGCCGCGGCAGCGGCATGGGTGGCGGGCACGACGAACGCGAACAAACGCTCAACGCCATCCTGGTGGAGATGGATGGTTTTTCCACGGACGAAGGCATCATCGTGGTGGCCGCCACCAACCGGCCCGATGTGCTCGACCCGGCGCTCCTGCGACCGGGACGCTTCGATCGCGAAGTGACCATTGAACTGCCTGACATGGTAGGGCGCGAGGCGATCCTCAATGTGCACATCAAACGCGTGAAGCACGACGAGACGGTGGATCTCGGTGTGTTGGCGCGCTCCACGCCGGGCTACTCGGGCGCGGATTTGGCGGCCATTGTCAACGAGGCGGCAATCATGGCCGTGCTGGACAAACAAGACAAAGTCGGCATGGCTCACATGGAAGAGGCCAAGGACAAGGTGCGCTACGGGCGCCAAAAGAAATCGCGCAAGCTCGAAGAAGATGACCGCAAGATCACTGCGGTTCACGAGGCGGGACACGCAGTGGTAGCCGCTGCCATCAGTGATGTGGAGGATCCCCACAAGATCACGATCATCCCCCGCGGCCGGGCCCTGGGGGCCACCTTCTGGATTCCAGAGAAGGAGAGCTACCACATGCAACGCAAGAAGATGATCGGCCAGTTGGCCGTGCTTTTTGGCGGCCGCATTGCGGAAGCTGAATTCTGTGGTGACATTTCAGCCGGGGCCTCGGACGACATCAAACGCGCCACGGAGATGGCGCGCGCCATGGTTACTGAGCTCGGCATGAGCGAAACAATCGGCCCGATCAACTACTCGGAACGCCAGGGCAGCGATTTCCTCGGGTCGGAGCTGCTGAGTGGCAAGTGGCACTCAGAAGACACCGCACGCCTGATCGACAAGGAGGTCGAGTTACTGCTAAAGACGGCCTACGAGCAGGCTTCGGAACTCCTCAAGGAGCATAGCGCGGAAGTGGATAGGCTGACCGAAGCCCTCTTGCACTACGAGACCCTGAACGAGGAAGAAATCGTCAAGTTGCGCGCTGGATGTTCAGTGACGGATCTCAGGCCCGCCCCGGAGCCCCCGGAACCCGTCGAGCAGGAGGTGGGCCAGGCAGCGCCGGAGACCAGTGCCAGTAGTGACCCCGAGCCAGATGAGCTCGCCGGCGACCTCCCCGGGGAGGCCGGCCTCTCACCGGCGTAGGACAGCACCCAAGCAAGGACATGGGGCACACTGAAAAGGGGCGGCCCCCCTATCCCCGCTTGATGGGGATAGTCAATGTCACACCGGACAGTTTCTCAGACGGCGGACAGTACCTGGGCAGCTCCAGCGCCATTGAACGGGGGTTGGAGCTGATCGCCGAGGGCGCAGACATGCTCGACATCGGCGGCGAATCAACTCGGCCCGGAGCGTCAGATGTTGAACCAGCCGAGGAACTGGACCGCGTCCTGCCGGTGATCGCTGAGCTCGCCCGCACTTGCGAGGTGCCCATCAGCATAGACACGCGCCACGCTTGCGTGGCCGCCGCGGCCCTGGACGGTGGAGCCAGCATCGTCAACGACATCAGCGCTGGCCTGCACGACCCCCAGATGCTGGAAACCGTGGCCCAAAAGGGCGCGAGCTTCGTCGCCATGCACTGCCGCGGAGAGCCCGCTACCATGCAGGATTCGCCGCGCTACACGGATGCCGTGAGCGAGATCCGCGCCGCCTTGAAGGCTCGCCTGCAGGCCTGTTTGCAGGCGGGCATGGCGCGCTCTAAGATCATCCTCGACCCCGGTATCGGTTTCGGCAAGGAGCTGGATCACAACCTTGAGATTCTGCGCCGACTCCCGGAACTCGCCACCCTGGGGCAACCCCTGCTCCTTGGCGTTTCGCGCAAATCCTTCATCAGCCAGGCCTGCCGTCGCATGCCCGGCGCTCCGGACAATCCGCCCAGCGAACGCCTGGGCGGCACCGCAGCCGCCGTCGCTGCCTGCGTCCTGGGCGGTGCCAGTATCCTGCGAGTCCACGATGTGGCCATCATGAAGGAAGCCTGCGCCCTCGCCCACGCCCTCACCCCCCTCAGCACACCGTGAACCAAGAAGTCGCCTGGGCTCTCCAGGGCCTGATCCTCGCCACCGGGATCTACCTGGTCTTGCGTTTTTTGCGCACCACCCGCGGCGGTGGCGTGCTGCGTGGCCTGGCCGTGGCGGTTCTGTTGCTGGTGTTCGGACTCTGGGGCCTGGCCAAGTTACTGGTTCTCGAGGAACTGGATCACATCCTGCAGAGCGTCTCGGGCTACTTGGTTGTCATTCTGGCCATCCTCTTTCAGCCCGAACTGCGCCGCGGCATCACACAACTGGGCGACCATCCGCTCCTCGGACGACTGGTGCCAACCAAGCGCTCCGATCCCGTGGCAGAGGTAGTCCAGGCCGTGCTGTCCATGGCCAGTCGCCAGCGGGGCGCCTTGATCGCCTTCGAACGCGAACTCTCCCTGGAGGCCTACATGGAGAACGCCGTGCGCGTGGACAGCGAAGTGGGTCGCTTGATCCTCGAGAGCGTTTTCCACCCGGGCAGCGCTTTGCACGACGGTGCCGTGGTGCTGCGCAACGGTCGCGTGGCCGCCGCCACCTGTCTCTTCCCCCTGACGGAGAACATAGAAATCGCCAAGTCCACGGGCACGCGCCACCGGGCGGCCTTGGGTTTGACCGAGGAAACGGATGCCATCACGGTCACCGTCTCCGAGGAAACCGGCGGCATCTCCATTGCCTGCCGCGGCCAGATGGCCCGCGACATCCCGCCGCAGCAGTTCGAGGAGCGCCTGCGTGCTACCCTGGAGGACGGTCAAGCGCACTCCGAAACTGGCGCCGCCGAACAACGCTCATTCAGCTTGACGAACTTCCTGAAGGAGCTGTTCACCCGCGACCTGCTCCGCAAGGCAGGTGCCTGTGCCCTGGCAGGCACCATGCTCTACCTGTCCCACCAGGACATCAGCATCTCGCGGGACTTCTCCCTGCGAGTGACGGCTTCCGGACCGGTCCCCGGCGGCCGTTCGCACCTGGGCGAGTTGGCGCTCCTGTTGCCAGGGGATGACTACCATTTGCTGTCTCCGGCGGACGGCGCCATGTTTGAAATCAGCGTGACCGGCACCCGCGCCCAGTTGGACGACTTGGGCATTGGCCTCGGCGGTCGCCTGTCTATTTCCCGTGACTTGGCGCAGGCCGGCGGCGAGCTGCCCATCGAAACCGTGCGCTGGAGCACTGGAGATTGGTCCGAGGGCGTGGGCCTGCGGGCGCGTTGGAAGAGCAACCCCACCCCCAAGCTAGAAGTGGGCCGCTTCGGCCGCCGGCGTCTGGAACTGACACCAGCCCAGGTGCAACTGGACCGCAGCCAGCTGAACCCGCGTTATGAAATCGATCCCGCCGGCCCCTCATTCAATCCG
Source organism: Planctomycetota bacterium (assembly GCA_002686595.1). Lineage (GTDB taxonomy): Bacteria > Planctomycetota > UBA1135 > UBA1135. The sequence goes on along the minus strand of NYXZ01000127.1, from coordinate 20,881 downwards.
ACCTCCGTGGATGTGGTGGGACCGGCGCACCTGATCCCCCTGCTCGGCAGCCCGAAGCTGCCCTTCCTGCTGGAGCCTTTGGCCCTGGATCCCACCGACAGCACCGATCGCCATGAACGGTTGGGTTTGGCCCGGGATCTCGCCGCGGAGGGATTCTCCCTCGCGGACGGCGAGACCATCAATGTCACCCTGGAACTGATCCCCGCCAAAGTACTGGTGGGCGAACTTGAGCAGGAAATCGCCTTGGTCTGCTTGGACGCCTCGACACGCCACACTCCCTCCGATTGGTCAATTTCCGAGCCGTCGCGCATCGCCCGTTTTCGCATTTGGGCCCAGGGCTTATTCCCCAAGGCCGAGCCCGGCTCACCGGCCCATGTACAACGTACCTCCGCCATCCGGGAGTTTGCCCGTGAACATCTGCGCGTCTTTGTAGATCTGGCGGACCTGCCCCGGGGCGCCGCGACCACCGGCGGCACGGTGCCGGTTCACCTGACCTTTGCCCGCGATTGGCGCAGCTCCCTGGATTTGCCCGAGGTGGCCGTGGATACCCGGGCCGACCTGCATGTGGAACTAGTTAGCGAAACCTCGGTCTTGCTCATGGGGCGCGAACCTGGAGAATCAGGGGCCGCCCCAGCGAGCCTGTACCCAATAACACCTCCCTCACGGGAACAACAATGAGCGAACCCAGGATCTTCGGAACAGATGGAATCCGCGGCCGAGCCGGCGAAGGATGGCTCACGGTCCAGTCCGTGTCCGCATTAGGCCGCTCCATCGGTGCCATCCTCGGGCGCCGCAAGGGCAGCAAGCAGGTTCTTTTGGGACACGATGGCCGGCGCTCGGCCTCATCACTTTCCCAGGCCATCACCCGCGGCTTGGCTGCGTCCGGTTTTAGTACCACAACAGCCGGGCTCATCCCCACACCCGCCCTGGCGATTCTGACCCGCTTGCGTCCGTTCCAACTGGGCATCATGGTCAGCGCCTCCCACAACCCGGCGGAAGACAACGGCATAAAAGTCTTCTCGGGCGAAGGTGAAAAGCTCTCCGATGAGCTTGAGCTGCGCATCGAGAATCATCTGCGGCGCCACCCGGAGCCAATCAACGAGGGGCCACTCCCGGAACGTGATACGGAACTGGAGATGGCCTACCTGGTACATCTACTGGAGGGTGCGGGCCAAGGGTTGAAACTGGACGGTCTGCCCCTAGTCCTCGATTGCGCCAACGGTGCTGCCAGTCGGGTCGCCCCACGGGCCTTCGGGCGCCTCGGGGCGCAGGTCACAGCCCTGGCCGCAGAGCCTGATGGCGACAATATCAACAAGGAATGTGGCTCGACGCATATGATCCCCCTGCAGCGGGAAGTGCGCACCCAGGGGGCGCGCATAGGTATTGCCCTCGACGGTGATGCGGATCGTTGTCTGCTGGTTGATGAGCAGGGCGAGTTGGTCAACGGCGATGCCATCATGGCCATTCTCGCCAGTCACATGGCCAGCACCGGCCAGCTGCGGCGCAACGCCATCGTCGCCACGGTTATGAGCAACCGCGGCCTGCACCGCGCCCTGCGTGAAGCAAATGTAGATGTCACCACCGTGGGAGTAGGCGACCGCCAAGTAGTTGAACGCATGCGATCGGATCGCGTGGGATTGGGCGGCGAGCAGTCCGGCCACATCATCTTTGGCGACGACAACTACTTCATTGGCGATGGGACTCTGACAGCCCTTAAGGTCCTGCGAGTCATGCAAGAAACCGGCCAGGCCCTGTCGGAGCTGGCCTCCATTTACCGCCCCTATCCCCAGGTGCTCTTGAACACTGAGGTGAGTCGCAAACCCCGTCTCGAACAACTCCCGCGGGTGGCGGCTTCTGTGCGCGAAATCGAGGATTCCCTGGGAGAAGACGGCCGCGTCCTACTGCGCTACTCCGGCACAGAGCCCCTGGCGCGCATCATGGTCGAGGGTCCGGACAAGGATACGATCCTGGCCCAGGCCCAGGAGTTGATGGTCCTGATCGAAGAGGAAATAGGCGTCAAGGCCTGACGGGGCTGACACGCACGGTCGCGCCCCATGCCCCAGCCCCGGCCCGCGCAGCCCAACGATGTAGTGCTCGCCCTGGAAGCTTCCTGCCGAGCGTCCTCCATCGCCCTTGCGAGCAGGGGACAAACGGCCTTCAAGGCCCTCGATCCCGCCTGCTCCCACGCCAGCGACTTGCTGCCGGCCCTGGCCGAGTTGCTGTCCGCTGCCCAACTGAACCCCGCGGACATCACGCGCATCATCGTTGGCACCGGCCCCGGCAGCTACACCGGACTACGCGTGGCCAGTTCCTTAGCCCAGGGTCTGGCTCGGGGCAGCGACGCGGACTTGGTGGGCATCCCCTCCGGCGAAGGCCTGGCCTTCGGTCATTTGCAGGCTGGGGCCGAATGCGTGCACCTGCTCGATGCCCGCGCGGGACAACTAACCTATGCCCGCTACCGCCGCCTGCCCGCCGACATTCGTGTTATCACAGATCCAAAAGTGGTGGAACCCGCCGAGCTCACCTCCTCCATGTTCACCGGGACAGCCCTCTTCGCCGACGAATCAACCCTAGCCGCCGCAGACCACGCGGCGCTGGACTCGGCCACCTCCATCTCCGCCGCGCCCCCCCGGGCCGATCACCTGCTAGCCCTCGATTGTTCCCGTCGCAGCTGCGGGCAGAGCCTGGCCTCCAGTTCAATCGCCCCGCTTTACCTGCGCCCCTACGCAGCCCGTATCCGCCGTCGCTAGTATCCCTGGACCAGCTGCGCTGCCGACCTGCGCGACGGACGTCACAAGCGGCCCGAGTCAGTAGGCTTCAGGCAACCCATGCCCAGGCCGGCCCGAAAAAAAACGCCCCACTCCTTGCAGAGTGAAGCGCCTGTATATCGAAACGGGCTCAGCCCGTATTCCGTGGAGTCCCTTGGAACCTACAGGTCCTGGGGGCGGAGCGTCTTGCGACCGTTGGCGGAGGCGCGGTTCTCGGCGGAGCAGATCATCTCGCGCACGGCCTCGTCCAGGGCGCCGTAGAAGTCGCCGGCCACATTCAGACCAGCGGAGGCCTTGGTGCGGCTCTTGCTAATGATGAAGTCAGTGCCCTTCTTCTTGCCGCGTGCGGCCTTCTTCTTGGTGGCCTTCTTGGCGGTCTTCCGCGTGGCCTTCTTGGTGGTCTTCCTGGTGGCTTTCTTCTTGGCTTTCTTTTTGGCTTTCTTGACCATGATCTCGATGTGTAGTTGGGGTTGATGGGCTGCCGACTCAACGGTCGGTGCCATGCAATGGATTGTTGGGTCTCTAGAAACTAAGACGTAAGAACCGAAACGCGGCACAGAGAATGTCCCGGTGAACGGTGACTGTCAAAGACCAATCCCCGCGAATTCGGCCTTTTTTTTCGGGTTTCCAGCCATTCTCAGGATTTGGTGGCGACTCCAGGTGTGGTTGTCCTAGAGGCCCGAGGTGCCCGTGGATCCCCGCCTCGCGGAGGAGTATCTTGCTCCCGTGGACACCGCGCGAGTATGGGCAGAGGTCGATCTGGATGCCCTGGCACACAACCTGACCATCATCCGCTCGCGGGCAGGTGCCGGCGTGGGCATCATGCTGGTGGTCAAGGCCGATGCCTATGGGCATGGAGCCGTGGCCATAGCCCACCACGCCGTGCGCTGTGGCGTAGCTTCACTTGGAGTGGGTACATCCTGTGAAGCCCTGGAGCTGCGCTCCGCCGGCCTGCGCGTCCCAATCCTGATCCTCGGCACCGTGGTTGATGAGGAAGTCCCCCGGGTTCTGCGCCACGGTGTGGAGATCGGGTTGCACTCCTTCGACCGCCTACACCAACTCGAGCGCGAGGCCCGGCGCCTGGGCCTCCAGGCCCGCGTCCATATCAATGTGGACACGGGCATGGGACGCTTGGGCGTCTTGCCCGAACGCGCCCTGGATTTGCTTCAAGAAGTGCGGCGCTCAGAACATGTACACCTGGCCGGGGTAATGACCCATATCAGCTCTCTGGCGGGCAATGCCTCTCCTGAGACAACCCTCCAGGCCAAGCAGTTCGCCGACGTCATCACCACCGCCCAAGAAGCCGGCATCCACTGCGGCCGCATCCACCTAGCCAATTCCACTGGGCTCTTCAGCGGCCTCTGCCCGCTCTACGACACCGTGCGTCCGGGCATCGCCGCCCTGGGAGTGTTGCCCGAGACCATTCCCGGTGGAGAAGACCTGCACCCAGTCCTCTCCCTGCGCAGCCAGGTGGTTTTCCTGAAGGACATCCCAGCGGGCACACCCGTGGGCTACGGCTCAACCTGGCGCGCACCGCGCCAGACGCGCATCGCCACCCTACCCCTGGGGTACAACGACGGAGTGCCTTGGAACCTGTCCAACCGGGGCACTGTCCTGCTCGCCGGGCAACACGCCCCCATCGTCGGCTGTGTTTCCATGGATTACACAACGGTGGATGTGGGCGCCATCGAAGGCTTGTGCGTTGGCGCCGTGGCCACCCTGATCGGAAAGCAGGGCGCCGCACAAATCACCGTGGCCGAGGTGGCCCGGGCCGCCGGAACTATCCCCTACGAAATCACGTGTTCGGTGGGTAAGCGCGTGCCACGCATCTGTGTCGGCGGCGAGTCCCCCACTCTGCCGTCCCAGGTTCCCACGCCCGCGTGCCCACCCGCCCTGGTCACGCCGACCGCCCGAGCCGTAACCGCAATGGAAAGGCCGTCCGAGCCAGCGCCGAGCAAGGGCGCACGGGCGCACCCCTAAGGGTATTCCTGTGACGGCTAACTGGAACACGGACGATGCCAGCCAGCAGAGCGGGGCTGCCCACAGGCGACCTGGCACCGTTGACGAAACGGGCGATGAAACGGGCGGCGCAAAGGTCGCCGCGGACAAGCCAAGCAACGGGAGCCCGGACATCCCCCCGTCCCAACCCGCCAGACCGCTCTGGCGCCGCCTGTGTGCCGGCCCCCTGGTCATCCTGCGCTGCCTTGGTTGGGTTGTGCTCTTGGCATCGGCCGCCATCTACGGGGCGGAGCGCTCCGGAGCCCTGCTGCACTGGACGCGCACACTGCTCTCCGACCGACTCGGCGCCGTGGGTGGCGATCTAGCCATCGAGCACCTGGAACTGCACTGGTGGCAACCTGGTCTTAGCCTACACGGCATCTCCCTCGGGCCTGGCGGCCGGGACATCACCCTGGAAACCCTGCGCGTCGACCTGCGCTGGGACAGTCGTTGGCCCCGGCTGTCATCCGTGGAAGCGGATAGCGGACACATCCGTCTGTCACCCGCCGTCTTCAATGGCCTGCGCGGCCTGCTCCCCGAACCAGACGGAGAACCGCGGCCCGCAACCGGCCAGCGGCCAGGTGAGCCGCGCCCGCCGACGGTCCATGTGCGCGACCTGCGCCTCGACATGGCCATGCCTGACTGGGGCGAAGTCCCCGGCGGCCGCATCGACCTCCTGTTCGCCGCCGCGCCTGGCCCTGGTGGCGGCCCTCCGCGCCTGACCGGCCGCTTCGCCCCCACCCTGGTGAACTGGGATGAGACCTCCCCCGGGCAGTCTTCCGGCGTCATCTACCTGCGCGGTGCCATGGAAGAAAACACGCTCAACCTGCGGGCCACGGGCCGTTCCCTGGTTGTGAACGCGGCGCTCTTGCCCAAGGAATCCACCTTGGACAACCTGCGTCCCTGGCAACCGCGCGCCACCGTCAACCTGGATGCCTCGGCGCGCTTCCCCCTGGGGGGCCGCGGGGATCGCACTCCACGGGCGCTGGAGGTCAACGCCCGCTTGGCCCTGGCCGCCGGCGCGGCTCGCATCCCCCACACCGGTGACGAGTTGACCGAACTCAGTGCCCGGGCCGCCATAAACCTCAAGGGCCAACCACGCACGGGCGCGGATAGGCCCCTTCCAACTGAGTTGACTTGGGATTTCAAGGGCGAGTTCTCCGGTGCCTGGCGCGGCGCAACGCTCAACGGGTCCCTCGTCGCCGGTGAGGCCGCCGGGCCGCAACACGGCCTGCGCCTGTGGTTGAACGGCGAAGACCTGCCCCTGGGCGCGGAGATCACCGCCGCGGCCAGGGAAGAGCCCCGACTGAAGCGCGTCTGGGATGGCCTCGCCCCCCGCGGGCGGGGCCATGCCTCGGCAGTTGTGGAACTCCCCCGGGCCAGTGCTACACCAGAGGCCCCCGCCCCAGCGCCTAGTTTCCTAATCGTCGCCGACCTCGCCGGAGAAGCGGCCATCACCTACCACGGCTTCGAGCGCGATGGGCGGCGCGGCACGGGCTTCCCCGCGCCCCTGGAGAATGTCCGCGGCCGAGTTTTCTACGGCATCACCCCCACCAGCGGTCGCCGGGGTGTTCTCGGCCTGGTGGCCCTTGCCGGCACCATCGAAGGCGAAGGCGTCGCGGTGCGCGGTTCATCATTCTCGCCCCACCGGGCCGCGCCCCCCTGGCACGGCGGCGAACTCTTCATCAACGCCAGCGCCCAGCGCCTGATCGTCGGCCCCACCCTGCGGGATGCCCTGGCCGGACTCTCCGACATTATCCCGCCGGAAAACCTCTGGGAACGCTACGGCTTTTCCGGGGGTTCCCTGGGGGCAGAGGTGGCCCTGCGCAAAACGCCCGCCGCGCCCCGCACGGCGGTCAGCGTTTCCATCGAGCTCCAGGAAACTGGATTGACCTGGGCGCAACTGCCAGTGCCGGTCCATTCTGTTTCAGGCGCGGTCGAAGTACGCAGCAACGGGCTCCCGGCGGAAGAGGGCGGTGCCTTTGGCGTGCGCTTTGACGCCGACGGACGCCTGGGTTTCTCAGGAGAACCCCTGGAACTGTCCGGGCGCGTGGTGGGCAACAGCGCTGGCCTGCGCGAGTCCATCGCCATCCGAGCCCCACACCTGCCCCTGGTCGGCGGAGATGTGGCTGTGGTGCGCGAGACGCTCTCCGCCGTGGACGGAGGCTTGGCTGCCCTCAGCCCCCGGGGCCACGCCTCCATCGCCTACGAGCGCACGCGGCCAGCGGCCGGCGGGACAGCCCACACCACGGTCGAGATCATTCCCCTGGCGCCGGTTCAACTGCGGCCGGAGCGCTTCCAGATGATCACCCGGGAAGTTGGCGGACGCATCCTGATCTCCGCCGCGGAACCGGCTCTGGGCTCAACGGACGAAGTGCGGGGCGAGCCGAGCTCCGAAGTCCTGTTGGAGCCCCTTTTGGGTAGTTGGGAGGACGGCGTTCCCGTAGCCATCCGCGCGCGTATCCCCCACGCCGGCCTGGCCCGCTTGGACATCCTCGGCGCTGGCTTGGATCCCGCGCGCCGCAGCCTACTGGGCAGCTTGGGCGCCGCCATCCGAGACCGCGGCGGTAGCTCGGCTGACCTGTCCGCCCTGGCCCTCACCGGGCGCCTGGACTTCAGCGCCCACCTGGAATACCCGGTGGAGGCCCAGCAGGAGGGCGATTCACGCTTCAACTTCTACCTGCGGGACAACTCCCTCGCCACGGGGGAGGGTTTCGCCCTGGACAACCTGCGCGGCACCCTGATCCTGGAGGAGGACAAACTGCGGGGGCCGACTCTCACCGGCATCCTCGGCCAAACGCCAGTGGAGTTGCGCGCCGCCTCCTTCCAGCCCTCGCCCTCTGGCTACCATTTCGAGACGGACCTAACCGCCCACGATGTGCCCCTGGATGCGGAGCACCTGGCGTTTTTCCTCGACGCCGAGACCTTGGACGGACTGCTGGGCGAACTGGCCCTTGAAGGGACCTTGGACATTCCCGCCGGCCACCTGACGCTGGTTTCCACAGCCACTTCCGGCCGGCGGCTGGGATTCTCCGGCACGGTCTTGCCGCGTGAGGCCTCCCTGAACATCGGCGTGCCCCTGGCCGTGGACTCAGCGCTATTGCAGGTGGAGAACCTGACCTTCGAAGGCGGACACGCCCGGGCCCTGGCTCTGGTGAAAGAACTGAATGGCACCGTGGCCGGTCAAGACCTCGAAGACGCCTCCGCCATCCTCACCTACATCGAACCTCACCTGACCCTGGAGAACTTCTCCGGACGCTTGGAGGGCGGTCACCTGCGCTCCTTGGGTGGGCAGGAAAACCGCGGCGGCCCCTTCTTCGCCTTGGACCTGGCCGCCCCCCATGCATTCCAAGCCACCGTCGACCTGCGCGATGCGGCCGTGGCGAGCTTCACGCGCCAGTTGTTCCCCTCTGACTTCGCGGACAAAGGCCAACTCGATTGTGAACTGCGCCTGGTGGGCGAGCTCGGCAACCTGACCGGCATTCGCGGTGGCGGTCGTGTGGAGCTGTCCCAATCCAACCTGTGGTCAATCCCCGTTTTCCGCGCCCTGTTCTCACAGCTCGGCCAGGAGAGCTCGGCCATCTTCCATCACATCGGAGCCCGCTTCACGATCGACGCCGGACGCATGGACATGTCCGGCATCCTGGTGAAGAGCGACCTACTCAAGCTGGTGGGCAGCGGCGTCTTGGATTTCGACGGCAGCCTGCACCACGATTTCGAGGTGCGCTACAGCCTGGTGGACAAACTGGGCCCCCTGAACCGCATCCTATACCTGATCCAAAACAGCCTGCTTTCCGTAGCCCTGCGAGGCGATTTAGCCAGGCCCAAGGTGCTCATGCGCGGCGCTATCTCCACGCTCCTCGGCCTGCGTGGCGATGCCCGGGACGCCCTGCCGATTCCCGAGATAACGACCCTGCCTGCGCATTTCTAGGGGAACACCCCAAGGTTTGAGAGCGCGCAGGCCACCATCCATGGTGTATCTCGGACCACCGGCCCCTTAGACTCGCGCCCGTGACTTCACCGGACCTCTATGCCGTGCTCATGGCCGGCGGGAGCGGCACGCGCTTTTGGCCCGCGAGCCGCCGCGCGCGCCCCAAGCAGTTTTTGCCCATCGGTGGTGAGCAGCCCATGCTGACCACCACCGCCCATCGCCTGGGAGACCTCGTACCCACCGAACGCCTCCTGGTGTCCACGGGCATTCCCTACCGCGCAGAGGTGCAACGGCTGCTGCCGGAGTTGCCAGAGCAAAACATCCTGGCGGAACCCCTGGCCCGCAACACGCTCCCCTGTCTGGTTTGGGCGGCCCGCGAAATCGAACGGCGCGCACCGGGTTCCCTACAAGTGACCCTGGCCGCGGATCATGTGATCGAGCCGGCAGAGGAATTCAGGGACAGTCTGCGGGCCGCGGCCCAGGCCGCCGGTGACGGTTCCTTGGTGACGCTGGGCATCAGACCGACCAGGCCAGCCACGGGCTACGGTTACATCGAAGTCGGGGAACAACTCAGCCCACACGAGGCCCGTACGGATTCCGCCCCAGTCCACCCAGTCCACCCCGTCCACATCGTACGCCGCTTTGTTGAAAAGCCAGATGCCAACCTGGCCGCGGAGTTCTTGGCCTCGGGCAACTTCCTCTGGAACTCTGGCATGTTCATCTGGCGGACCGATGCCTTCCTCGCCGCCGTGGAACGCTGGTGCCCGGAGCTCGCTCCCCTGGCCGACATCGACGGCACTAGCTCCCCCTCCAAAATCGAAAGCGCCTTCGCCGCCCTGCCCTCGCTCTCGGTGGATGTGGGCCTGATGGAACGGGCCGACAATGTGCTCGTCCTGCCCGTGGACTACACCTGGAACGATGTGGGATCTTGGTCAGCCCTGCCAGGTGTCAGCGCGGCGGACGAATCCGGCAACTTCACCAGCGGAGGCGCGCAACTCATCAGCGAACAGTCCACTGGGTGCGTGGTCCATGGCGAAGAGGGCGAACTCGTGGCCTTGCTTGGAGTCGAGGACCTGGTCGTGGTGCGCGCCGGTCGAACGACCTTGGTCTGCCCCCGCGAACGGGCCGAGGAAGTACGTGCCATAGTCGCCGCCCTTGAGGCACGGGCACCCGAGCACCTTTAGATGGCTTCATCCGGCGCCATCCTGGCCATTGACCACGGCACGATCCGCACGGGCTTCGCAGCCACGGACGAGAGCCGCATTCTTTCGGCACCTCTGGATGTGTTCAGGGGTGCGGGGGACGGCGAGGAACTCCTCCAGCACATCGCCGGCCTCTTGGATGAGCGCCGCGTGTCACTCTTCCTGGTCGGCCTGCCCTACAACATGGATGGCAGTGAAGGCCCCCGTGCGGCGGAGGTGCGCGCCTTCGCCCAACGCCTGGCCCAACGCTTCCCGACGCCAGAGCTGCGTTTTCAGGACGAGCGCCTGAGCACCAAGGAGGCAGACGAGCTGCTGGCCGCCGCGGGGCACTTCGGTGCCGATCGCAAGGCCCGCCGGGACAGTTGGAGCGCCCTGGTCATCCTGCGCGATTACCTGGCCTGAAGCGACTACAGCTGCGACTGGCGGCCGCGGCGGGCGGCCGCTCGCCTCAGAACTTGCCGTGCTCGTCAAACCAGGCGGCCACGCGCTCCCCGGCCTCCTCGGCGCCGGGACCGTGGAACAGGTCGTGTCGCCCGCCCTCCACCAGCAACAACACGGCACCGGCGGCCACCAGGCGCTCAGCGTCCCCGCTGGACACCAAGGGATCTTCCGTGCCCAGCATCACCAGCACCGCCGCCTCGCACTGGGCCAGGCGCTCTGGGAACTGCTGCGCGGCGCGCTGGGCCTCCTGGCCAGCACGCAGGGTGATGATGTCGTGGCGCAGGGGATCAGCGGCCAGGGCCGAGCGAGTATCCTCGTCCGCGCTCCATTGTTGCGGCGTCCAACCGATACTGCCCGGCGCCCTCGGCCCGACTTTCTTGAACATGCCGCGCAGACCGCCGGGAGCCGTCGGCAAATCGAACTCCGGCCGCAGCAGGGGCGCCGCCAACACCAGGGCCTGGAGGGTGCCTGGGTTTTCCACGGCGAATGCCAGGCCGTAGAGGGCACCGAGCCCCTGGCCCAACATCACCCGCGGGGCATTGGGCAAACGATAGGAAAGGTGATTCTGAACCTCCGCCAGGTCGCGGCTGACTTCGGTAATCCCCGCCCCGTGACCCCGCTCCCCCTCGGATTCGCCGTGACCGCGCAGATCCGGCAAGGCCGCGGCCCAGCCGTCCCGCGTCAGCCTGCGGGCCAACTCCAGATAGCGCCCACCGTGGTCACCAGCATCGTGTACCAAGGTGGCCCCCCCGCGGGGTTCTCCGGCGGCGGCCAGTTCCTTTACATGCAAGAGGAAAAGCCCCTCCATGCTCTGGTGGGTCAAAGCCTGCGCTGCCTCGCCGCTGTCGGAGGAGGCGCGCAGTTCCAGGTTGGTGACGGTGTAGTCGACGGTGGCCATGGTCGGTTTCTCGTTGGGGATCAACGGGCAGCGTAGGTGCCGCCATTTTCCTCCGCAAGGCTGCGCAGGAGGTAGGGATCTTGGGCTCCGGAGAGACCGATAGTGTGAATCACGATACCGGCGGCGGCGTTGCGCTCGCGCACGAAGGACAGGATCTCATCCGAATCGGTGGTGACGCCCATGGAAGGACGCCCGTCGGTGAGCAGAAAGATGGTATCGATGCGCGGCTGTTCCCAGCGTTCGTCATCCCCCACTTCCGCCAGTTCAAAGGCCAGTTTGAGGGCCCCGTAGATATTCGTCCCTCCCGCTGCATCCACGGCTTCAATGAAGCGCACGGCATCCAGACGCGTGTCTTCGTCCATGGTCACGAGACGATCCTGCCAAGTCCAAACATCGCTGCCATAGAGCACGATGTTGAAGACAGAGCCCGCGGCCAGGCCCCGGACCGCCCGGGCCAGATCGTCCGTGGCCGCCTGCAGGCGGGATATCTCGCCCTCCTTGGGCCGATCGAAGGGCTGCCTCGGGTTGTCCGTGGGGTTGTTGCGGGGAACCATGGAGAAGTCCATGGAGCCGGAAACATCCAGGATGAAAAGCACCGCCTGGCTCTCTGAGCGGATGCCAAAAAATGTCAGGCCCTGTCCACTGGCGGCCCCGGCATCCACCACGCGCCGCTTCCGGCGTTCTGGCACGGTGAAGGTCTCCCCCTGGCCTTGCCACCAGCGCGACCAGGGTTCAAAGGCGCTCTGGAGCTTTTGCCCGGTGAGGGAAACCAGGGCCTCGCGAATGTCGGTGCGCAGACGACCCTGCGCCTTTTCCAGGGCGGCTACGAGCGGACCAACGGCCTCGCGAGAGCGCAGCAGTTCCAGACCAGAGGCGGCCCGACTGCGCACCTGCATACACTCGTCCGCCAAAAAGAGAGCGAGTAGGAGCGGGGCCTGGCCCCCCTCCCCGGTGGCGGCCAACTCGTCCACCAGGTGGGCCCGAACCGCCGCATCGCGCTCCTCCGTGAGCATTTCCCCCAGGGTTTCATCCAGCGCCGCCCGGCGCGCCCGCACTAGGATTGAGAAGCTCCGCAGACGCGCCCCGGCCCCGGCCTTCTTGGCCGCCCGCCGCAAACTGGCCACGGCCCGTTCCAAACGCTCCGGGTCCTCCAGGGACAGGGCTTCCGCGGCCGCCTCGGTACACTGCTCGGCGAGCTGGCTGTGGGCGGTCAGTTCACTCCGCACCCCGGCGGCCTCACGACGCACGCGCTCGTACTGCTCCTGGCTGGCACGGCTGAGCTGGCCGCCCCCCAAGCGCAGCATTTCCTCCTGCAGACGCCGCTCCATCTTGCGCACATCGACTTCCAGCTTCGGCAATCGCTTGGCCAGGCGCCCACGCTCATCCGCCACCTCGTCCAGCAGTTGCTGCAGTTCCACGGCACTCCCCGTGCCGCCCGTGCGCCCCAACAAATCCACCGCCCCCAGGCGATCATCAAAGGAAGGCGCCTTGCGAGCGTCATCCCACAACAACTTGCGCCCAGTGCGGGCCTTGCCGCTGGCGAGGCCAGAGAAAAAAGCCGCCACCTGCTCCCGCAGTTCCCCGCGCCAGGGTCCCTCGCGCTCAATGCGCTGCTCCGCCTGTTCCAATTCCCCGCGCAGGGCCAGCAGGGCCTCCCGCTGTTCCCCCACGGATGATTGGAGCGAGCCATCTCGCTCCAGGCGTTCCTCAAGTTGGCTCAGAAGGTGCGTCTTGCGCTCCACTTCCATGGAAAAGCGCCGGGCCTCGGCCCTGGCCGAACTCCAGGCTGCGTGGCAACGCTGGTACTCCCGAAGCAGAACTTCCGTGGCCGCTCCGGCGCCACTGGCCACCAACTCGGCCAAGGCAGCACTTCTCTTTTCCCGATCCCGCCCCCGCAGGGCCCGCCGAAAACTCTCCAGGGCCTCGTCGTCCCCTTTTGGCTGAGCTGGCTCGACTGACTCCAGGATGCTGTATTTGGGCAAGGCCAGAGCCGCGGTCGGCTGCTGGAGTGCGGGCCCGAGGGAGACGAGCAGACCGATGAGGAGCCGGCTCGCCATGTGAATACCCCTTTGCTTGACTGATCTGGACAATAGTGGCTGGTTGGGTAACATGCTGGGGCGTGTGAGTGGCCTAGGCGGCCGCTCGCGGGCCGGCCAATTGGCTGGGCCGCGGGAGGAAAGTCCGGGCTCCGCGGGCCAGGGTGGTTGCTAACGGCAACCGGCCGTGAGGCTAGGGAAAGTGCCACAGAAAACAAACCGCCGTCCCCGGACGGTAAGGGTGAAACGGTGCGGTAAGAGCGCACCGCGGTCCTGGTGACAGGGCTGGCAGGGCAAACCCCACCTGGAGAAAGATCAAATAGGGAAGGTTTGGCGACGGCCCGCGCCGCAGCCTTCCGGGTAGGTCGTTCGAGGCCGGGTGCGAGCCAGGTCCCAGAGAAATGGTCGCCGCCCCTTTCGGGGGGAACAGAACCCGGCTTAGGGGGCCGCTCACACGCTCCCCCACTCCTGGGCCAGGAGCGTTGCTAGATCGACCACACCACAACATATTGTGGCACATTGCGACCTCCTACGCCGCATGTTGACCTTTTCCCGCAGGCCAGTTATGCTGCACTTTCGAGGTTGATAGCCGTTGTCAGCCGCGCCCCCCCAGCCCTCGTCCCGCGCCGCCCTGCCATGGAGTTTGTCTTTGTCGTCCCAAGGCGACACCTGTTCCCCCATGCCTATCCCCATGGGTTGGTTCCCTTCTCCGGCGCCGATGAGCGCCGGAGTTTCGAGGAAACAGTAGCCGAGCACGGCTTCTATGTAGAACGACCCCGCGCAGAGCGCACACCGGAGTGGAAGCAGGTCATCCCCTACACCCTCGTCTGGCGTGACGGTGAAGTGATTGTCCTGCGCCGCCTGGAGGCCGGGGGCGAAGCGCGCCTACACAACAAGCATTCGATCGGCGTGGGAGGCCACATCAATCCCGTCGACTCCACGGGTGCCGAGGCCACCGACAGCGGGGGCGTGTACCCCAATCCAATCCCCGCAGCCAGCGCCCGGGAGGTCGAAGAGGAACTTCACATATCCGGTACATACCAAACGCGCACAGTTGGACTACTGAACGACGACTCCAACGCCGTGGGTGCCGTCCATGTGGGAGTCGTTCAGGTCATGACTGTTTCCGGGACCGTCGAGGTGCGCGAGGTGGATCAACTGGAAGGTCGCTTTGTCAGCCCCGAGACCCTGCGCAGCCTGCTGGCCTCTGGCCAAAACTTCGAGACCTGGTCGGCTCTGCTCATCGAGCACCTCGATGAACTCCTGAGTGACGCCCCACAAATCGCCCAAGCCACCGTACACTAGCACCCGACCATGAGCTCAACCCGCAAGTCACGCACCCTAGCGCCCGAGAAAGTCTACGACCTGCTCATGGGAGCACGCACCGCAGATCGAGCGACGCTGTATTTCAAGGATGGGCGCCAGATCACCGGAGCGATGATCTTCAATCCCTTCAAGGGGACCGGGCGCCTGATCAACATCGACTCGGAGTCGAGCATTGATTTTCAAGTGGATGAGGTTCGCGACGTGAAACTGCTGGGGCCGGACACCACGAAGAATCCCGCCTCTTTTCCCGGCGGACAGATTCCCCAGGAGTAGTCCGAGCACGCGCCGCTTACTTGACGCGCTCTTCCCCGCGCGCCACAAGCGCGGGTGCCCCAGCCAAGCCTACCCGGCGGGATAGGGCGGCATTTCAGGCTCGAGATCAACATGCACCGCGTCCGCCACGCGGTTGATATAGTTGAAGTAGCTCACGATCTGGATAGCGTCGTGCACCGCCTCGTCGTCGAAGCCAGCGCGGCGCAGATCCTCGATGTCAGCCTGCTCCAGCGCGCCGGGAGCCTTGGTGAGCTTCTCCGCGAACAGGCACAGGGCATGCTCCTCTGCACACAAACCGGCGGTCCGCCAGTCCTCCATGACGGCCCCCACCAACTCGTCCCGTGCAGGCCCCGCCAGATCTAGGACCTCGGCACGGAAGTCCTCACCATGGGCGTGGGTTCAGTAGTGGCAGTCGTTGGTGCGGCTGACCACCGTGGCGAGCAGCTCGCGCCGCCGCCGTCCGAGGCCGCCCCGGGCGGACATCAGCGTGCCGTAGAAAGCCATGGACGCATCCAAAGTGCGTGGAGCCAAACTCATGGCCCGCACGATGCCAAAGACACGTCCGACCCGGGCCCGGGCGGCGGCGTAGCTGCGGGCCAGGCGCCCTTCGGCTTCACCTTCCGCGATGGTGCGGATCCAGGTCATTGCTCAATGCCTGAGGGCAGCCTCGATGGCGCGGCGCTCGCGCGGGAAAACAGAACTCGGATAGTAGGCCTCCAACAATCTGTCGGAACCCTCATCGCCGAGGGCGGCCAAGGCGTTGATGGCGGCGGAGCGCAAACGGAATAGGCGCGTCTTCAACAGGGCTTCCAGGTCGGCGCGCACTTCCCGCTGCCCGCGCCCCACCTGGCCCAGGGCCTGGACTGCCACCACGCGGGTCTCCGGAGCAGCATCGTGGTCGCCGGCCCATAATCGTAGTTGTGGTAGGACCCCGGGATCATCGCAACGGGAAAGCACGCGCAGCAGGCCAGCCTGTAGCACGCTGTGGGGTGAAGGCTCATGGAGTCGGTCACCGAGCCAGAAGAAGGCCCCTTCCGGCGAGCTGGCGCGCCGCAGGGAGGCGGCGGCAATCATCGTCTGCCACGAGAATCCGTCCTCATAGACGGTCTCAGCCAAGTGAGCCAGGGCCTCATCACCTAGCCCGTCGCCTCTCAGGCCGACGAAGCCCTCGAGGGCCGAGAGCGCCGCCACGCGCACCTGGGCCTCAGCGTCTTCCCGCGCGACGGCACACAAGACCTCGGCCGCCCGGGTTCCGCCCCCTGCCGCCAGAGCTTGCACCGCGGCCTGGCGCACAAAGCGCGAGCTGTCGCCTGACAGGCGATTCAGAAGCTCCCCGCGGATCAGATCAGCCAGATCATCATCCTTGGAGCCCGCCAGCACACGGCCCAGCACTTCCACCGCCATCACTCGCCCCCCCACATCGTCATCCTGGCCGGCGATGGCCAACCACTCGGAGGTACGTTTCTCCCTATCCACCGAGGCCGGCAGGGAACCGTACTTGTCAAAGCGCACCCAAGTGGGACGCTCATCACAGGGCAACACGAAACGGTGGCGGCGCCGGTCCAATTGCAGGCGATGGTTGCTCACGCCGCTGGCCGTACGCACCTCCACATCCACCGGCACCTTGAACACGCGTGGCGTTCCGTCTCCTGCTTCTTGGGTTTGTTCCACGCAGAGGGCCACCTGACGATTGCGCCCATCCCACTCCCAACGCACCGACATTTCCGGATAGCCCTGGCTGTGGAACCACTGATCAAAGAATTCCCCAAGATCCTGGCCGCTGCTCTGCTCCAGGGCACGGCGCAGATCCGCCGTGGTCACGCTGCGCCCGATGTTGTCACCCACATAGCGCCGAATGCCAGCGAAGAAGGCCTCATCGCCCATGACCTCGCGCAAGAGGTGCAGCCGGGCCGCACCGCCGGGATAGGCATGACCACCGAAGAACAGGTCCATGGGATCGCGGTAGATGTTGTGGACCGTCGGGCGCCGATTGGCGCCCTGGTCCCCCGCCATGTAGGCCTGCTGCGCCTGACGCAAACGCGCCCGGTATTCATCCACGCCGCGCGTGCGCTCGAAGTAGAGCAGCGTCATGTAGGTGGCGAAGCCCTCGTTGAGCCAGATGTGTGACCAGTCGCGACAGGTCATCAGGTCGCCGAACCACTGGTGGGCCGCTTCGTGAACAACCAACCCCGTTGCCGCGCGATCTCGCCGTCCGCGCTCGTCAGTCAGGACATTGCTGGTCAGCGTGGTGGCGGAGATGTTTTCCATGCCGCCGAAGGGAAAGTTGTCCACGCAGGCCTGGCTGTACTTGGAGTAGGGATAGCGCTTGCCCGTCACCTCAGAGAGGAAGGCCAGGGCCTCGTCGGTTTCCGCAAAGGCAGCTTCCATCAAATGCTGGTCTTCTTCCGCCGCCAAGAAGAGCAGGGGAATGCCATCCCATTCGCCTTCCTGAACCACGAACTCTCCGGCCACCAGAGTGGTCAGGTAGGCCGGGTGCGGCGTGGGCATGCGCCAGTGATCCGTGCGGGTGACTTCAGTCTTGGTGCTGTCGATCAACTCGCCGGCCGCCACCGAAGTCCAGTGCGCCGGCATGGTCACGCGCACTTCGCTGGTGGCGCGATCCGAGGGGAAATCCCAGCAGGGAAACCACCAGTGGGAATCCTCGCACTCACCCTGGGTGAAGACATGGGTGGCGGCGCCCTCGCGCTCGCCCGCGAACCACAGTCCTTTTTGCGGCAGACCCGCGTAGTCCACAGCCAGTTCAATGAAATCGCCCTGGGCCAGGGGCTGGGCCAGGGCAATGTCCAGCTGGCCGCCACTGTGTTCATAGGAAAGCTCGCGCAGGGCACCATCGTGAACGGCGTTGACTTCGAGACCTGCCAGGTCCAGGGCCACGCTCTCCAGGCCGTCAATGCTCGCGTGGAGGCGCACGGTGCAGCGAGCTGCGAAGGAGCGGGCGCGGGGATCGAGGGCCAACTCAATGGAGTAATGCTCCACATCGAAATCGCTGAGACGTGGATTGTGAACGGTGGCCCGTCCGCCAAAGCGCGCCGTCGGGGAGGGCGCCGGCAGGACTTGGCAGGCGGTGAGCAGGGCCAGGGAACACAGGAGGAGTCGCTTCATGGTGAGTCTAGGCATTTGGTCTGGAGTGGGCGCGGGCACCTATCCTATCGAGAACCGGCTCCAATCCCCAACCTGCTAGACAACCACCTCGCGCCAGGTCCTCGCCCCAAACCCACATCCCGGATCCTGACCCCAGGCCAGCGCCCCAGGTCAGCGCCACGCAGGTCCTCGCCATGCTTGCGCCGGTCCGCGGGTGGAGCGAAACTCCACCTGTGGAATACTTGCTCGAATGTGTCGGCGTGCCCCCGGACTTCCCGCGCCGGGAACTGGAACAGCGGATCCTGCGCGAGGGCGAGTCTGCTCCCTGGCGCGGAGCCCCCGAGGACCACCTGCGCCTGGCCCTCGGCGGCGGTCTGGAGTTGCGTATGGACCGCGACGAAGACGAGGTCCACTGGACCCTGACGCCCCACTATCGCGACGCCCATCGTATGCGCCTGGCCATTGACACCCTGCGCGGAGCCCCCGACGCGCCCCATGACGCCCTGCTCCGTGGCTGGGCTTTCCCACCGACGCCCGGTGAGGACAGCCGCCTGCCCGGCGCCTATCGCATGGCCACCTGGGTCAACGACGCCCGGCGCCTGCCCCGCCGGCTGGCGGCCGGTCATGTGGTAGGCGTCAGTTGCACCGGCTATGCCCTGGCCGTGGACTACCTCGGAGCCAACGACGGCGGCGCGACCAAGGGCGTGCTGGAAAGGCCCCACGGAGCGCGTTTGATGCCCCTGACCGACGCCCATTCCCCCGGCGGTGCCATGCACATCTCCGCCCGCCTGCGCGCCGTGCATCACCTGCGCAACTCGCTCACCGGGAATGCCGTGGACCTGCTGGAAATCGACGCTCCGGGCCGTCCCCTGCACCTCTTCACCAGTCCCTGGCAGCTGCGCGAGGATGGCTTCGCGCCTCCGCGCCCCGGGCTGCGCATCGAAGGCGTCTTCATCTTCGCCGGTCGCATCGCCGGAGGCCTGCCGCGGCCCGCTGCCCAGGTGCGCGCGGTCTTTGGCTGACGGTCTACTGCTTTTCTGCTCCCCCCGGTGAGCGATGACCAGTGGGAGTCTCCGACTCGCCCCCCGCTTCCACGGAAACCTCGAACGCGGCCAGCAACTCCGCCACCTGCTCCTCGCCCACGCCCGTCCAGGTGACCAACCGCACGTGAGCCCCTTCGCGGCCGCGCCGCAGCTGTAGGCCACTGGGGCCATCCCCGGCGGCCTTCGCCAGGCGTTTTTCCAAGTCCTCCCGCAGCCCTGAAAGCGCCTCGTAGAACTCCGCGGCGTCCTGCGGCCGATCCCACTCGCTCGCCAGGAACAGGACCCGCGCCCCATCCTTGGCCAGCAACACCAAGCGGTCTCCGCCCCAACCCTCCGTTGCCGGCCCCGTGTAGCGCACGCCCATGATCGCCATGGGATTGTTCAACTGCAGACCCCGGCGCTTCGCAAAGGGCTCCACCACCAAGGCCAGGGATAGTTCACCGAGGGTGTCCTCCGTGACCACGCGCCATCCAGCCGGCAGTTCGCCAACATCCACGCGCACAGTCAGGGGCTCATCCAGTTGCTCCGCATCCCAGTACTTCTCCGGATGCAGAATCTGTTCGCTGGAGCGCGGCACAGCAGCAAAGACACGGGCCACATCCGCGGCCTCGGCAGTGGCCATGGTCATGTTCATCACCGAGGAAGTGCGCCTCAAAAAAGACTCTCCGCGCAAGTAGACCGCCATCAGCGGCTTCCAGATCACCGGCGGAGCATTGGCCATGGCCTCCTGTGAACCGGCCTGGGCAGCGGCAATGTCCGCCAGGTTGAGCTCAGCGATGTGCTCCATGGTCCAACGGTTCATGGCCGAAACACCGCTGCCCTCCACCACCGCCTGGTAGGCCAGCTCCGCGTCACTGTTGCCGCCGAGGGACTCCAGCGTACCGTCGATGTCGAACCACTGGTCGTCGAGGGCATGGGTCAGTTCATGGGCGATGATGATCTTGGCCACGCCGCCGGTGTAGTTCTCCATCAAGTAGAAAGTGTCCTGCCCCGGGTCATAAAAACCGCCCACCTGGCCCTCCATGAGTTTCAGGGTGACCTCCATCAGATCCATGTCCGCGGGAATCAGGCCGAGCATGACACAGGTATCCTGCCAGGCCTGGATGTCCGCGGGCGTCTCGGTCGCCTCAAGGCGCCGCTGGGCATAGGCCATGAAACCCGGGCCATCTGTCAACTCGACAGCCACTGGCCCGCTCCCCTTGCGCCCACGGTAGCCCTCCAACTCCACACGAATCTCCTGGGAGATGCGCTCCAGTTCCTCCTGGCTCCAGCCTTCACGCTCTGGACTGGCATCCTGGGAAACGAAAACGGCGGCGAGGACACAAAAAGCCAGGGGCGCGTGGAATCGGCTGGTAATCATGGCCGCCAGGATAGCGCGGCCGGGCTTCAATGGGCCATCTCGCATATCTGGGCGAGCCCCACCGATTGCAACCCGGGTCGGGCCTTTGGCAGGATCTCGCCCACGGAATACCGGCCCGGCCCCTGTCGCGCCTTCCTCCCCGCCGCCAAATCATGCCTACAGCCATCCTGCTCCTCGCCCTTCTCGCCGCGCCCGCCCCCGCCGTTGCCAGCGAGACGCCCGTCTTCACCGCTCCCACCGGGGCCCCCGCCCCCATCGGAACCACCATGACCGTCGAGGCTCCGAGCCCGGCCAAGGCCCCCGCCGGGCCCGCGCTTCTGCTCGATCAGGAGTCCGCTGCCCGCGGGACCGCGCCCCAGGAGGAACTGACCACAGTCAAGCGCTTCGAGCAGTGGGTGGACAACAAGATGCGGCGCATCAATGTCTTCATCGCCGGTGGGGACGATCCGGATACAAAGGACATCGAGGAAAACGCCTTTGGCTTCTTCCAAAAGATCCCCATC
>NYXZ01000126.1 GCA_002686595.1 Planctomycetota bacterium | reverse complement strand
CTGTCCCCGGCCCTGGGCATTCCCTTCGAGTATTCAGTCAACGAGAAAATCGCCCTGGAGAGCGCCTATGGCGCCTGTTTGGCGGGCGCCCGGTCCATCGTGGCCATGAAACACCTGGGCCTGCTCTACGCCGGCGATCCCCTCTCCACCATGCCCTACATGGGCACCACCGCCGGAATGGTGATCGTCAGCGGCGGCGACCCCTCCTGCCTGACAAGCCCCAACGAGCAGGACCAGCGCCATCTAGGCGACTTCCTGCACCTGCCGGTCCTCGACCCGCCCACGCCCCAAGCAGCCCTCCACGCGACCCGGGTGGCCTTCGAACTCTCCGAGGCCTCGCGCCTGCCCGTGCTCCTGCGCCCCACGACCCGCCTCTGCCACACCTCCGCCCCGGTCACCCTGGGACCCATCCTGGCCCCCGACCAACGCCATCCCCTGGGCTTCCAGCGCGACCCAGCGCGCCTCTTGCCCCTGCCCCAGAACGCCCGCCGCCTGCGGGTCGGGATCGAAGAACGCTTGGCCGCGGCTAGCTCCGCGATCAACGACTCCTCCCTCAATCACCGCCGAGGCCCCGCCCACGGCACCCGCGCCATCCTGGCCGCCGGCGTCCCCTCCGCCACCTGTGCCGATGTCCTCCAAGCCCGCGGCCTGACCGACACGATCCCCCTGCTCAGCCTGACCGCCGTTTATCCCCTCCCCGATTCCTGGCTGGCAGACCAGCTCCAAGGCCTCGAAGAACTGCTGGTAGTAGAGGAGCTCTCACCATTCCTAGAGGACCATCTGCGCGCCTTCTGCTCATTACATTCCCTCCATATTCGCATCCTAGGCAAACGCACCGGCCACCTCCCCAGCTACCACGAGTACGACCCCCCGCTCCTGGACAGGGCCATCCAAACCTACCTAGACCCCCCCGCCAGCGCCCCATCACAAGCCTCCCCCGCCTCCCCCGATGCCCGCGCCCAGCCACAGGCCGCCGCAACCTCCCCCGATGCCCAAGCCGAGCCACGAGCCGCCACAATCTCCCCCGAAGCCCAAGCCGAGCCACGGGCCGCCACAATCTCCCCCGATGCCCAAGCCGAGCCCCGGGCCGCCATAATCTCCCCCGGTGCGCAAGCCGAGCCACGGGCCGCCATAATCTCCCCCCCCTTGGGGGGGGCTGGGGGGGGGACAAACCCATCCCCCCACGCCCCAACCCTCCAATCCAAGGCCCAGGCCCAAGCCCAGGCCCAAGCCCAGGCCCAAGCCCAAGCCCAGCCCCTACCCTGCGCAGACCAAAAACCAGGTGACCTCCCAGTCCGCCCCCCAATCCTCTGCGCCGCCTGCCCCCACCGCTCCACATTCTTCGCCGTCCGCACCGTCTTCGGCGACGACACGCTCTACTTCAACGACATCGGCTGCTACACCCTCGGCGTCGGAGCCCCCCTCAGCACCGGCGACGCACTCCTCTGCATGGGTGCCGGCCTGACCCTAGCCGCCTCCGTAGCCCGCACCACGGGCGAGAAAACGGTGGGCTTCATCGGCGACTCCACCTTCTTCCACTCGGGCATGCCGGCCCTCTTGAACACGGTGCGCCAAGGCGCCGACACCCTGACGGTCATCCTCGACAACGAAGTAACCGCCATGACGGGCTTCCAGGAGAGCCCGTCCACGCCCGTCGCGGCCCTGGTCCAAACCGGACGTGCCCGCTCGGCCACGGACATTGAGACCATCGTGCGTGCCCTGGGTGTGACGCACATCGAAACCGTCGACCCGGAAGACCTGCCCGCGGCCCTAGCTGCCTTCCAAAGGGCGCGGGACCAGAGCGGCCCAACGGTGGTTATCACGCGCCGTCCCTGCCCGGTTTCCCTGGGTCGCGTCATCTCCGCCGGGGGCGTGGCCTCAGCACCGGACACACCCCGGGAAGCGGCTCCCGGCACGGCGCCTGACTCGGACGCAACTGGCTCGGGCACAACTGACTCAAGTTCAGGCACGGCCCCCCAGCCAACCACCTTCGCCATTTCACAGGACCTCTGCCGCACCTGTGGGCGCGAGGACGCCGGACAGCGCTGTGACCAGCAAACCCTGGCCCCCTTCGAGCGCGCCATGGCCCGCGCCAGATCCCTGGAGGTCATCCAGCCCGGGGCCTGCGATTCTGGCGGAGCTGACTCCTGTGGCAGCTGCAAACCGGGAACGGTCGCCACCCACCGAGGCGAAAGGCCGACCACGGCTCCCTGCGCCAGCCTCTGCCCGCTGCACCTTTGCATCCAGGGTTACGCCGCCCACATCGCCTCCGGCGACTACGCCCAGGCCCTTGAGTTGATCCTCGACGGATTGCCCCTGCCCGATTCCGTCTGCCGCGTGTGCCATCGGCCCTGTGAGGATGTCTGCGTGCGCGGCGACCTGGACCAGCCCGTGGCCATCAACGATCTGAAGCGCTTCGTCATGGACTGGGCCGCCGGGCAGGAGGAGTTCCCCCTGGCGCCGGAGTCAGCCCGCTGCGAGGCGGAGCACGGAGGCCGCGTGGCGCTAGTTGGCGCCGGGCCGGCGGGCTTGGCCGCCGCCCATGGCCTGCGCCGCCGGGGTTATATCGTGGACCTCTTTGACGCCCGGGAGCAGGCCGGCGGTCTCTTGCGTTATGGCATTCCAGCCTATCGCCTGCCGCTGGAGGCCCTGGAGCGGGATGTGGAGCGCATCATGGAAATGGGCGTCCGCTTCCACGGCGGGCGCAGCCTGGGCGCTGACCTGGAACTTGACAGCCTGATGGCTGAATACGATGGCGTGCTCCTGACCCTGGGGGCTGGCCAGGGCAGACGCCTGGACATACCACTGGCAGTGGACAGTCCCGAGGGAGAGGGCGCTGGCGGCGCGCCGCAGGTCGCGGATGCTCTGACCTGGCTGGGGGAGGAGGAAGCCGCGGCTGCTTCCCATGTGCTGGTCATCGGAGGCGGCAACTCCGCCATCGATGCGGCCCGCACCGCCCTGCGCCGGGGAGCGGCCTCGGTGACCGTTTCTTGCCTGGAAGAACGCTCGGAGATGCCCGCCATCAGCGAGGAAATCGCCGAAGCCCAGGCCGAAGGCGTGGAGTTCAGGCAGCGCACCAGAGTCAGGCGCCTGCTGGCCGGACAGGTGGAAATCGTCAGCGTCAAGCCAAGGACAACCGGCATCCTCGACCCGGCGAGCTTCGACGAGCTCGAAGGTAGCGCCACGGAACTCCAGGCAGACCTCCTGATCCTCGCCGTGGGACAGGTCCCAGAACGGGACCTGCTAGAGGGGGGAGGCCTTTACATGGATGGCATTTACCTGTCTATTGACCCTCATACAGGGGCCACCTCCCGCGAGGGCCTTTTCGCCGCCGGGGATCTGACCGGTGGCGAGGGGACGGTCACGGGCTCCATCGCAGCGGGTCTGCGCGCGGCCTGGGGTTTGGACTGTGCCCTGCGTGGCGACCGGGCCGCCTCGCCTCCGCCCCCCATTCCCCCCAACACCACCAATCCTCCCCCCGGCCGTCCCGGCGTCGAACGCACTGACCGCTCGGATGGTCGCGGCCAGCGCCGCAGGCCCCCGGAACTGGAGGACTCAGAGCGCCATGCCACCTTTAATGAAGTGGTGGGCACCCTGACCGAGGAAGCCGCCAGGGCCGAGGCTGCCCGCTGCATGATCTGCGGCCTGTGCGGGAACTGCCGCTCCTGCCTGGACCTGTTCGGCTGCCCGGCGTTTTACTTGGATGACGCGGCCATCGAAATCGACCCGCACCTGTGCGTGTCCTGCGGTGTCTGCGCCGAGTTCTGTCCCAACGAGGCCATCTACCCGGTCTACGCCCAGGACCTCGACCAAGGGCCCGGCGCTGATGGCCCCGGAGGTGTTTCCTGATGGAGACCACCCGCCTCCTCATCGTGGGCGTCGGTGGCCAGGGGGTCCTGAGCGCCGCCCGCAACATCGGCCAGGCCGCCCTGAACAGCGGCCTGGACGTGCGCATCGGCCAAATCCATGGCCTCTCCCAGCGCGGCGGCAGCGTGGAGTCAACGGTTGTCATCGGCCCCGGCAGCACGGGCTTCGTTTCCCGCCGCCAGGCCGATGTCCTCCTGGCCCTGGAACCCCTGGAGGCCCTGCGCGCCCTGTCCCGGATTCACGAAAACACCCTGGCCCTGGTCAACCGGGCCCCGGTGACGCCCTTCAGCCAAACCCTGGCCGGCGACTCCTACCCCTCCGTTGACCAGCTCCTGGGGCCTCTGGCCGCCGCCGCCGGCGAGGTCTACGGCCTGGATGCCACGGCCCTGGCCAGCGAATCGGGCTCCCCCCGTTCCCTGAACGCGGCCATGCTCGGTACCCTGGTCGGCCTGGACGCCCTGCCGCTCCCGGCGGATCAAATGCGCTCGGTGCTGGCGGCCGCCGGCCGGCCTGTCTTCCGCCCGCTGAACCTGGCCGCCTTCGACGCGGGCCGGACCGCCGCGAGCCAACTCGAGGCCATCTCCGGGGCGGCCCAAAACAGATGAGTACCTACAAGCTCGGAATCGATGTGGGCGGGACCTTCACGGATCTCTTCCTGTGGGCCTCGGACGGAGCCGTGGACACCTTCAAGACCCTCTCGACCCCAGCGGATCCATCCGAGGGCGTGGAGAACGGGTTGCGGGCCATCGCCACCTCCCTCGATCTGACGCCGGAGGAGTTCGCCGCGCGGGTGAGTACCGTCGTGCACGGTACGACGGTGACGACCAACGCGGCCCTGACCCGCGGCGGCGCCCGCACGGGCCTGGTGACCACCTGCGGCGTGCGCGACGCCCTACAGATGCGCCGCGGCATCCGCGAAGAGCAGTACAACAACCGCTTCGAGAACATAGTGCCCCTGGTCCCGCGCCACCTGCGGCGCCCGGTGCGCGGACGGCTGGACCACAAGGGTGATGAGCTCGAACCCCTCAACCTGGACGATGTGCGCGAGGCGGCGCGCATCCTGCGCGGGGCGCAAGTGGAAGCGGTGGCCCTGTGCTTCATGAACTCCTTCGCCGACCCACGCCACGAGGCCCAGGCCGCCCGCGTCTTGCGCGAGGAGTTGCCGCAGGCCTACCTGTCAGTTTCCAGCGCCGTGCTACCCACGGTGCGTTTCTACAACCGCGTTTCAACCACGGTCCTCAACTCATATGTCGGGCCGATCCTCAAGCGCTACCTGGAGAGCTTGACGGAGAAGCTCGCAACCCTCGGCTTCGAGGGCGTGCTCTTGATCATGCAGTCCAACGGTGGAGTGGCCCGTCCCGAGGTCGTGCAAGAGCGTCCGGCCACCACCCTGCTCTCGGGCCCCGCCGGTGGTCCAGCCGGGGCCGCCGCCTACGCCGGTGATGACTGCATCCTGGTGGACATGGGCGGCACGAGCTTCGACGCTTCGCTGGTGCGCGGGGGCCAGGCGGAAATGTATGCCGAGAGCGAACTCGATCGCCTGCGCATCGCCCTGCCCATGCTGGCCATCACGACCATCGGCGCCGGCGGCGGTTCCCTTGGACGGCTGGATGAAGGCGGTCTGCTTCGCATGGGGCCGGAATCCGCCGGCGCGGCTCCGGGCCCGGCATGTTATGGCCGTGGCGGTCAGCGGCCCACCTCCACCGATGCCAATGTAGTCCTCGGCTATTTGGATCCGTCATCCTTCGCGGGCGGGAAAATGCCACTCGATGGGGACGCCGCCCACCAAGCCGTGTCGGAGTACATCGCCGCACCCCAGGCCATCGACACCGAGCAGGCGGCCGCCGGCATGTACCGGGTGATCAACACCAATATGGCCCACGGCGTGCGCGAGGTCACCGTCAAGCGCGGCCTCGACCCGCGCGAGTTCCCCATGGTGGTGGCCGGGGGGGCCGGCTCTTTGCACGGCTGCATGATTGCCCTTGAACTCGGCATGCCGCGCCTGATCATCCCCCCCACGGCCTCGGTTTTGTGCGCCGCCGGCATGCTGCGCTGCGACTTGCAACACGATTACCTGCGTTCCTATGTCTGTCGCTTCGGCGCCCTGGATGGCGTCCGTTTGAAGCAACTCGTGGACGAGATGGTGGCCGAGGGTGAGGCTCATCTGGCGGCGGAGGGAGTGGCGGCCGAAGAACGCTCCCATGGCGTGCTGCTGGACCTGCGTTACCTCAAGCAATACCACGAAGTTACGGTGGCGGTGGACCGCGAGGCCTTGAACCGCGGCGACCTGGAAGCCTTGGCGAGCGCCTTTCACGGTGAACACAACCGGCTCTACGGCTACGACCTTTCCGCCGAAGGCACGGAGCTGGAACTGATCAACATCCGCGTGCGTTCCCTGGGTCGTACGGAGAAACCGCCCCTGCCCATCCATCCCACTGGCAGCTCGGATCCCAGCGGCGCCGCCAAGGGCCTGCGCCGCGCCTTCGTGCCGGAGCGGGACACCTTCGAGGAAGTCCCGATTTACGATGGGCATGAACTGGTCCCCGGCAATCTGATTCCCGGCCCGGCACTGGTGGAGCGCGTGGACACAACGGTTTTTATCAGCGCGTCCTTCACGGCCACCATGGACGCACGGCGTTCCCTGGTACTAACCCGTCAGGAGGCGAGTTCATGAAGTTGGATCCCGCCGTGGACATGGTACTGGTCTCCATCATCGGACGGGCCCTGAAGGCCTTCACCGACGAGATGAGCATCTGCATGGAGAAGACCACGCGCTCTCCGATCCTGTGCGAGGCGAAGGATTTCGTCACGGGTCTTTATGACGCCGAAGGGCGCATGTTGGAGCAGACCGAGAACCTGCCAATCCTGAGCTTCTCCCTGGGGCCGGTGTGCGCCCACATCGCCGACAAGTTCAAGGGCAATGTTTTCCCTGGTGATGTCTTCTTCCACAACGATGTCTTCAGCCTCGGCAACCAGAACAACGATGTGGCCACCTTCAAACCGATCTTCGTCGGGGAAACCCTGGTGGCCTGGTCGGCCACCAAGGGGCACATGGCCGACATCGGTGGCGCCGTGCGCGGCGGCTACAATCCCAATGCCACGGAAGTCTGGCAGGAAGCCCTGCGCATCCCCGCCATCAAGATCATTGAACGCGGGGTGCTACGCCAGGACATTTGGGATCTGATCTTCGCCAACATCCGCCTGGACATCGTCCAGGAGGACATGCGGGCCGAAATCGGCGCCTGCACCGTGGGCGAGCGACGCCTGGTGGAGCTGATTGAAAAGTATGGCCTGGAAGTCTTCGAGGCCCACAAAGAGCATCTCTTCGCCGCTACCCGGCGCATGATGGAAGCCGAGATCAGAGCCATCCCCAATGGCACCTATGAAGGTGACGGTCGGGTTTTCTTCGACGGCAAGAACCCTGGTTCCAAGTACACGATCAGAGTCAAGATCACCGTGGAGGACGAACGCATTGTGTTCGACTACTCGGACACGGACGCCCAGACCAACGGGTTCGTCAACGGCACCTACACCTCCAGCGCCTCGGCCACGCTCTTGACCTTCCTGCAGATGGTCAACCCGGACATCCCCCACAACCACGGGATGATTCAGCCCATCGAAATCATCATCCCCGAGGGCACGCTGCTGAACGCCTCCTATCCGGCGGCGACGACCTTTGGCAACCACCTCTGCCCACCCAACGCCGACGCCATCATGCGCGCCCTGGCGCCAGTCATCCCCACGAGGGTCACCGCCGGGTGGAACAACCTGTTGTGTTCCCTTTCCAGCGGCCACGACCCGCGCAAGGGAGACACCTTCGTCGACATCATGTTCATGGGTCTCAAGGGCGGCTCCGGGGCCATGACTGATGTTGATGGCTATGACCACATCGGCATGATCGATGCCTCTGGTGGCCTGTTGGACCAGGACTACGAGATGTTTGAACAACAGACCCCGCACCGCTTGCTGCGCCACGAGTACCTGATCGATTCCGCTGGCCCGGGGCGTCAGCGCGGAGGCTTGGGCGTGGAGACACACTTTGTCATGGGCGGCGAGGACCTGGAGCTGGTCACCTTCGGCGACGGCGACGAGGAAGCCGCCTTTGGCTTGGACGGCGGTGGCGACGGAACCTTGAACAAGATTGAACTCCACCGGCCAGATGGCCAGGTGATCACCCCCACCAGCAAGGACCTGGTCACAGGTGTGCCCACGGGCACGCTCTATGTTCAGCAGGCCGGCGGCGGAGGCGGTTACGGAAACCCGCACGAGCGCGCCGCGCACAAGGTGGCCCAGGAGGTGCGTGACGAGCTGATCTCCGTGGCGGCGGCACGCGACATCTACGGCGTCGTCGTCGACAAGCACACCCTG
>NYXZ01000071.1 GCA_002686595.1 Planctomycetota bacterium | reverse complement strand
GTCGTGGACACAAATGGCAGCCCCCTGGCTGGAGCTTCCGTGGAGCTCTACAGCATTTCCCAGGAAGATGTTCGTCGTCTGGGGGCCACCAGTTCCGATGACGCTGGCCGCTTCTCGTTTCCCTGGCCCGCCGCTGTCCAACTCCAGGTCGACCGCTTGGAAGCCCGTGGGCGAGCCGCAGGTTATCAGAGCGCCACGGCGCGCTTCCTGCCGGGCGCGGACGGCGGCAACGGAGAGAGCGTCTTGCGGGCCATGCTGCGCTTGGCGCCAGGGGGAACCGTGACTGGCCGTGTGGTCACCTCCGCTGGGCAGCCCGTGGCCGGGGCCCGAGTGCGACTCCTAGCCCTTGATGCCCAAGGCCGCCTGGTCGCGTCGGTGGGGCAGGCGGCCATGCGCACGGGAGGAGACGGGCGCTTTGCCGTGGGGGCCGGCGCCGGCGAGCGCTTCCTGCTCGATGTGCGCCAAGTGCGGGTCGGTCGCTTGCGTCGGGAATGGCCGTTGCCGTCCGTGGGTGCCAGTCTTGACATTGGAGATGTGGTACTCGGTGGGCCCTGTTATCTCCGCGGGCGTGTCCTGGATCTCTCCGGGGCGCCCGCGCCACACTTGCGTTTGGTGGCGGGCCGCGTTTCTTCTGCCTGGTGGACGGGCGAGTCTCAAGTCTCCGAAGGTCTAGAGCGGAGCGAGGCCTGGACAGATGCAACCGGAGCATTTCTGTTCGCGGGTCTGGGGCCCGGGGACTACACCGTGACGGCGCGCTTCTCCGGTGTCTCCCCCGAGCTCGTGAAAAGCGAACGGGGGGGCGTGCAGTTGAGCCCCTGGCCCGGATCGGGAAAGGAAGATGCCGACGGCGCCCGGGGCGCGCTGACCGCAGTGGCCGGCGATCCAGGTCAGGATGTTGTCAATGGCAACCTGGGTCGGGCCGCCGCCGGCCAGTCCGCCGAACTGACCGGAGATTTTCGACGCCTGATCTTGCGCATGGCAGAGCCCGCCGCTGCCGGACAGCTGGTCAAGGTCAAGTGCCAACCGCCGGAGGATGTGGAGCGCTATGCAGAGCGCGGAGCTGTGACCGATGGGATGATAGCGTGGAGTCCCGCTGGCACGCTAGACATCCTGGTCACCTCGGATGAAACCGTGGGTGTCATTGCCTGGGTGTTGGAGAATACGCCAGGTGAAAAGCGGCTGCGGGTCATTGCCCACACCAGTCGCCTGGTTCATATGACACCGGGCCTGCGCTCGCTGGATGTCGTCCTGAATGCGCAGGCTCGCTGAATGTGTCTCGGTAGTCCGGCGACCAGTTGGCGCCAGGCCGGGAGTCGCTGACTCCTACTTGCCAGCGGCTTTCTCGCCGGAGGCTTCCGCCGGGCGCGGGGCGGCTGGCCTGGTCATGGCCAGGATCTCCGGCACGCGGGCCATGACGGTCTTCTTGCCCTTTTTCTCGATGGGCTTGTCGCCGAGGAAGATGTCGAAGAGCGCCCAGCACAGGGCCTTGTTCTCGATGTCGGGCAGGGGCTTGCGGTCGATGGAGGACGACAGGGTCCCGCCCGGGTGCCAGGTGAAGATGAACTCGGTCTTCTTCTTGATCTTGTCCAGGTTGAAGAAGCTCTTGAATGTCTTGAGGGCTTCCACGCCGCCGGGCATCTCGAGTTCCTCGCCGGCGCGTTTGACGCGCGGGCCGAGATCGTCGTCGAAGGCCTCGCGCATGTCTTCACTGTTCACATTGCGGCACAGAACCATGCGCAGGGTCTTGTCGAAGTTGTCCTCCAACATGGCCTGGTAGAAGGAGCGGTCTTTCTCAAGCTGTTTGGACTCGATCCCCTTCCAGGCCGCCAGGTCGCGGGCCATGGCCGGGGCGTCGGCGTAGATGGCGAAGGCGTGCACCTTGATCTGCAGGAAGGTCTTGGTGCGGATGGCGGTGCCACACAGAGTTTGGGGTGCCTTGAGCGAGGGCGGCACCAACTCGATGGGGAAGGGGTACTTGCTGCGCGGCTCCAGGACGAAGTCGGCCTCTTTCGCCGGCGCCGTTTCCTGAGCGAGCGGCGTGGCGGGCGAGAGGAGCAGGGGGCTGAGCAGGACTGCGCTGAGGGCGATCATTGGTCGAGGGGGTTGGGGTTCATGGATCTCAAGGATGCGGATTGTAGGACAATTGCCGGGGCGACTGGCAAGCGGACAGCGTCACCCCGTTCTCAATTGCTAATGCGACGTACTTTGGTCTGGTACGGTGCCACCGGTTTGGCGGACAATGAATGTATGGGCGAGCGTCTGCTAGGTGTGATCTTGGGGGTCCTCGAGGGGGATCTCGATTGGCGTGCCCTCGGTGAGGCCCACTGCTGGGAGGGCGGGGCGGCCTTTTTTCCCCGGGAACAGGTGCGCGCCATTTGGGAAACGGGTCTGGCCCATGCCGTGGACCTGCGCCCGGAGCTCAAGGCCGGCGGGCAAAGCCTGTACTTTGGGGCCTCTGTCGCGGAACTCGTTCCCATGCTTTTTGAGGTCACCGTGCTCGGGCGCCGGGTCACGGCCCTGGACCTGGAAGGGCCGGTGACCAACGAGTTGAACCGAGCCCTCTGCGAGGCCGCGCGCCTCACCGGCCGCGCGTTGCCCACGATCACAACACAGACCCTTGAGAGCCTGGGCCCGCAGTCCTTTGACCACGGTTGGTGCGTCAGCCTTTTCACGGACCCGGAAGCATTCCCGGCGCTCCACGACCACCTCTATGGAATCGAGGGGGAGTCTGAGCCCGGAACCCTCGACGGTGACCTGGCCCGGGCCCAACCCCTGCTGGAATCCTTTCTGGAACGCCTAGCCCCCGGAGCGCTGCTGAGTACCACGGATGAGGAGTTGGTCCTCTTGGAGCCCACCTGCGCCGCCCGGGGCCGCCAGTTAACGGTCAGCGAAACGGCGCGCCTGTCCGCGGTGGTGGGCGATGCCGTGCGTCACGGACGACTCAAGTAAAAGTCCCTGTCCCCGAGGATTCTCCCGTCGCGCGCGGTCCGGCGCGCTACACTCGGCGCCATGTCTAGCTCCACTTCAGTACAACCCGCAGCCGCGGGACGGATGTTACTGCCGACCTGGTTCGCCCCTGGTCTGCTGGCCGTTTTGGCCTTTCTATCCTGGACCAGTTGCCGCACGGAGGAGCCAGCTGGAGTCGCTTCGGATGAACTCGCCCTTCCGGCGCCTTCTGAGGGCGAGGGCGCGGCCATCGGCCTGGACGGGGATTACACGCCCTGGACCCTGGCCCTGGAAACCGAAGACGCCCTCTACGATGTGCCAGATGTGCTGATCGAGTTCGAGGGCGTTTTGGAGGAGTTCTTCGGCACCCGCGGCGCGCCGCGTTTCGCCCCCGTCCCCGGCTTGCCGGATTACCTCTCGGGCGGTGCCGAGGTTTTCGACCCCAACCCGGATCAAACAAACGCGCTTTCCCTGGCCCGCGCCGCTGACATCTACGACGCCCGCTGTGCGCCCTGCCACGGCAACACAGGCGGCGGCGACGGACTCTTCGCCGAGCGCTTGGTGCCGCGCCCGCGTGTTCACCGCCGCGGCATTTTCAAGTTCAAGACAACCTGCGGCACGAGCCCCCCGCGCCTCGCGGATCTCATGCGCTCGGTGACAAATGGCCTGCCGGGATCAGCCATGCCGACCTTCGCCGGCCTGCCGCGCATTCAGCGCGCGGCCCTGGTCGAGTATGTGCGCCTGCTGGCCCTGCGCGGGGAGGTCGAACGCAAGATGTTGGCCTGGTGGGAGATGGATGATGTGCGTCCGGAGGAAATCGGTGCGCGTCTTTACCGGGAGGCCTGGACCAACTGGCAGGCGGTGGAGGGTGCGGCCGGCCTGGCGGTGGCGGATAAGCCACTGCCCACGCCGGAGCTCTTGGCCCGGGGCCGGGACCTGTTCCTGGATCCCAATGGCGGCAACTGTTTCTCCTGTCACGGGGAAGACGGCGGCGGCATTGGCAACGCGTCCTTTGGCACTGACGAAGAGGGCCAGACCCAGGCGCTGCTCAAGGACGAATGGGGCGGGTTTATCGCGCCGCGGGATCTGACCGTGGGCGTATTTCGCGGCGGCGGTCAGCCCGAGGATCTCTTCCGCCGCATCTGGTGCGGAATTGCTGGAACGCCCATGCCATCCCTGGCCCAGGACAACTCCGGCGCCCCTGGAGGCGAGTTCACGCGCCTGGATGCCTGGGCCTTGGCCTACTATGCGCTCTCCCTCTCAGAGGGCTGAGGTGTCCGAGACCCGCGCCGGCGCCTACACTCTGCGGCGATGATCACAGTTCTGCGCAATGCCCAGCTCTTCGCGCCCCAGGAGCGTGGCCTCGTATCCATGCTCGTCGGCGGCCAACGCATCCTGTGGATCGGGGCCGATGATGGGCTGCCTCTGTCGCGTACCTGTGATGACGGCGATGTGGCTGAGCATGATCTGGGTGGGGCGCGGGTCATCCCGGGCCTGATAGACGGCCACGCCCATATCACCGGCGGTGGCGGCGAGGCCGGCGCGGAGACGCGCGTGCCGGCGCCGCTCCTGTCCGCCTACACCCGAGCCGGAGTGACCAGCGTGGTGGGCATGTTGGGCACGGACGGGGAGACGCGCACCATGGGCGAAGTCCTGGCGCGCGTACGCGCCCTGCGTGCCGAGGGCCTATCGGCCTGGTGTCTGACCGGTGGTTATCATCTGCCGCCGGCAACTCTGACTGGTTCGGTGCGCGGCGATCTGACGCACATCGACAGCATCCTCGGACTGGGCGAACTGGCCCTCAGTGATTTCCGTTCCAGCCAACCGACCCTGGACGAGCTCCTGCGTCTGGCCGCCGATGTGCAAGTGGGCGCCATGTTGGCGGGCAAGGCCGGTCTGCTGCACCTGCACCTGGGGGATGGCCCGCGCGGCTTGGATCTCTTGCGTGCGGCCTTGGATACCAGCGAACTCCCGGCGCGCCTCTTCCAACCGACCCATGTGAACCGGCGGCCGCAGCTCTTTGAGGAAGCCCTTTGCTTGGCCAGGCGCGGCTGCACCATCGACATCAGCGCCTTTCCAGTGGAGCAGGGCGACGGTTGTCTGAGCGCTGCCCAGGCCGTGGCCAGGTGTCTGGATGCTGACTTGCCTCCCGGCAGTTTCACGGTCAGCTCCGATGGTGGCGGCTGTTTGCCCACATTCTCCGATGCCGGCCGTCTGCTCGTCATGGAGGTGGGCGACGCCCTGGGTTTGCTGGCGACCATCGCCGAGCTGCTGGAGAGCGGCCGCGCCCCGGAAGCGGTGCTGCCGGCCTTCCCCTCCAGCCCCGCCGACCTCTTGGGATTGACCTCCAAGGGGCGTCTCCTGCCGGGCGGCGACGCGGACCTCATCGTGCTCGACGAAAACGCCGGGGCGCGCCATGTCATGGCCCGCGGCGAATGGCATGTGTTTGACGGAGCGGTCCGGAAGCGCGGGCGCTTTGAAGCCACCCCGGACTCTGGCGAGGACTGCCCGCAGCACGGACATCTTTCGGGATCAGCAAGCGACCCGCCTCAACAATCAACACCCTCAACCCAACCCAATCTCCAGTGACACGCGGTTACGTTATCCCCATCGGCGGTGCCGAGGACAAGGTTCGCGATGCGGCCATCTTGCGCCGTTTCGCATCCATCTGCGGCGGCTCACAGGCGCGCATCGCAGTTATCCCAACGGCTTCCCAGCTCCTCGAAACGGCTGAGCAGTATCTGGACATCTTCGGTGGCTTCGGCGTGGCCGATGTCTTCAGCCTGGATTTTGAGGCGCGCGCCGATTGCAAACGAGCAGATTGGTTAGAGCGCCTGCGCAGTGCCACCGGCGTCTTCATCACCGGTGGTAACCAACTGCGGCTCTCGACGACCATCGGTGGCACGGAGGTGGCGGACTTCATTCGCGAGGCAAACCGCAATGCCGGCCTGCATGTGGCCGGCACTTCCGCCGGCGCTTCTGTGATGGCCGAGCACATGATTGCCTACGGCGATGAGGGAGCCACGCCGCGCAGCGACATGGTGACCCTGGTGCCGGGCCTGGGGCTGACCCACAGCATCATCGTCGACCAGCATTTCCGTCAACGCGATCGTCTCGGGCGGCTCTTGACCTCCCTGGCCTACAACCCGCGCCCCATCGGCATCGGACTGGATGAAGACACGGCCGCTTTTATCAATCCCGAACGCGTGATGGAGGTCATGGGTAGTGGCGCCATCACAATTGTTGACGCGGCGGAGATGGAGTATTCCACCATGGACTCCACGCGTCGCCACGAGCCAGTCTGCCTGACCAATATCCGCCTGCATGTGCTGGTGGAAGGCGGCACCTTTAATATCCTGACCCGCGAAGCCCGCCCCGCCCCGCCCCGTTCCCCGCGTTGATCCCATGAAAGTTCTTTCCCGTTCCGTGTTCCTGGGTCCGAATCTCTACGCCCTCTTCCCCGTCATCCGTCTGACGGTGAATCTCGAGCTGCTCGAAGATTGGCCCTCGGCCAAACTTGGGACGGAGTTCACTGAGCCCTTGCTGGAGTTGCTTCCGGGTCTGGCGGAGCACGGCTGTTCATATGGCGAAGCCGGCGGTTTCGTGCGCCGCTTGAACGAGGACCAGGGAACCTGGATGGGGCACATCCTCGAACATGTGGCCCTCGAGTTGCAGAACATCGCCGGCGCCAATGTGACCTTTGGGCGCACGCGCGGCACCGGCGAGGCCGGCGAGTACTCCGTGGTCTACGAATACGAGGCCCAGGAGGTCGGCGTCGAGGCCGGACGGTTGGCCCTCTTGCTGCTGGCCAGTTTGGTGCCCGAGGAGTTGCGCGGCGACACCCGCGTACCGACTGATTTCGACTTCGCCACGGAGCGCGACCAGTTTATCCGTTTTGCCCAGCGCCGGGCCTTGGGGCCGAGTACCCAGAGTTTGGTCAACGCGGCCGAACAACGGGGCATCCCCTGGCTGCGTCTCAATCGCTACAGCCTGGTGCAGTTCGGCCACGGCCAGTACCAACGCCGCATTCAGGCGACGGTGACCAGCGAGACGCGGCACATCGGCGTCGAGATTGCCTCTGACAAGGAGGAGACCAACAAACTGCTCGGTGACCTGGGCCTGCCGGTGGCGAGCCAAGAGCTGGTTTACAGCGAACGCGAGGCCGCCAGGGCTGGGGCACGGATCGGTTTTCCGGTGGTGGTCAAGCCGCTCAATGCCAACCACGGGCGTGGCGTGACGATTGGCCTTGAGTCAGCCGACGATGTTGCAGCCGCCTTTGGTGTGGCCCGGGAACACAGTCGGGCCGTGATTGTCGAAAGCTACATTGAGGGCCTCGACCATCGCCTTTTGGTGGTCAATGGCGAGTTGGTGGCTGCCAGCAAGCGTGTGCCCGGCCATGTTGTGGGTGATGGCGAGCGCACGGTCGAGGACCTGATGGAAGATGTCAACCGCGATCCGCGCCGGGGTATCGGCCACGAGAAGGTGCTGACGCGCCTAGAACTCGACCATCAGGCCGAGGAGTTGCTGAAGACCGTCGGCTACACAGCCCAGAGCGTGCCCGCCATGGATGAAGTGGTCTATCTGCGGTCCACAGCCAACCTGTCCACCGGAGGGACTGCGGTAGATGTGACCGACATAGTGCATCCCATCAACCGCGAGATGGCCGTGCGTGCCGTCAAGGCCATCGGGCTGGATGTGGCCGGAGTGGATTTTCTGACCACCGATATCTCCCAATCTCACCGCCTGCACGGCGGGGCGATTTGCGAGGTCAACGCGGCGCCCGGCTTTCGCATGCACGTGGCCCCCAGTGAGGGGGAAGCGCGAGATGTGGCCGGGCCCGTCATGGACATGCTCTTTCCCCCGGGTGCGCCGACGCGCATTCCCATTGCCGCCATCACCGGCACCAACGGCAAGACCACCACGGCGCGCATGACCGCCCACATCTTCAAGTCCGCCGGGCGCAAGGTGGGGCTGACCACGACGGATGCGGTTTATATTGATGGCCACAAGAGTGTCGAAGGGGACATGACCGGGCCGGCCGCGGCGCGCATGGTCCTGCGCGATCCCACGGTGGACACGGCGGTGTTGGAAACGGCCCGTGGCGGTCTGTTGCGCCGCGGCATGGGGTATCGGCACTGCAATGTGGGGGCCGTGCTGAATGTGGCCTCAGACCATCTTGGCCTGCGCGGCATCAACACGCTGGAGGAGTTGGCCGAGGTCAAGCGCATTGTGGTTGAGACAGCTTGGGATGCCGCCGTGCTCAACGCCGACGATGAACATTGCCTCAAAATGGCTGATACCACGGAGGCGGACCACATTTGCTACGTGACCCTCAATCAGCACCACCCGCTGGTGCGCGAACACATCCTAGCCGGTGGTCGGGCGGTGGTGCTTGAGGAGGGCATGGCCGGCCACATGCTGACGCTCTACGACAGCGGCGCCCACATGCCCCTGTGTTGGTCTCATCTGGTGCCCGCCACCTTGGACGGCAAGGCCATGCACAATGTGCAAAACGCCATGTTTGCCGCGGCCATCACCTTCAGCATGGGCGTTAGCTTGGACGAGATCCGCCACGGTCTGCGCACCTTCGACATGACCTACTTCCAAGCCCCCGGCCGCATGAACATCTGCGACGATCATCCCTTCAAGGTGATCCTCGATTACGGCCACAATCCGGCGGCGGTGGAGGCCATGGTGCGCATGGTGAAGCTGATGGAGGTAGAGGGCAAGCGAACCGTTGTGATCGCCGGTCCGGGTGACCGTCGGGACGAGGACCTGAAGGAAATTGCCCGCTTGTGCGCCGGTGAGTTTGACAGTTACGTCTGCCGACGAGATGACCAATTGCGTGGCCGAGCCAGTGACGAGGTGCCCCTTTTGCAGCGTCAAGTTCTGTTGGATGAGGGGGTTGCAGGGGACAGTATCCAACTGATCCCCGAGGAAGCAGCTGCTTTGGAAGCGACCCTGCTCGCGGCGCAGCCCGGCGATCTGATCCTGGTCTTCGGTGACAATATCGACCGTTGTTGGAAACAGATAACTGAGTTCAGTTCCGAGAATGGCAAGGACGCCGGCGACCGAGCCGCGGCCGCAGCTGTTCCCGCCACCGAGTTGCCGACCCTGCCGAATCTGTCCTTGGACATGGGTGAGTTGATCCGTGATGAGCGCGGCGTGCGTCTGGCGCGCAGCGCTGAGCTGGACGACTGATGAGACTGCAGGATTCCCGCCGCCTACCTGGGCCCAATGTGCTCAGTGCGCGTCCCGGGGCACTGGTGGAGTTGGTGTTCAGCCCGGAGGAATGCGCCGCTGGGCCCACTCCGGCAACTGTGCGCGGTGCCTGGCGGCGAGAGCTGCGGGGTATGTTGGAGGCGCTCGGCTGGCAGGATGAAGTCGAATGCACGGGTGAGGTCATGGCAATGCCCGACGAGGCGAGCGGTGCCCGGGGCCTGCGCCTGGCGTTTAGCGCGCCCTTGGATGCCCTCTATGCGGCGACGGAAGTCAACGAGTGGGCGCTGTCCGCTGCCTTGGGAAGTCTGGGGGCTGCGGTCGATGGCTTGAGCTGTCCCAAAGGAGAGTCCTTCAGCGCGGCGGTAGGGCGCCTGCGCGGCGTCATTTCAGCAGAGGCGCGGCCAGAGCTCTTGGCATTGCGCGAGGCCGCTCATGCGCGAGGCCTGATATTTCTCTCGGATGATGACCAGGCATCCGTCGGTGCCGGGTGCGGTGCGCGGACCTTTCCCGTGACAGAGTTGCCTGATGTGGCGAGCTTCGACTTCGATCAATGCCACGACATTCCCCATGTGACGGTCACAGGTACCAACGGAAAATCCACCACGGTGCGCCTCTTGGCGAGCATGGTGCAGGCAGCGGGATTGACACCGGGGCTGTGTTCCACCGATTGGATTCGCATCGGTGACGAGATCGTGGACGAGGGCGACTGGTCCGGGCCCGGTGGAGCGCGGCATGTCCTGCGCGATCGGCGTGTTGATGTGGCCCTTTTGGAAACGGCCCGCGGTGGGCTGGTACGCCGTGGTCTAGCCCTGGAGCGCAGCGATTTGGCGCTGGTGTTGAATGTGGGCGCCGATCACCTGGGGGATTGGGGAACGCCCGATTTGGAAACGCTGGCCGAGGCGAAGTTCATCGTGACGCGCGGGGCGCGGCGCGTGGTTTTGAATGGAGATGATTCCGAGGTAGTCGCCGCCGCCGAGCGCCTGCTCTCCCCGGAACAGGAGATAATCTGGTTTGGCCTGGATGTCCATAGCGCCGTTCTCGCGAAGCACTTGGCAAGGGGCGGGGGCGCGGCCTACTTGGTCGGCGAGCAACTTGTTCTCCAGCGCGCCGCGGGAGCGGAAACGGCTGGGTCAGGAAAGCCGGAGCCCAGCGTGCTTGCCGAGTTGGGGGAGGTTCCCATGACCATGGGTGGCGCCGCTCGCCACAATGTGGCCAATGCCCTGGCGGCTGTGGCCGCCGCCGATCTAATGGGTTTGCCGGCGGCGGCCATTAGCGCCGGGTTGCGCGACTTTGCCAGCGATCCCCAGGACAATCCGGGACGCCTCAACGAGTTCGCGGTGAACGGTGCCCGCGTACTGGTGGACTTCGCCCACAATCCGGATGGAGTTTCAGCCCTGTGCGCCATGGCCGCCGCGCTGCCGGCGGAGCGGCGACTTATCCTCCTGGGGCAGGCCGGCGATCGGGACGAGGCTTCCATCCGGGACATGACCCGCATCGTTTGGGATTCACGCCCGGACCACATCATCATCAAGGAGTTGCCCGGGCACCTGCGCGGTCGTGAACTTGGCGAAATACCGGCCATGATCGAGGACGAACTGCGTCGCGCCGGGGCAGTGGCGGCCAACTTCTCCCACGCCGAGGACGAGCCCGCGGCGGTGGAGCAGGCCCTGGCCTGGGCCAGGGCCGGGGACTTGGTCCTACTCTTGACCCACGAGGAACGCGTCGCGGTGCTTGAGCGCGTGGCGGCGGCCGCCGTCGTCGGCGACTAGGAGCCCGCCAAAAAAACTCCCTACTGCGGCTTCTCCATCAACGCCGATGCTGCGTCAGGCTTGGTGCCGCTGGCTGGCCTCGCGACGGGACTTTTTCAACGGACTCCTAGACCTTCAGGCGGCGCGCTTCCTTGCGGCGCCCTACTTCCGTCAGGACGTTCTTGCGCAGGCGCAGGTTGGTGGGCGTCACCTCCAGCAGCTCGTTGTCCTCCACATACTCCAGCAGTTCCTCCAGGGACATGTCCAAGGGCGGCGGGAGCTTGACATTGTCGTCCCGTCCGGCGGCGCGCATGTTGGTCAGCTTCTTGGCGCGGCAAACATTCACATCCAAATCCTCGCCGCGGTTGTTCTCGCCGATGATCATGCCCTCGTAGACCGGGACGCCGGGAGCGACAAAGAAACGCCCGCGATCCGTCAGGCCGTCCAGGCTGTAGGCCACTGAATCCCCGGCGCGATCGGCGATCAGGACGCCGCTGGTGCGCCGCGGGATGGGGCCACCATCGGGGCGATAGCACTCGAAGACATGGGAGAGGATGGCCTCGCCCTGGCTGAGGGTCAAAAGCGCGGTACGCGCTCCGATCAAGCCGCGGGCGGGAATCAGAAACTCGATCTGGGCCAGGGCGCCAACGGTGTCCATGTGGACCATCTCGCCGCGGCGTCGGCCGAGGTAGTCGATGATGCGACCGGCGGAGTCACCGGGGACCTCGATCGTGGCCCGTTCCCAGGGTTCACATGAAACGCCGTCAACTTCCTTGATGATTACATGGGGCTTGCCGACGGCGAACTCAAAGCCCTCGCGGCGCATGTTCTCCACCAGCACTGAAAGGTGCATGACGCCGCGGCCGTCCACGCTGAAGGCGTCCGGAGTCTTGCCGGGGCCCACCCGCAGGGCCACATCCCGGGCGCTGGCCTTTTCGAGCCGATCCAGGATGCGTCGGCTGGTGACGTACTTGCCTTCCTGGCCGGCGAAGGGCGAGGTGTTGACGCGGAACTCCATGGAGAGCG
Organism: Planctomycetota bacterium; assembly: GCA_002686595.1. GTDB lineage: Bacteria > Planctomycetota > UBA1135 > UBA1135. The sequence goes on along the minus strand of NYXZ01000071.1, from coordinate 10,385 downwards.
TCGGTTCGTCGAGGGTGATGGCCGGCAGGGGTTCGAGGGCGTCCAGCGGGCAGAGGGTGTCGCCGATGGATACTTCGTCCACGCCGCCGACCACGGCGATGTCACCGCAGACAACCTCATCGACGGCGATGCGTTGCAGGCCCTCCTGGCGCAGGAGCGAACGCACGGTCAGCGGGGCGCCGGGCTCGTGGTCCGGGTGACAGGGGCGCAGGCGATCGCCCATGCGCAGGACGCCGCGGCTGACGCGGCCCACCGCGATGCGGCCCAAGTGGTCGTCGTGTTCCAGGGTTGCGGCCTGGAAGCGCAAGGGGCCGTCGAGATCGCTCTGGGGAGCCGGCACCTTCGCCAGCAATAGGTCGAAGAGCGGACGCAGATCCTTGCGCTCGTCCTCGGGCTCGACCATGGCGTAGCCGTCGCGGCCGGAACCGTAGACGACGGGGAACTCCAATTGCTCATCATGGGCTCCCAGGTCCACGAAGAGATCAAAGACCTCGTCGAGCACGGCATGGGGGCGCGCGTCCGGGCGGTCGAGTTTGTTGACCATGACCAATGCCCGCAGGCCGCGCTCGAATGCCTTGCGCAGGACGAAACGCGTTTGGGGCATGGGGCCCTCGAAGGAATCCACCAGCAGCAGGATTGCGTCGGCCATGGCCAGGGTGCGCTCCACTTGACCGCCGAAGTCCGCGTGTCCCGGCGTGTCGACGATGTTGATGCGCGTTCCATGCCAGGTGACCGAGGTGTTCTTGGCCAGGATCGTGATCCCGCGCTCGCGTTCCTGGGGATTGGAGTCGAGGATGCAATCGGGGACATCCTGCCCCTCGCGCAGGGCTCCGGCGAAGCGGAACATGGCATCCACCAAGGTGGTCTTGCCGTGGTCCACATGGGCCACGATGGCGATGTTGCGAATGTCGGTGGTCATGTTCGAGATTGGGGAGGGCAGGGGAACGGCGGGGGCGGCTGTGCTTGACATCTGGTGGCGGGGCCGGGCCGCGGCCCCCGTGAAAAGGGGCTTTGCCGCGGCGGGCCTAAGCGCGCCACTTTACATGACTGCTGCGTCGAGTGCCGGGGGGAATCGGCGCACTTTGGCGCCGCGTGCCGTCAAAGTGTCGTGCGGGGGCCTCAGTCCCCCAGTGAGTCGAACTCCGGCAGTCCGCGCAGGGGGTCCAAATCGCTGTTGCCAGCCATTTCGCTGCGAATGAAGAAGCCCCGCTGGCGGGCTCCAGCCAGGTGTTCGAGGGCGGCTTCGAGGTCGCCGACCATGGCGTAGACGACGCTGGAGTGGAAGGCCGTGTAGCCGTCCCTGGGGAAAACCTCAAGAGCATCGGCGGCGGCGGCCCGGGCCTGTTCAGGGCGTTCGAGACGCGCCAGCAGGCTGGCCAGGTGCAGCCGAGATTCCTGGTCGTCGCGTACCGAGCTCAGGCGTAGGTGGGCGGCGGCGATGCCCTGTTCGGCGACCTCCACCGCTTCGGCCTTGCGGCCCAACTGGAGCAGGACCTGGAAGAGGTGGTCATAGGATCCGATGTGCGCCGGGCGCAGGGTGATGGCCCGTTGCAGGAGCGGGGTGGCGTGTTTGTAGTTGCCCTGGCGACCGAGCAGGGCGCCCAACAAACGGTGGCTGAACCACTCGTCCCCGTCGAGCTGGATAGCGAGGCGGTACTCGCGCATGGCGTCGGCCGCACGGCCGGTGATGTGGTATGCGAAGCCCAAGGAGGTGCGCGCCTCGGCACAACTGGGATCCAGGGCCAAGGCCCGGGCCGCGTGCTCGCGGGCCTCCTCGATGAAGGTCGGGTCCCCGTCCCAGTGCAGGTACTTGTGTACCTTGGCTTCGGCCAGGCCGGCGTAGGCCAGGGCGCAGTAGCTGTCCAATTCCAGCGCCCGGCGGAAGCGCGTGGTGGCCCCCAGCAAGTGGCGCGTGGTGCCGCGGTGCAAGATTTCATGGGCTGCCAGGCTCAAGGCCTGGGCGGCCTCCGGGTCGCGCTCAGAAGATGTGTCGGGCGAAAGGGCCAGTTCCGAGATCCGCCGTCGCACGGTGCGCACGGCGGCGCGCACCAGGGCTCCCTGCAGAGTCCACTCGTCACTCTCTGAATGTTCGATCTTTTCCCGCCAAAGCACTTTATAGGCGCCGTCCGCCGCCCGAGCGCCGGCGGTCATCTGAAGCTCCAAACTCCCAGCGTGGCCTTCGATTGTGAAGCTACCGCCGAGCATGAAGTCAAAGCCAGCCCCCCCAATGGACTCATCGGGTTCCAGAATAGAGATCGAGAGGGTCTTTGTGCGGGCCAGATCGTCGGCTATGTCCTTGCGCAAACTACCCACAATACGGTGGCAGGCCCCGTCGTCCTCGCCACCGCATTGGAAGGGCTCGATGGCGAGCTTGGCCCGCAGGACGCGGGAAGCACGCACGATGCTGCGCGGCGTGATCACATCCGAGGCGGCCTGCAAGGCGATGTCGACCTCGTTCAGTGACTGGGGTCGCTCTTCGGTTTCCGGCTTGAGGCACTTCAGGATCATGGCTTCCAGGGGACCGGGGAAGCCGCGGCGAATCTGGGAGGGGGGCACCACGGAGCCGTCGAGAATGGACATGCAGACGGCCGGGAAACTCTTGCCCGGGAAGGGCAATTGGCCGGTCAGGGCGTGGTAGAGCACCGCCCCGAGGGAGAAGATGTCGGACCGGCTATCCAGGTCGTCGCCCCGAACCTGTTCCGGTGACATGTACAGCACCGTGCCCACCAACATGCCGTGCTGGGTGATCTTGGTATCGCCCGAGGCGCGGGCGATGCCGAAGTCGAGCAGTTTCACGGAGCCGTCGTCGAGCAACATGATGTTGCCCGGCTTGAGGTCCCGGTGTACCACGCTGCCGGCGTGCACGACCTGCAGGGCAGCGGTCACCTGGCGGGCGATGCGCAGGCCTTCTTCATAGGGCAGGGGGCGTTCCGCGATCAGGGCGTCGAGGGTGCGCCCGCGCAGGTACTCCATGGCGATGAAGGAGGTCCCGTGGTCCTCCCCGTATTCGAAGACCGTGGCGATGTTCTCGTGGGCGAAGCCGCTGGTGTGGACGGCCTCGCGCAGGAAGCGTTGGTCCGCCTCCGGGTCGATCTCCGCATGGGCGCGCAGGATCTTGAGGGCCACCGTGCGTCCGAGCTTGGTGTCCCGGGCGCGGTAGACCTCGCTCAGGGGGCCCTCGCCGAGGAGATCCTGCTGGGGGTCGAACTGGAAATGGGCGAACTTCATGCTGGGGGTAGTGATAGTCGCCATCGTACCTTGGTCTGGCTGGGGGCGCTCACTTTCCGGGCTCACTGGTGAGTGTTCGCCCAATCCGGAATTGGTTCACCTGTGTATGGTGGGCCCCGGGCGACGAGTATGCCCTGGGGGGCCTGCCCCATTGGGCGTTCCCGACTTGATTTGATACTGCTGATGGAACTCAAACCCTTTATTGAAGCAGACTTCCGCGCCCTGAGCGGTTCCTGCTGCGGCTCGGCGGAATACAACCCATTTCGCCTGGAGTCACGCCGGCGTCTGGAGGCCCTGGGAAAAAGCCTCGTCAAGGGCGCCAAGGCCGCCGATTTGGCCCTGGAGGCGCGCACCAGCCTGCACAATCCCCACGCCTTCAATCGCCAGCGGGTGACCCGCCAGTGGGCCTATGTGATGCGGGCCAAGGCCGAGAAAACCCGCCTCCGCAAGATCCTGGGCCGGGATCTGGCCAAGGATCTGGATGCGGCCTATCGCAACGCCTATCTGTGCTTTGCCATCGAGGAGGAGTTCCTGGAGGTCAGCCTGCGCATCCACCCGGAGGGCTGGTATGACGGCCAGAACATGGTCAACCGCATCAAACGCGAGGGCGTGGGGGCCTGGAAGGCCATTCTGGATGGCCTGGAGGGCTTCACCCTGCGCATGCACGATTGGCGCGGAGCCTGGGAGTGCGGCCAGGCCGATACCCGCGCCCTGGAGGAGTACCTGGGCTATTACGTGCCCGGCGAGCACCGCCTGGCCGTGGAACGGCGCTTCCCGGCCCGGGCGGCGGCCCGGGCAGGGCCGGCCCAGATGGCGGCCCTGGGGGACGAGGTCCCGGGAATGCTGCTGGCGGAGGCTGAGCGCCTCTTGCCCCTGTACCGCTTCGCGGCCTGGTCGGAGGAGAGCGACCACCTGTTTTCCAGCTGACGCGGTATGCGGGCTGACAGATGGCCTGGGCTGGCACCCTTCCCGGGCCCGCCCTCCCTTGCGGGCCGATGGGGGTCCACATTAAAGTAGGTGGCCTAATTGTCTGTTAGGCCCACACCGGCTCACACTGGGCCACCCCTACCGCCACTCCCTCTTGCGCCATGACCGCCCCCGATACCGCTTCCAAATCGACCATCACCGGATACCGCTGGCAGATGACCGCCGCCGGCGAACCCCTGGCCCGCGCCGCTGACGAGACCTTCGAGGCCGGCCCGGGAGAAGCGGTAGTGCGCGTGGCCGGTTGCGGCGTGTGTCACACGGACCTCGGTTTCCTCTACGACGGCGTGGCCACTCGTCAGGCGGCACCCATCGCCCTCGGACATGAAATCAGCGGCGAAGTAGTGGCCGCAGGAGCCGGTGCCGAGGAATGGCTCGGGCGCGCCGTCATCATCCCGGCCGTGACTCCCTGCGGAACCTGCGCCGATTGCGAGGCGGGCCTGGGCGCCATCTGTACTGGACAGGTAATGCCCGGCAACGACATCCAAGGCGGTTTCGCCAGCCATGTGACCGTGCCCGCCCACGGCCTGTGCCATGTGGATGTGCCCGGAGCCCTGGCGGGCGCAGCCCTCGGTGAATCCGGCTGCAACTTGGCGGAGCTCAGCGTGATCGCAGACGCGGTGACGACTCCCTACCAGGCCATTCGCCGCGCCGGCCTCGAAGCGGGCGACTTCGCCATCGTTGTGGGCCTGGGCGGCGTAGGCGGTTTCGCGGTGCAAATCGCCGCCGCCCTAGGAGCCACGGTGGCGGGCTTCGACATCAACCCCGCGCGCCTCGCTTCCCTCAAGGACCACGGTCTGGCCCTGGGCATCGATCCCAGCCAGAGCGATCCACGGGAGATCAAAAAGACCATCCGATCCTTCGCCAAGGAAAAGGGCCTGCCGCGCACGGGCTGGAAGATCTTCGAATGCTCCGGCTCCGGCCCGGGCCAGGAACTGGCCTTCAACCTGATGGGCCACGGCGCGCACCTGTCCGTGGTGGGTTTCACCATGGCCAAGGTCAATCTGCGCCTATCGAATCTGATGGCATTCCACGCCACGGCCCAGGGGAACTGGGGCTGCCTGCCGGAGTACTACCCGGATGTGCTCCAACTGGTTCTTGAAGGCCGCGTCAACCTCAAGGATTTCGTCGAGACCCACGCCATGGACGACATCCAACAGGTCATGGAAGATGCCCATGGCCACCGTCTGGAACGGCGCGCCGTTCTGATGCCCTGAATCACAAACCGTCCCAACCGTCCCCGCGCACACCCTGCCAAAACTGCCATGACCGAGTTCAAAGACCACGACCTTGTCCCCGCCTCCACCACCCATGCGGGCGTACTCTACGAGCGCCGTCCCTGTAAGGACCGTGACGGAAATGATGTGGAGGGTCTCTACACGGCCTGGATCATCCTCGACAACCCGCAGCAGCTCAACTCCTACACAACGGAGATGGTCAAGGGCGTCATCCTCGGCTTCCGGCGCGCCTCTAACGAGCGCGATGTGGTGGCCGTTGTCTTCACCGCCTCCGGTGAACGCTCCTTTTGCACCGGCGGCAACACGGCTGAATACGCCGAGTATTACTCCGGCAGCCCGGATGAGTACCTGGCTTACATGCGGCTCTTCAACGACATGGTCACGGCCATTCTGCACTGTGACAAGCCGGTGGTCTGCCGTGTGAACGGCATGCGCATCGGCGGTGGCCAGGAGATCGGCATGGCCTGTGATTACGCCGTGACCAGCGACCTGGCGGTCTTCGGCCAAGCCGGTCCGCGCCATGGTTCGGCCCCCGATGGTGGTTCGACGGACTTCCTGCCGCTGTTTGTGGGCGCCGAGCGGGCGATGACATCCTGCACCCTGTGCGAGACCTGGACTGCTTACCAGGCGCACCAATACGGCCTGGTGACGGAGGTTGTTCAGGCCCTCAAGGTCGATGGCGAGTGGGTGCGCAACCCGATGGTGGTGACCGATACCTGGCTCGATGAGAGCGGCCAGCCGGTTTGGGGCAATGCCAAGACCGGTGCCGAGCTGGCCGAGGGCAAGCAGCTATTCCGTTCCGGCACCGTTGACCTCTCGCGCCTGGACGAAGCGGTGGATGCTCTCGTCACCAAGCTGCTCTACACCTTCCCCGGTTGCACGCGCAAGACCATCGAATCGGTGCGCAAGCACAAGTTGGCCTGGTGGGATCGAAACCGCGAGACGAACCGCAGTTGGTTGGGCCTCAACATGATGAATGAGGCGGCGGCTGGCTTCCGCGCCTTCCATGAAGGGCCGCGCGGCAACCGCGAAGTGGACTTCATCGAGATGCGCCGGCGACTGGCGGCGGGCGAGCGTTGGACTCCTGAGTTCGTCGAGAGCTTGATTCCCCGTGAGACCGCCGGAGCGGGCCAGGAGGCCTGAGGTGGCCGAGGCCCTGGCCGGTGAAGTGAAAGTCGAGCTGCTCGACGAAGGCAAGATCCTGCACCTGGTGATCGATGCCGGGAAGGGCAATATCATCGATGCGGCCTTGATGGAGGAACTGGGGGCGGTACTCAATAGCCACGGCTCCGAGCCGAGCCTGCGAGCGATCATCCTCGACCACGCGGGCAAGCACTTTTCCTTTGGCGCCAGCGTCGAGGAACACGCGCCGGATGCGGTGGCGGGGATGCTGCCCAGCTTCCACGCCTTGGCCAAGCGCATCCTGGGAATCCATGTGCCCACCCTGGTCATCGTGCGCGGCGCCTGTCTCGGCGGGGGCCTGGAGGTGGCCTGTCTCGGACACAGGATCTTCGCTGCGCCGAGCGCCAGTTTGGGCCAGCCGGAGACGGTTCTGGGCGTTTTCGCGCCCATCGGTACGGCGCTCCTGCCGCGGCTCATCGGTCGCCAGGCGGCGGCGGATTTGCTCTTCTCCGGGCGCAGCGTGAATGCCGCAGAAGCCCTGGCCATGGGGCTGGTGGCCAGCGTGGACGAAGATCCCCTGGCGGCGGCTTTGGATTGGGCGCGCACGCACTTGGTGCCGAAGAGCGCCTCGTCCCTGCGTTTCGCCGCCCGGGCCCTGGGCGTTTCCGCGGACGGCGAGACCCTGCGCGTGCTCGATGAACTGGAGGCGCTTTACCTCGGTGAACTGATGGAGAGCGCGGATGCGGTAGAGGGCATCGCCGCCTTCATGGAGAAGCGCAACCCCGCCTGGAAGGACTGTTGAGCCGTGGGTAGTTTCAGCGTCGATTTTTCCGGCGAGGTGGCGCTGGTCACGGGAGCGGCCCGGGGCATCGGTTTGGCCGTGGCCGCCGCCCTAGGAGAGGCGGGGGCGCGGGTCCATGGGATCGATGTGGAAGAGCCAGTGGAGGGGAGCTGCTTTGCCGGGTTCCATAAAGTCGACCTGCGCAACAAAGCGGCGGTGGAAGAGACAGTCAACTCCGTGGCCGCCGCTGAGGGCCGGATCGACCTGCTCTTCAACAACGCGGGCATCACCCGTGATCGAGCCCTCTGGAAGCTGGAACTTGAGGATTGGGACGCGGTCCTGGATGTGAATCTCTCCGGTGCCTATCGCATGCTGCGCGCCGTGGCGCCCCACATGCGCGCCGCCGGCCGTGGTCGCATTGTGCAGACCGCTTCGATCAACGCCCTGCGCGGCAAGTTTGGCCAGGCCGCTTACTCGGCGGCCAAGGCCGGCCTGATTGGCCTGACGCGCACGGCGGCCCGGGAGCTGGGCCCCAAGGGCATCACCGTCAACGCCGTGGCCCCGGGAATGATTGAGACCGCCATGACCCGTGATCTGCCGGAGGATGTCCTGGCCCGCTCCCTGGCCGAAACCGCCACCGGGCGCCTGGGGCAGCCCCAGGATGTGGCCCAGGTCGTGCTCTTCTTGCTTTCGGATGCGGCGGGCCATGTGAGCGGCGAGGTCCTGCGCGTGGACGGCGGCCAATTATCCTGATCAGGCCATTTCGCGGCCTGGCCCGCGGTTTTCAGCGGACATAACTGTCCGGAATCCGGCGCGGGATGAGGCGGCGGCAGGCCGCGCCCGCTAAACTGTTGCCGCTTTTATTCGGCACACCCCAAGAGGGAACTATGACCACAGCCTTTATCCCCCAGGAGACCTCGTCCGGCGAGACACGCATCGCGGCCTCCGTCGATGTTGTCAAACGCCTTTGCACCGCTGGCATCACCGTTCAAGTGGAAGCTGGCGCGGGCACCAGTGCACACCTCTCCGATGCTGACCTCCGCGCGGTAGGCGCGGAAGTCGTTGCGGACGGTGCGGCTGCTTGGTCCGCCGCGGACCTGGTGCTCAAGGTGGCGCCTCCCAGCGCCGAGGAAGCTGGCCGCCTGAAGGCCGGAGCGATCCTGGTCAGCCATGTCTACCCGACCAACTGTCCAGAAGTGGTAGAGGTGCTCATGGAGCGCCAGGTGACCACCTTGGCCATGGAGCTCATTCCGCGCATTAGCCGCGCCCAATCCATGGACTCCCTCAGTTCTCAGGCGACGCTGGCCGGCTACAAGGCAGTGCTGCTGGGAGCTGCCAACCTGGGCAAGCTTTGTCCCTTGATGATGACCGCCGCCGGAACCACGGCGCCGGCCAAGGTCGTTGTTTTCGGGGCCGGCGTGGCCGGACTACAGGCCATCGCCACGGCCAAGCGCCTGGGGTGTGTGGTGGAGGCCACCGACATTCGCTTGGCGGTCAAAGAGCAGGTGGAAAGCCTGGGCGCCAAGTTCATCGATGTGCCCGGAGCAGAGGACATGGAAGACGAGGGCGGTTACGCCAAGGAGGCCGATGAGGATTTCCTGCGCCGTCAACGCGAGGAGGTGGCCAAGCGCGTGGCCGAGGCGGACATCGTGATTACCACGGCTCTGATCCCGGGTCGTCCGGCTCCGAAGCTGGTCAGCGCGGACATGGTGCGTTCCATGCGGGCGGGTTCGGTGATTGTGGATATCGCCGTGGAAACCGGCGGCAACTGCGAACTGTCCCGCTGCGGCGAAATCATCAATAGCGAGGGCGTGACCATCGTGGGTGTCCCGAACCTGCCGGCCACCCTGCCGGTCCACGCCAGCGAGCTCTACGCCAAGAATATCTACAACCTGCTGAAGCCCTTCATTGGTGATGAGGGCGCCCTGGAGCTGGACGCCGAGGACGAAGTCATCGCCGGCTGCACCTTGACCCGCGGCGGGGAGCTGATTCACGAACGCACCAAAGCCCTACTTGAGAAGGAAGGCGCCACCTCATGAACATTTCAGTATTTCTGGCTGCCCTGCAAGCCGAGGGGGCCGCGCCCCTACCCTTCGTCCTGGTGGGTCTTTGGATCCTGGTGCTGGCCGCCTTCACTGGTTTCGAAATCATCACCAAAGTTCCTCCGACCTTGCACACGCCCCTGATGAGCGGTGCCAACGCCATTTCGGGCATCACCCTGGTGGGTGCGCTCTACTGCGTGTTCGAGCAGTACAGCATGGCGGCCCATGTCCTCGGATGCCTGGCTATCGGCATGGCGACGATCAATGTGGTCGGCGGCTTCATGGTTACCGACCGCATGTTGGCCATGTTCAGTACGAAGAAGAAAGGAGGCAAGTGATGAGCTCATTCCTCGCGACCCTGGCCCTGCCGGACCTGGGCTTGATAGAGCAACTGCTCTACATCGTCTCTGCCATCTGTTTTGTTCTTGGCCTAAAGAAGATCACCAAGGTCAAAAGTGCGCGGGCCGGCAACCGGCTGGCTTCGTTCGCCATGTTGCTGGCTATTGCCCTGACGGTGTTTTTGGTGATCTTCGATGGCGATGGAGCTGTCGCCTTGCCCTGGATGTTGGGCGGCCTGATCGGTGGCGGCTTGATTGGCCTGTTGCTCGCCAAGCGCGTGGCCATGACGGAGATGCCTGAGCTGGTCGCCTTCTTCAATGGCATGGGCGGCGCTTCATCGATGTTCGTCGCCTTGGCTTCCGCCGTGTTCATGTCCGGCGGTCTGGCCGTGGACGCCACTCTGCCCAGTGCGACCGGCAGTGATGTTGCCCTCTCCATCGGCCTCTCGATTCTGATCGGTGCCGTGACGTTGACCGGCAGCCTGATTGCCTACGGCAAGTTGGCGGGCAAGATCTGGAAGAATCGCTTTGGCCCGATTGGTTCCCAAGGCCTGAATGCCCTGCTGGCAGTGGCTGCCCTGGCCGCCATCGTCTATGGGGGTTTTGTGGCCACCGGTAGCGAGCAAATCATCCTGGCCTTTGCCGTTCTGAC
>NYXZ01000070.1 GCA_002686595.1 Planctomycetota bacterium | reverse complement strand
GGGATTGAGCCGCGGGCGCGATCCTGGGGCAAGTCGGCGGTGTGCTTGGCGGCGGAGGCGCAGGCGCCCAGGGCCGTGGTGCCAGCTACTGCGGCGGCCTTGGCCAAGAAGTCGCGGCGCGTGGAAGCGGGCGTGGCCGGGGTCGGGGAGTTGGTGGGGGCTAGGTCTGACATGGAAGCCTCGCGCTGGGGGTTAGGAGGTGCGGTGGTCTTGCACTGTGGGCCGGGACTGCGTCGGGCCGTGTCCGAACAGCATATCGGGAAGAGCTCCCAGAGGCACCATGGCGTCGGTGAGGTGCATGGAGAGCCGTCTTGCGTGCCGGCTTGATACGGATCAAGGGCTCAGCAGGCAGTCCAGGATGGGGGCTAGTCAGGGGGGCGAGCCGCCTTACCCTCTCGGGAATCATGCAGAACACAACCCAGGAAATCCTCCTCACCATTGAGTCCGAACTGTCACCCGCCGAGGCCGTGGCCGCCCTTGAGCTGGCCGCCGCCCAGGAGGGCTTTGGTGTCATCGCCGTCCACGATGTCCGCCAGACCATGGCCAACAAGGGGGTCGAGTTCCCCGAGGAGGTGCATGTGGTGGAAGTCTGTCAGCCCCACCACGCCGCCCGCGTGCTCGGGGCCAAGCTCGAGGTCTCCGCGGCCCTGCCCTGCCGCATAGGGGTATTCAGCCGCGCTGGCCGCACTCATCTGACGATGATCCGCCCCAAGGCCATGTTGGGCATGTTCCATATCCCTGAGGTGGCGGATGTGGCCGAGGAGGTTGAGGTGGCGATGACCCGCATGTTGGAACGGGCCCGGACTTGAGGGCGAGCCGGGGCCAATAACACGCCTGACGGCCGGAAATACACGGTTTGCCAGGGTGCCGGCATGTCTACTTGGAGCCCTGGGAACACCGCGCCAGCGGGACCCGTCCATTGGGTTCAACGGCTTTGTGTTCCCCAAAATGCCCCCTCTGTAATAGGATTCGGTTAGTCGTGGGGATTCGCTAGTCACCCCCATTTCAGATCCCTGGCTCCGGGCTGTTTTGCCACGGGCTACCGACGCTACAGCAAAAGACAAGCAACAGCACACAAGCAATCAAGATCATGCATTATCAGCGACTCCTCGCCTGCTCCACTCTTCTGGCTGGTTTGGCCCTCGGCAGCAGCGCCGCGGCCCAGGACCTGGCCATCTCCCGCATCGGCGGATCCGGGACGGATTTCCACTACTACGGCCAGAGCGGCGGCATTGCCGCCTACTCCTTCGGCACAACCTCCTGCAATGTGGGCGATCAAATTGTCCTGTGGGAAACCGGCGGCAGCAACCCGCAGCACCCGGTGATTGCCCAGAACTTCTTCCGCATGAAGGACAATCGCTTTGAGCATTTGGGTTACTCCTTCCTGAAACACAGTTTCTGCGCCGTGAACGAGACCAGTTGCGGTTCCTGTCAGGGCACAAACTGCGACACCCTCGGCATCGGTTGTGCTGACACCTATGGCTCGGGGCTGAACGACGGTGCCAGTGGTGGCACCAAGAGTGAGATCCAACCGACCACCGGTTACCACACGCATCCCTACACCGGGCCTTCGGGGAGCGGAACGATTCGCGGCCGGTTGCAAGTACAGGCCTCGGAGATGGCCAACTCCGGTGCTACCTATATCGCCGAGTCCCAGTATGTCAGCGAGCACGATCAAGGTGCGGGCAATGGTCGCAACAATGTCTCCTGGCGCGAGCTCGTTGTTTCTTCGGTGAGCAACATCACTTCCGCGGGTTCAACCCAGATGTTCGATCCGGCCATCTATGCCTGGCAGGCCCTGGATTCGAATGTCACGGTGACCGAAGTCCGCAATGAAAACGAAGGCGGCAACGGCGTGCACGGCCACTACTTCCTCGGCACCAAGAACTACTCCCTCGGTGGCGGGTTGTGGCGCTACGAGTACGCCCTGCAGAACATGGATTCCGCCCAGGCGGCTGGCTCGTTTTCCCTGCCCATCTCCTGTGACGGTCTTCAGATCACGGATCTTTTCTTCCGGGACGTGAACAGCCACAGTGGCGACCCCTACGACAGTACGGACTGGTCCGTCAGCCAGAGCGGCGGCAGCCTGACCTGGTCGACGACGCCCTACAGCCAAAACCAAAACGCCAACGCCCTGCGGTGGGGCACGCTCTACAACTTCGGCTTCACGGCCAACTCCTCGCCCGCCAACTCCGCGGCCACCATTGGCCTCTTTGCTCCGGGCGTGGGCAGCGATTTGCAGGTTTCGGTCAAAGGCCCCTGCGGCGCTCCGGTCTGCGGCACCTATGACTACTGCGCCGTGAATGCCAACTCCACCGGCAACGGCGCTGTCCTGGGTTCCACCGGGTCGGTCAGCATTGCCGCCAACGACCTGCAGTTCTTTGCCTACTTCCTGCCGGCCAATCAGTTTGGCATCGTCTACTACGGGACTGGCCAGACCGAGGTGCCCTTCGGCAACGGCAACCGTTGCGTGGGTGGCTCCCTGTACCGTCTGCCCATCGTGCAGAGTTCTATGTGGGGCGACATGATTTACAGCCTGGACAACAGCAACCCGCCGGCTCCCTCGGGCCAGCTGACCGCTGGATCAACCTGGAACTTCCAGTACTGGTTCCGCGACCCGAACACCGGCGCGAACTTCAACCTCTCCAACGGTCATAGCATCACTTTCTGCCCCTAACCGTTTAGCAGTTTAGTCTCAAACCGCGCCCCCTGGGTCTACACCCGGGGGGCGCGGTTTTACATGACGCGCGCCTTTCGTGGCGCAACGCGTTCTCCATTCCCCGACGAAGCGTTACCATTCGCCCATGGCAAACCGCATTGGAGTATGTTCCTGGTCACTGCGGCCGGATTCGGCGGCACAACTAGCCGAGCAGGTAGAGAGCCTCGGCCTGGATTGCCTGCAGCTCGCCCTCTCGCCTGTGCGCCTGGACAGGAATGGCGGCTGGGATCGGGGGGAGGTCTTTCGCCAACTGCGCGCCAGGAACATCGCCGCGCCCTCGGGCATGCTGGAAATGGTGGGCGAGGACTACAGCACGCCAGAGACAATTCGCCGCACCGGCGGCCTGCGCTCTGACGAGTACTGGCCGGAGAATCTCACCGCCGCCCGGGAGTGCGCACGCCTGGCGGCATTTTTTGGGATGGAGGTGGTTTCCTTTCATGCGGGCTTCCTGCCCCATGACCAGGGCGATCCCCTGCGCGAGACCATGCTCGATCGCCTGCGGGCCGTGGCCGACCACTTCGCCGAGGAAGGCGTGCGTCTGGCCCTCGAGACCGGCCAAGAAACCGCGCAGACGCTGCTCGGCGTGCTGGCGGAGCTGGAACGACCTTCAGTGGGCGTCAACTTCGATCCAGCCAACATGCTGCTTTACGGCATGGGTGATCCGGTCCAAGCCCTTGATTGTCTGGCGCCCCATGTATTGCAGGTGCACATCAAGGATGCCGAGGAGCCAGCCGCTGCGGGCGAGTGGGGCCGGGAGGTCAGGGTGGGGACGGGACAGGTGGATTGGCCGGAGTTCCACGCCACCCTGGCGCGCCACGGCCTGACATGCGATTTGATGATAGAGCGTGAAGCCGGCGATGAGCGCCTCGCTGACATCCTTGCTGCGCGGGAACAGTTGGCGGGCTTGGGCGCGTGCCAAGAGGGAGGCAGATGAGTTCCAAACGCGAGTGGGGCATCGGTATCCTGGGCCTGGGCTTCATGGGCCGCACGCACATCAACGCTTGGGCCGAGGCGGCGCGCCTCGGGCAGCCCAATTCCCTGGTGGCAGTTTGTGATGCCGACCAGCAGCGCCTGACGGGCAGCACTGAAGCGGCGGGGAACATGGGGCCCGGAACCGAGGGCGGACAGTTGTTCGATCCGGAGGTGGTCTCCACCTATAGCGACCCGGCGGAGTTCTTCGCGGATCCCCAGGTGGAGATCGTCAGCATCTGCACCCACACCAACAGCCATGTGGAGCTGGCCTGCGCGGCTCTTGAGGCGGGCTGCCATGTGTTGGTGGAAAAACCCGTGGCCCTGATCCCAGCGGAAGTGCAGCGCCTGGCTGACGCCTGCGAAGCGTCGGAGCGCGTGTGCATGCCAGCCATGTGCCTGCGTTTTTGGCCAGGCTGGGCTTGGCTGCGTGAACGCATTGCGGATGGCGCTTTCGGCCCCGTGCGCAGTGCCGTCTTCCGGCGTGTCTCGGCTCAGCCGGATTGGTCGGCCGGGTTCTACCGCAGCCCGGAACAGAGCGGCGGGGCACTCTTCGATCTCCATGTACACGATGCTGATTTCGTGCGTTGGTGTTTCGGTCCGCCGGATGGCGTGACATCCACCGGCACCGTGGACCACCTGACCACGCTCTACCGTTTTGCGAAGGGCCCGGACCATGTCACCGCCGAGGGGGGCTGGGATCACACCGTGGGCTTTGGCTTTTCCATGGGTTACACGGTGATCTTCGAGCAGGCCACGGCCGTCTTCCTATCCGGTGCGGAACCCGAGCTGACGCTGATTAGGGGCGGAGAATCGGAAGAGGTGGAGCTCCCGGGCCATGACGGCTATACCGGCGAAACTGTTCACTTGCTCGAAGCGTTGAACGGGAACCGGGCTCCGGTGCCGACACTGGAGGAGGCTGTCGCCCTGACCACCATGATCCAGGCGGAGCGGGCGAGCCTCGCCAGCTGGCAGCGCTGACCGACGGTGCCGCCCCGTTGCGCGAGCGCCTGTTGCGGAGGCCCTGTATCTGCCACGCCAGAATTCCCGCATGAGGCACAGATGACCGTGCCTCCTTGGGTCCGTTTAGCGCCATCGAGCGCCGCGGAACGCCGTAGAGATACGGGGAGATACGGGGAGCATCCCCCAGCGCATTACGCGAACGGTGTCCGGCCTGGCACCGCCACCGGGGCCACATCCAACTGACCCCATTCCAGCGCTTCAGGTCCGAGGCGTTCGGTGGAGTTCAGGGCCTGTTCCCAGGTGATCACCTGGCCGGTATAGGCGGCCATGCGACCCATGATCGCCAGCAAGGTACTGTGGGCCAGCCATTCACCCTGATTGATGGGTTGTTCAGCGCGGATCGAGGCGAAGAGCTCGTCGTGCTCCTGCTGGTACATGTCATTGCCGGGGCCCTCGTATTCCCAGGGCTGTTCGCCTTCGATCAGGTGCAAGGGGTCCCATCCCTTACAGGTGGCCGTGCCGCGCGTGCCGAAGATGTAGTCGTTGTTCTGGAAGGCGCAGTTCGGGATCTGGCGGCTCATATGGAAGGCCTTGGCGCCGTCCGGGTATTCATAGGTCACGGAGAAGTGATCAAAGATGTTGCCGCTCTCGGCTCCCGAGCGCGCTATGCGGCCGCCGACCGCCGTGGCCCGTTCCGGCGGCACATCCCCAAAGGACCAGGCCATCTTGTCCAGGCTGTGCACGGCCTGTTCCGTGATGTGATCGCCCGAAAGCCAATTGAAGTGATGCCAGTTGCGCAGTTGCCATTCCATGTCGGTCCAACCCTCCTGGCGCGGCTTGGTGCCGATGGGGCCGGCGTTGTAGTTGTTGTACATGGTGCGCACGGCGCCGATTTGGCCGCCGAGGACCCGCTCCCAGAGGGCTCGGTGGCGGGTGTTGAAGCGCCAGCAGAAACCACAGACCAGGGAGAGCCCCTTGCTGCGAGCGATTTGGGCTGACTCAAGTACGGACCGGACACCGGGGGCGTCCACCGCGGCTGGTTTCTCCGAAAACACATGGCGGCCGGCCTCCACTGCCCGACGCAGGTGTGCCGGACGAAAGCCGGGGGGCGTGGTGAGGATGACGCAGTCGAGGTCGCTGTCGATGACCTTTTCGAAGGCGTCCAAACCGACGAAGCGGTGGTCCTCATCCACGGCCAGTTGGTGTGCGTTCTCCTCACCGAGGGCGGTCTTCAGGCGCTGGTGACTGCCGTCGAGGCGGTCGGCGAAGGCGTCTCCCATGGCCACCAGGCAGGTGGCCGTGCCCTTGGCGCGCATGGCTTGTAGGGCTGCACCCGTTCCCCGGCCGCCACAACCGATGAGGCCCACTCGGATCGGTCGTTCCACACCGAGCACTGGCGGCAGAGACGCGCAACCGGCTACCAGGGGCGAAGCCGCGGCCGCGGCGGTGCCTTTTAGGAATAGGCGGCGTGAGGGGGCGGGGCGTTTCTTGGCGCTCATTGCTTGTCCTTGTTCTCGGTCGCTCCGGGGGGAGTATGGGCAGGGGTTTGGGGAGGAGTCTCGCACACCACGCGGAAGCCCGCGAAGGGTGCATCGGCGAGCCACCAGGGGCTCTTGGGCAGGTTGGGGTCGCTGGCGTTCCAGGCCTCGGTGGGATGGCGGCGGTAGGTGCAGGCCAAGCGATCCAGGCGGTCGTAGTAGGACCCGCCAGCCAAGAGCGGTTTGCCGTCCCCGCCTGCGCACCATTCGGCGGCGTTGCCGTGCATGTCGAAGAGACCGAAGGCATTGGCCTCGCGCGTGGCAACCCGGTGGGTCTTGCGGCCGGCGTTGTTCCGGTACCAGGCGTGGTCGTCGGCATCATCGGGGTCGTCGCCCCAAGACCACTTGCCCGTGGCCCCGGCACGGCAGGCGTATTCCCATTCAGCCTCCGTGGGCAGGCGCCAGGCGCGTCCGGTGCTGGCCGATAGCCATTCGCAAAAGGAGAGGGCGCTGGCATGGGAAATGGAGATGGCTGGCCAGCCTTCGTGTCCCCAGCCGCGATCCACCGAGATGTAAGGGCGCGTGGGGCGGGTCACGGCATCGACGCCGTCGGGGGGAAGCGTGGAACTCGGGACCTTGAGATCCTTTTCGTAGACCAGCACATCGAAGAGCTCCCAGGTGACTTCCGTGTCCGACATCCAAAACCCGGCGATGGTCTGTTCCGTGGCCTGACCCTTTGCATCTAGACCGTTCAGTTTGCCAGCCGGGATCGGGAGCATTGTGAGAGGCCTTGCGCTGCCAGGCACATTTTCCACGAATGGTTGCGGCTTTTTATCTTGGTCAGTCGGGGCGCCGGAGATCATCCTGGCGCAAGGCATGGACCAACTCAGACAGATAAAGGCGCCGAAAGCCAGTAGGTGGGGGCGAGTGAGGCGGGGGACCGCCGCCGGTCGCCAGGTGTCGGTGCTGTTGGTCATGGTCATGCTGGGGGCGGTTGCCGGGGCCCAAGCGGATGAGCCTGGGCTGGCAGCGGAGCGCCACGAGTACGGGCAAACCGCCATGGGCGTCGAGGTACGCATCGTACTCCATGGGAACGATGATGGACAGGTGGCGGCTGCGGCGGAAGCGGCCTTCGAACGTATCCATAAACTGGATGAGTTGCTGAGCGATTACAGAGTTGACAGTCAGCTGTCACGCCTGGGCGCCGGACCGATGGGCGAGGCCCAGGCCGCGCCCCAGCTCGTGCCTTTCTTGGCCCGGGCCGAGGAGTTGTCCGAGGCGACCGACGGGGCCTTTGATGTGACCGCCGGGCCCTTGGTGAAGCTCTGGCGCCGCGCCCGGGAAGAGGGACGCCTGCCGGCGGAACGGGATGTGGAGCAGGCGCGGTCCAGCGTGGGGTGGAGGCTGCTGGGCATTGATCGGGCGGCGGGCACGGTGAGCCTGGGAAAGGAAGGCATGGCCCTCGATGTGGGCGGGATTGGCAAGGGTTTCGCCGCTGACGAGGCGGGCCGGATCCTGAGGGCCGCCGGGTTCAACAGCTTCCTGATCGATCTGGGCGGGGACCTGCTGTTGGGCGCTGCTCCGCCGGGCCGCGACGGTTGGACGATTCAAGCCGGGTCTTCGGAAACGCCTGCCCAAAGCCGCCTGCTGGTGCTCTCCGACTGCGGCGTGGCCACCTCCGGGGATACATACCAGTACATGGAAGTGGATGGCGTGCGCTACTCACACATCATCGATCCACGCACGGGCCAGGCCCTGCGGGACCAGGTGTGCGTGACAGTCGTCGCCCCCGACGGGGCGACCGCCGATGCCCTGGCTTCCGCCGCCTGCGTGTTGGGGCCCCGGGCGGCCCGGCGCTGCCTATCCGCCATTGAGGATGTTCGCCTGCTGGTCGAGCGCCCCGGTTTCCTGCCGGTTTTCGATGGCGAGACCTTGGACGGTTGGACGACCCGCGGCGGGCGCTATGACGGAAACGCGCTGTGGACCGTGGAGGACGGCGCCATAACCGGGCGCGAGGGCCCGGGCGGGGCGGGAGGTCTGCTCTACACAGAACGCGCCTATGCTGACCTGGAACTCGAACTGGAGATGCGCATCAGTTGGCCCTTTGACTCCGGCATCTTCCCGCGCATGGTGCCGGATAAGAAGGGTGTGCAGTTGACCATCGACTACCGGCCCGGTGGCGAGGTTGGCGGTGTGTACTCTGAAGGATTCCTGCAACACAACAAGGATGGGCTTGAGCAGTTCAAGCGCGATTCCTGGAACCATTTTGAGCTGCGTCTGACGGGCGCGGAGATGCACTTGGAAGCCTGGATGAATGGCGCGCCTCTTTGCGACTACCGCTTGCCGGAGGATGGGGAGTTTCGCTCTGGCTTTGCCAGGGCAGGACTTCTGGGCCTGCAGGTACATGGCTCGGCCGGCGCCCCCGAGGGTTCCGTGGTGCAGTTTCGCGACATCCGCATCAGGGAGCTGCCATGAGTTTCGACGGCCTGCAGCAGCGCACTGATTTCCCGGCGCCTGTCTTCATCGCGCCTGATGCGGCTGCCGCTTCTCAAGCGCTGGCGCTGGATGTGGCGCGGACCATGGGGAACGGGCCGTTGAACCTGGGCTTGGCCACGGGCAACACTATGCGTGGCGTCTACGCCGAGCTTGTGCGAATGGCGCAGGGGACGCACCCGATGCAATCGGGGAAGCTCCCTGTCGATGCCATGGGCTGCTTCCTCTTGGACGAGTATTTGGGGTTGCCGGTGGGGTCGGAGCACTCATTCCGCGCTTGGCTAGAGCGAGCTTTGCTGCGACCACTGGGGCTGGGGCTGGATCGCCTCCGTGGGCCCGCGCTGGAGGGCGATAGGGAGCGGGCGGCGCGGGAGTACGAATTGCTGATTGCCGACCAGGGAGGGATAGACCTCTGTCTCCTGGGAATCGGCTCAAACGGCCATGTGGCATTCAACGAGCCCGGCAGTCACCCGGATAGCTGCGCGCGAGTGGTGGAGTTGCATCCGACGACCCGTGCGGCGGCGGCTCCGGCTTTCGGTTCCCTGGACGCCGTACCGATCAATGCCCTGACCCTGGGGCTGGCCAACTTGCGGGCCTGTCGCGAACTGCGTCTGTTGGCCCTGGGCGAGGGCAAGGCTGAGGCCGTGCGCCGTCTCCTGGTGAACGGTGTCGATGCTGGCTTGCCCGCATCCCTGTTGCGCGATCATCCAGGATTGGTGGTCATCCTCGATCGCGGGGCGGCGGCTCTCTTACCGGAGTAGGGGCGGCAGCTGCGCCAGGCCGCGGGCCAGGGCAGCGCGGTCGAGGATGAGCGGCTGGCCCAGGCGCACGCTGCCATCGCCTAGTTGACGCACGGGAACCTCGGCCGCGCCGCACTCCAGCAGTTCGCGGGCCAGGTCGACAAAGGCGCTGCGCCGACAGGCGGCGTGGGGCGTGTGCTCCAGGCCATCCTGCTCGGACTCCGCCGGCCGCCGACTTGCGAGGGCATCCCAGGTCTGCTCCAGCCTATTTGCCGTCAACTCGGCGCCGTTGTGCAGGCCACCGTCGTAGTGCTCCATGTAGTTGTCGTGGCACCAGGGAATGGTCAGGCGCAAATACAGGTAGAGCAGCCAACCGGCCGTGTCCTCCAGGAAGAGTCCCAGGCGTTGGACGCGAGTGGCCAGAATGATGTCCAGGGCATTGGCCTCCGTATGGCCCAGGGAGTGGTAGATCTCCACCAGGCCCTCCACAGGTAGATACCAATCCCTGTCTTCCATTCCCGGGCGTTCCTCTACCTGGACGAATATGTCAACGCCCGCCTCGATCAGGGCCTCGCCACGGCTGGCGTCCCAGGCGGGCAGGTCCTCCGCCAGGCCGCGCGTGAGGAATGCTGTGCTGCCGAAGTGCCAGGCCTCGTCGGTCTCGCCGTGACAGATAATCCCCATCAGGAAAACCAACAGCTCCCGGTCCCCTGCGCCCCAGGGCTGGGGATGCTCCTCGATAAACCACGCGAGAGCAGCCTCCTGAAAGGGCGGCCAATGGGCGGCTTCAGCCAAGTCGCGCGTCGGTTCGCGCACATAACCCCAATCTGGAAAAACCGAGCCAGCGCGGAATGTCTGAGGATGCTCTTCCAGGGCCAGGGCCAAATCCCCGTGTGTCGTCTGGTCCACGGCAGCGGTTGTCAGGTCCGCCATGTGGAAGTGCGTCGACAGGCCTGAAGCGCTGGCGATTGCCAGCAGCGCGGGAGGAAGAAGGACGAGGGTCATGGTGCTTGCTGCGGGGGGGAATAGGGAGCCCCTCAACTATATGATGGGCGACCAATCCATGGGCCTTTTCTCCTTACTAGTCGCAGTTGTCTCCGGTTGCCTGTCGCCGCCGGTAGTTGCCCCCATTGCCCCTGGCTCTTGTGTCCAAGAAGCCGAGCCTTTGGCCGGGTGGGCGGTCACCTATGCAGATCACGCTTCATCTACGGCTGACTTCCGTTCTCACGCGCCCGCAGCCGCGCTTGCGCTACTCAAGGGCGAGAGCCCCCATCCCACGCAGGGAGTGACAGATAATGTGGCCGTCTTCGAGGGCGAACTCCTGATCAATGCCGCCGGGCGTTGGCGCTTCGCCCTGCGGGTGGACGGCGGCGATGGAACGCTGGTGGTTCACGACGGAGATGGCTTGGCCCGTCTGACCCAAAGCACGAGCGGCGCGGGTCGCACGCTGACCGAATGGCTTGACTTGGAGCCGGGTTATTTGCGTCTCAGCATCATATTCAAGCGACGCGGCGTGGCGCGCGTGCGTCTCAGGACCCTCTGGGAGTACGGTGGACCGGCTGGCGAGAGCTTCGCCCTGGAGCCGATCCCCAGTCGAGCCGTGCGCGTGCCGCATGAGTTGCAGGCCGATGTGGAGGCCGGACTGGCGGCCCGCCACGGGCGCGTGCTGTTGGGCCGCAAGGGCTGCGTGCGCTGCCACTTGCCGGGCGGCGCGGCGGCCTTGCATCTGGCTTCCAAGGCAGGCCCGGATCTCAGCAATGTGGGCGTGCGCTTGGGGGCTGACTGGATGCGCCGCTGGATCGCGGAGCCGGCAGCTCTGTTGCCCGGAGCGAATATGCCAACCTTATTAAAGGAGGAAGAGGCCGAGGAACTCGATGACCTGGTGGCCTATCTCGAATCTCTGACCGGCCAGGTCGATGCGGGGGGCTCCACGCAGGTGGACGAATCGACCCTGGCCACGGAGGATGCCGTGACCGACCGCGGCCGCGCCCTCTATCACTCCATTGGTTGCGTGGCTTGCCACGGTTCCCTGGAATCTGCGGCGGTTGTGTTTGATGACCACTATCTGGCGGAAGGGCTGACGGAAGAGCTGGCGGACGAACCGCCGCCGGTGCCCTTTGGCGATCTGCGCGGTAAGTGGCGGCCGGCGTCCCTGGCCCAGTTCCTGCTCGACCCGCAAGCCCTGCGTCCCGCCGGAAGCATGCCCAGCATGAATCTCAGCGAGGGAGAAGCAGACGACCTGACCCACTACCTGCTGGGCCTTTGGGGGGCTGCGCCGCGGTCGAGTGGCGGGAACGAAGCTGGGGCCGACAGCATCGAACGCGGCGCCAAGCTGTTCCGCGCCCTGAATTGCGGTGCCTGCCACACGCTAGCCGAGCAGGCTGAGACGCGGCCCGCCCCGCCCCTGGCGGAGCTGGTGCAGGGAGACTGTGCGGGACTCGTCAGTGCCGACGGAGCGCAATACGACCTAACGGATGAAGAGGTGCGGGCCATCGCTGCCGGTCTCGCTGAGTTGCGCGTTGCCACGGACCAGGCCGCTCCCTTGGACCTCGCAGAACGCCAGTTGGAAAACGGCCACTGCCTCGCTTGCCACGCCCTCGACGGACAGGGCGGGCCGCCGGACACGGAGCGCATTTTCTTTCGGGCCAATGACGAACGCACGGACCTGGGCGATGAGGGGCGACTGCCGCCTGATCTCTCCGGCGTCGGCTTTCGCCTGACCACATCCTGGTTGCGTTCCTTGCTCTTGGCCGGGGAGCGTTCGCGGCCCTACATGGCCACGCGCATGCCCAGCTATCCGCCCCAGGCCCTAGAGAACTTGGCGGAGAACCTCGGGCGGCGCGGTGGCTTGTGGCCGGACGCGGATCTCGCCTTTCCCATACCGGACGATGCCGCCGTGCTCGCCGGTCGCCGCTTGATGGACACCCAGGACGGCCTGGCTTGTGAATCCTGTCATGTTCACGGCAATCGCCCGCCCAGCGGTTCG
>NYXZ01000125.1 GCA_002686595.1 Planctomycetota bacterium | reverse complement strand
GAGGGTCGCGACCATGACAACTCGTTATTCAATGCGCGCCCCCTGGGCGCTCGGGGTAGTGGTGTGCGCCGTCGGCCTGGTTGGCCTGCAATACTGCGGTGGAGATGGTGAGGGGGAGCAGAACAGGGGCGCTGAGAGTTCATCGGTGCGAGCTGCTTCGACATTGGTCGTGCCCTTGGAGGGCATTCCCACTGGCACGGTGGAACAGAATCTCAGGCGGGACGCTGAGGCAGACGCCGAGACGGTCACGCTCGGGGAGTACTGGGCTGAGTTCTGGGGGGACAAGTGGCCGGAGGCCCGGGCGGCCCTGGCCGCCCGCGGCAAGGACTTCTCCATGCCACTCAAAGTGAGCGAGCTTCCTCCGCCCTGGGAAAGCGTGGCCCATGAGGCACGCGCTCAGCTCATTGATTGCACATCGGATGATCCCCTTAGCCGGCGTGGCCTCTGCCTAATGCACGCTTTCAAGTGGCAGGAGGAGCGTGATGTGAGCTTCCTCATTCAACGCGTGCCCGGATACGAGGATGAACTCCTGGCCGATGATGATCTCGCCCAACGCCTGATGGCGCGCTTGGAAGAGGAACATGAAAGGCTGCTGGAGCCAGAAGTGACTCCCTATCTCGAGGCCTTTGGAGTGGCCCTGGCCGCCAAGTGGGATCGGGGCGAGTACGATTACTCGCCCTTCTCCAGCTACACGCCGCTGGACTTCGAGGAGCGCCCGGAGCTCTGGGTTACCGAACCCCTCTACGGCGGGGGCATCGCCATAAGGGCTGGGTGGTGGGAATGACCATGGTGGCGGCGGAGGAGCCAGAGCTCGCGGCCTGGACAAAGCGCCTGATGGCCGTGGCCGCCGAACGCGATCGCAATGTGTTGATCTGGCTGCAGGCGGAGTTGGGCTACTAGCCGGCCAGGGGCCCGCGGCTGCTCAAGCGGAACTTTTGGCTGCGATGACCCAGCTGTCGAAGGCGGCCTGGGGCGGCAGGCCCAGGCCGCGGTTGCTGCTGGCGGCCAGGCGGTTCAACAGCAGCAGGGGTTTGGCCAAGAGGCCGCCCAGACGCGTTTCGGAGAGATGCATCAACTCAGGGATGGGGCGGGTCAGCTGATAGCCGGCGGCGTCGGTGATGGTCAGGCCGTGGCGTTCCAACAGCAGACGGGCGCGGGAGCGCGAGAGGGCGTTCAGTTCGCGCACGGGTAGCAGGGGTTTTTGGGACCGCCGCCGACGCATGCCAGCCGCGCGCCGTTCGATGTCGCCCACTACCAAGGTCCCGCCGGGGCGCAGGCAGGCGCACAGGCCGTCGAACCAGGCTTCCGCGTCCGGGGCGAAACTCGCCACGCCGGAGGAGAGCACCAGGTCGAAGGGCGCTTCCCCCGCGGCCGGGAAGGGCGGTGCGTGGCCGAACCCAGTGCGGCCGCTGAAGCACTTCACGCCGGCCGCCAGGGCATTCTCCTCGGTCAGCCGCACCATCTCCGGCGACGGATCAAAGGAGCAGAGTTCGACGGCGGCAGACGGGCGCGCGGCCTGCGTCATCTGGGCGGCCTGGGCCGCCAGGGCGGCTTCGATGCCGACCCAACCGCCGCCGCAGCCAAAGTCGAGGATGCGCAGGGGCTGGCCGGCGCTGCCAGCTGCGGGCAGGGGGGCGAAGAGGCCCACGAAGCGGCGCATCCAGCGGTGATGCCCGTAACCCGTCGAAGCTGGATCGCCTGACCAGCCGGCGGCGTTGCTGTCGAACTTCTCCACCGTGGCCTCGGGGGAAAGGACCAGGGCTCGCGGGCGGCCGACGAGAACCGTGCCGGGGAGCGTGGGGCAACCGGCCAGGCGCTGGGTGCCGCCGAGGGTGCGACGGGCCAAGCCGTCGGCGCCGGCGCTGTAGTGGGCGATGATGTGGACCGCGGGCCAGAGGGCATTGCGCCAGGCGGCCAGGTCGGCGCCGCTGGCTCGTCCGGGCACGAGGAATAGCAAGGTGCCCGTTGGCCCGAGTTCGGCGGCCACATGGTCCGCCACGGGATCCTGGTCCTGGGTTTGGATCCGACGCGTCATCGGGCGCGGAGTCGGCGCAGCCAGGACCAGATCGCCGCTCGTGGGCTCCCGTTCCAGGTCAGCCCAGAGGGCGGCCAGGGTGGACGCGGAGAGAACTCCGGCGGAGTCAGCTCCTCTCTCGCTCTCGTTGGGGGCGGCCATGGACTGTAAGTATCGGCATCTTGGAGAAGGGGGCGCACGGTCAATGCCCGGGAAACTAGGATATCAATCCGCCCCACACCCAAGGGTCAGTCGGGCGGCAGCAACCAGCCATGTCAGCCGTGCCTTCCCAGCCTTCACAGCCGTCCAAGCCGTCCAAGGGCAGCGCCAACTCAAAGGCGGGAGTGGCCCCGGCCTCGGGCCCCACGCGCACCTACCGTCTGTTGGGGCTGTCCCTGGAATTGGATGAGCCCGAAGCCGGTCTGCGGGCGCGGGCCTGCGGCAAGTTGGGCATCGCGCCGGAAGAGTTGCGGGGCTTTCGTCTGGCGCGCAAGTCCCTGGATGCGCGGCGGCGCGGGCGGCGCTCGGGGACAGGCTCTGGCGGGCACCTGCGCTTTGTCGTCCACGCGGATCTTGTTTTGCCCAGCGACTTCAAATCAGCGCGTCTGGCGCGCTTGCTGCGCCAGGGCAAGGTGCGTGAGGCTCCGGCGGTGGGGTCCTTGGAGCCCACACGAGTACACAACTCCATCGCCGCCCCTGGTAAGCGCGCGGCGCGGGCCGTGGTCGTGGGCAGCGGACCGGCGGGCATCTTCGCGGCCCTGGTGCTGGTGCGCGGCGGCTTTGAGGTGACCGTTCTCGAACGCGGCGCGCCGCTGCGCGAGCGGGCCGCGCGCCTGGCGCGCTTTCACAAGACGCGCGTTGCCGACACCGAATCGAATGTGCTCTTTGGCGAGGGCGGCGCCGGCACCTATTCCGACGGCAAGTTGTACACGCGGGTGGACGACCCGCTGGAGGTGCCCATTTTGGAAGAGCTGGTGCGCTGGGGCGCGCCGCCGGAAATCCTCTACGACAGCCGCGCCCATATCGGCACCGACCGCCTGCACAAACTGTTGCCGCGCTTGCGCGGGGACTTGCAGGAACGCGGCGTAAAGTTCTGTTTCAACACGCGGTTGGAAGGTCTGTGCCTGGACGGCGCGGCCGACAACAGACAGCGCAGCTTGCGCGCGGTGCGCACCAGCGCCGGGGAGTTGCCTCTGGACGTGCTCTTCCTGGCGCCCGGTTCCAGCGCCCGCGACACCTGGGAGATGTTGCACGCAGCCGGCGTGAGCTTCGAAGCCCGCCCCTTTCAACTCGGTTCTCGCGTCGAACATCCCCAGGAGCTGGTGAACCGCGGGCGTTACGGAGGCGATGGTACTGTCTGCGAACTGCTCGGGGCGGCGAGCTACAATCTGGTTTCGCGCCCCGGCGCCGACGGCGGCGCCTGTCACTCGTTTTGTATGTGCCCGGGGGGACGCATCGTGGCCAGCGTCAACGAACCAGGCCGCCTGTGCACCAACGGCATGAGCAACTCAAGACACAGTTCGCCCTATGCCAACGCGGCCCTGGTTGTGACCGTGGGGCCGGAGACTTTTGGCCCCGGACCCTTTGCCGGCGTGGCCCTACAGCGCGAGCTGGAAGAGGCCGCCTTTGCCGCCGGCGGGGGCGACTACACGGCCCCGGCCCAGGGCGTGGCGGACTTTTTGGCCGGACGCGCCAGTCGCTCCTGCCGCCCCACCAGCTATGGCTTTGGCGTGCGCCCGGGGCGTATCGACGAGCTGCTGCCGGAACAGGCACGGCGTGCCCTGGCCCGGGGCTTGGTGCGGTTTGAGAACTCAATTCCGGGTTTTGGGGGCGCAGAGGGGCTTTTGGTGGGCCTGGAAACCCGCAGCGCCTGTCCCGTGATGATGCCCCGGGACCGGCTTAGCGGCCGCGCCGTGGGTTTTGCCAACATCTACCCCGTGGGCGAGGGCGCGGGTTTCGCCGGGGGCATCATGAGTTCGGCCCTGGACGGGGCACGGATTGCCAGCGGGCTGCTGGTAGCGGGACTCTGAGGTTGGGGTTTACCATTGGGGTTGCGTGTCCCGCTGGGGGTGCATATCCCGGCCGCGTAATTGTCCCGCCGCCACCTGCAACACCAGACCGTCAAATAGTCAGCCCATGAGCTCCACTCCCGAGAACCGGCCCGATCCGCGCAAGGTCACCACCTCCAGGTTGGTGGAAATGAAAAGCCGCGGCGAGCAGATCGCCGCCCTGACCGCCTACGACCAAATCATGGCCAGCCTGTTGGACGCCGCGGGCATTGACCTGATCCTGGTGGGGGACTCGGCAGCCATGGTGGTTCAGGGTTTGGACACGACAGTCGGCGTGACCATGGACCACATGCTCTACCACGCCTCCCTGGTTTCCCGGGGAGTCAACCGCGCCCTGGTGGTGGGGGACATGCCCTTCATGAGTTTTCAGGTCAACCCGGACGAGGCCCTGCGCAACGCCGGGCGCATGGTGAAGGAGTCCGGTGTGGAGGCCGTCAAGCTCGAAGGCGGCAAGGTGATCTGCCGCACGGTCAAGCGCATTGTCGAGACAGGTATCCCGGTCATGGGGCACCTGGGTTTGACACCACAATCGATCCACAAGTTCGGTACCTATCAAGTGCGCGCGACGGAAGAGGAAGAGGCCAACGAGATTCGCCGCGACGCGCAGCTGCTACAGGAGGCCGGCGTCTTCGCCATCGTGTTGGAGAAGATTCCCGCTGAACTGGCCACCGAGATTTCCGGTGACCTGGAGGTGCCGGTGATTGGGATTGGCGCCGGGGGCGGTTGCGACGGACAGATTCTGGTGAGCCACGACATGCTGGGCTACTACACGGAGTTCCATCCGCGCTTCGTGCGCCGTTACGCGGAGTTGGCCGACACCATGCGCGGGGCCTTTGAGCACTTCGTGGGGGATGTGAAGGCCAGGGAATTCCCCTCGGTGGACGAGAGCTACTGAGAGCGGCCCAATGCGGGGGAAAGGCCCTTTTTCCGGGGTTTGTTGAAGTTTGGGTGTGACGCCGGTCGAACAGGCGAAAGGTCTGAAACTCAACCGGGGGGCAGGGGATGGGCGGAACCATGAACGAAAACTGTACGGATGCGGAACTGGGGCGCTTGAGTCGCCTCTTCCTGGCCTTGGGGGAAGGTCTAGAGGAATACACTGGCACGGCCCTGACGCTGGGAGTGCCCCGCGGGGCGCGGGTGGACGATGTGGTGGTAGGGCGCGGAGCCGTACACATCGCCTTTCACTTGGTATTCGAGGGGCCCGGTAGCAGCCGCCGGGCGTGCGTGCTCTTGCCCCTGCGCGATGCCCTGGGCTTGACCGGCCGCCATCGCAAGCTGGACGACGCAGACCTGGATGAGGTGCGCGGTCGTGCGCAACCCGCGCCCGAGGACAAGGACTCTCTCCTGGCCCTGGGCAGATACATGGCTTCACTGTTGGCCGAGTTCGAGAACAGTCCGAACCCCGGGCAACCGGCGGTCAGCTTTGTCGGGTGCCAGGGCGTACGGGCCGGGATGTACCCCCAGGTTCCCCGTGAACCCGGGGAGGAATGGCTCGTGGGACGGGCGGCCGCACGGCTGGAACCCTTTGGCGAGTTTGACTTGGTCGCCATGGTGCCGCCGGCGGCCAAGGCGACGGCTGAACGAGGGGAAAGTTGTCCGGGTGAAGCCAGCGAGTCCCCAGAAGCGCCGGACCAGTCGCAAACAGAGACTGAGGGCGGAGCTAACTCGGCCGCCGCATGATGCGGCGCGTCGTGGCCTGGGCCCGGGCCCAGAGCACGATCTCGCCGATGTTGACGCGCGCCGGACGGGTGACGGCCCACAGGATTGCGTCGGCCACGTCCTCCGGCGTCATGGGCTCCACATTCGCGTAGACCTCAGCTGCGGCCTGTTCGTCGCCGCGGAAACGCACGCTGCTGAAATCGGTCTGCACCATGCCCGGATCCACGGTGGTGAAGCGCACACCAGCCCCGGCGTGTTCTTCGCGGCAAGCCTCGTAGATGGCGCGCACGGCGTGTTTGGAGGCACAGTAGACATTGCCGCCGGGATAGACCTGGCGTCCGGCGACGCTGCCCAGGAAGACCACATCGCCCCGGTCCGCCGCCAACATGGCCGGCAGCGTGGCGCGCAGCACGCCTAACACGCCCTTGATGTTGGTGTCGATGACCGTGGACCATTCCGCTGGATCACCCTCGGCCAGGGTTTCAGTTCCCAGGGCCAGGCCGGCATTCAGCAACACCAGGTCGAAGGGTTGGGGACGCTTCCCCAGTAGGGCGTCCACGGCCTGACCGTCGCAGACATCCAACACGCAAACCTCCGCGCGGCCACCGGCGAGCTGGATCTCATCCCGGAGTTGTTCCAGGCGTTCACGGCGACGGGCGGCCAGCACCACGGCAGCTCCCGCCGCCGCCAGTGAACGGGCGCTGGCGGCGCCGATGCCAGCACTGGCTCCGGTCACCAGGGCGCACTTGCCTTCCAGGGAGTTCATCGAGCCAGAATAGGGAAAGGCATGGGCGGGCAGTACCCTGTTGCCATGGACAAAGTCGTCATGGACAAAGCTGCCGGGGACAAACCCCGGTGGGCCAGCTTGCTGCGCAACGGGCGCATCAGGACATCCGCCTTTGCGCAGCCCGTGGAGGCTTTGCTGGCGGTGGACGGGCACGTGCGGTGTTGCGGGAGCGACGGAGATGTGGCCGGCGAGGCGCGCGCTCTGGCGCGCAATGGCTGCAAGCTGGAGGAGATCGACTTGGACGGGGGCTGGGCGGTGCCGGGCTTGCGCGATGGGCATGGGCACCTGGAGCTCCTGGCGCGGAGTTACGCGGTATTGGATCTGCGGGATTGCCGGGGCCCGGGGGACTTGGTGGAGCGCGTGGCCGCCCTGGCGGAGGGCACGCCGCCGGGAACTTGGATTCGCGGGCGCGGCTGGGGTGGTGAGGGGTGGGAGACTGCGAGTGAGCATGGTGCTGTGCGCGAGTTGGATCACCATGACCTGTCGCGCCGCGTGCCGCAGCACCCGGTTCTGTTGACACGCATCGACGAACACGCGGCCCTGGCGAATCGCGCGGCGTTGCTCAGCGCCGGTTTGGACCCGGACTCGCCGGGCCAGGATCCCGGGACCTTTGCCCCTGACGGGCGCGTGCAGGTGGACGGCGTTGGGCGCCCCACGGGCATCTTGCTCGACGGCGCCTTGGCGCGCGTCGCGGCCCTGATTCCCCCTGAAAGCCGGGCGCAGCGGGCGCGCAACCTGCGGCGCGCCCGGGCTGAGCTCCTGGCCTTGGGTTTGGTGGGCGTGCACGACATGGCGGTGGGGGCCGCACAGTTGGAACTGCTGGAGGAGCTCTGTGACGAGGAGGATTGGGCCCTGGCCGTGAGCGTCTGGTTGTGGGGCCCGGAAACATCGGAGCGGGAGTACTTGGCGGAGGTCCGCGCTCGTTTCGACGGGCCCGTCCCGGGGCAATCTGGCAGGAGCCCGCGGGGGAACGAAGGTCCCGGGGATGGTGGCACTTCCCAGGCCAGTCCGCTGGCCCTGGGCGGGCTGAAAATCTTCCTCGACGGGGCCTTGGGTTCCCGCGGCGCGGCCCTCTTGGAACCCTATGCCGACGCGCCGGACGAAACTGGCCTTTTGCTGCACACGCCGGAGGAGTTGCTGCGCCGCCTGCGCCTGGGCCTGGAGGCGGGCCTGGCGCCGGCCCTGCACGCCATCGGCGACCGCGCCAATCGCATGGCCTTGGACGCCTATGAAACGCTCATGTCCGACGATCTCTGGCGGGGATCCGCGTCCCGGAGGCCGGCGGCCCCCATGCGCATCGAACACGCCCAGGTGCTGGCGGCGGAGGACTTGGCGCGTTTTCGCCGCCTGGGCATAACAGCCGGCGTGCAACCCGCCTTCGCCCTATCCGACGCGCCCTGGTTGGCTCAGCGCCTGGGTGCCGAACGCCTGGCTGGAGCCTACGCCTGGTCGCAGTTGGCAACGGACCCGGGCACCTTGTGCCTGGGGAGCGACTTCCCGGTGGAGGAACCCGCTCCCCTGCGCACCCTGGGGGCAGCCCGCAGCTGGGCCGCGCCCGGAGCCCGGGCCCTCACGCCTGAAGAGGCCCTGGAGGCCCACAGCCTGGGCGTGGCCCGGGCGGCGGGCCACGCGAGCCGGCGCGGGCGGCTCAAGCCGGGGCACGACGCGGACATCAGCGTTTTTGATGGCGACCCCCTCGGACCGCTTGACGAGTTGGGACAACTGTCCGCCACGCACACGGTGGTGCGCGGGCGCCTTGTCTATCGCGCCGTCGCGCACAGTACCCCAGACTGAGTTGCCCAGGTTGAGCTCCCGAGGTTGAGCTCCCGAGCCTGAGCTCCCAAGGCCAAGGCGCCCTCCATCCCGCCCGATCACGGCAAAGGTCCGCCGGCGCCTCCATTCATGCTGTAAACTGCCGCCATGGTTGCCATCGAAATCACCTACACTGGAGGCCTGCACACGGAGGCCGTTCACGGCCCTTCCGGAGCGCGTCTGGAGACCGATGCGCCGCTGGACAACGCCGGGCGCGGCGAGGCCTTTTCCCCCACGGACCTGGCAGCCGCGGCCCTGGGCAGCTGCATGGTGACCATCATGGGGATCGTGGCCGAACGGCACGGCTGGGACATCAGCGCCACGCGCGTCAAAGTGGAGAAGGAAATGGTGGCTGAGCCCGTGCGCCGCATCGGACGCCTCGCCGTCACCATCAACGTGGCCGGGGACCATGACGAGCGGGCCCGGACAGCTTTGGAGCGGGCCGCCCACAATTGCCCAGTACACGCCAGCCTGCACCCGGAAACCGTCGTGGACCTGAAGCTGCTTTGGGCCGGGACTCTGTCAACGGGCTCCTAGTGGTGTGCTTCAGAAGTTCGCTTGCTAGGTCGCGTGACCTTGCGTTCGTGGCAAGGCGCAGCGACGACGCGTATTCGTGGATACTCGGAGGAGCTGCAACGCAGGCACGGGCACAAGG
>NYXZ01000069.1 GCA_002686595.1 Planctomycetota bacterium | reverse complement strand
TCGCGCCAGCGGTCGGCGATTTCGGGGATTTCAAAATCCCCCCGCAACCAATCCTCGATCATGGCCACGTGCTCTTCGGCCCCTTCCAGCTTGTGCAGCAAGGGGATGTACTGGTTGGCGCCCAGGAAGCGGTGACTGCGGTGCTTGCCGTCGTTTGCCGTGCGGTTGAAGTCAGCTTCATCTCCGGCGGCAGGATCGGTGGAGTCCACCAGCGGCATGTGGCATTCGCGGCACTCGATGGTGCGTTCCGGATCTTCCTCGTTGTGCCAGCGACTGGCGCGCCAGTTGTCGTATTGGTTTTGGAGCTGCACCCAGCCGACATCGTTGACCTCTTCGTCGATGAACTGCTTGTGGCAGGCGGCGCAGAACTCGGGCGTCTTGAACATGCGCCGGGAGAGGGTGGCGACATGGTGGTCGGGATAGGTGCGGATCAGGAACTTGGCCAGGAAGCCCGCCACGGGGCCGTCGCGCAGTTCCCAGACATAGCGCTTCGGTTGGGCCATGACGTAGTTGGCATTGCCCTGCACGTCGGTGGCCTCCACGGCGTGACAGGAGACGCAACTGATGCCCTCGTTGTAGCCGGAGAGGCTGGTCAGGTTGTCGACGCCGATGTTCTTGGTGCCGGAGAAGAGGGAAATCGGGTCATGGCAGCCGCCGCAATAGCGCGTGGTGACCGGGCCGTTTTGGCTTGCCATGACGCTTTGGATCTTCTGGAAGCCGGCGTCCATGGATGCGTAGCGGTGGGCGCTCGGTTGCCATTCGGCGTAGATCTGGTCGTGGCAACCGCTGGTGCCGCAGGAGGCGGAGTCGCCCAGGGAACGGGCATCGAGGGCTCCGCCCGTGTGGGTCGTGGCCAAGCTGGGGGAAAAGGGGCCGGCGCCCTCGTAGGGGCTTTGCTCGTAGTCTTCCGGGAACTCGTTATTAAAAGGCACGGCGGTCAGGCCGAGGGTGAGCAGGATGAGGGGGATGGTGGCCAGGGTGGTGGAGCCCAGGGAAAAACGGGACCAGCTGCCGCGGGCCGCTCGCACGGTGCTGCCGTCGGCGTCCAGCGCGGCCTTGCGCATGAAGACCGCTACGAGATGGGGGACCAGGAAGAGCACCAGGCCGAAGGTGGTCACGATGTGGACCGTGCGCACCGCGTAGGTGATGCGCGTGCCGAGGGCGCCCTCCACCGTGAGCCAGACGCCGGAGATGGAGCAGACCAAGAGCATCAGGCCCGCGGCGTAGCCGGTGAACTTGATGTGGGTCAGGGGGAAGCCCAGCCAGTTGATGATGTGGCGTGTCAGGTAGACAGCCGCCACGGGCAGGAAGATAATCCCCAGCGCCGTGTGGAGCAGCAGGGAGTGCTGGGTGAAGGCGCTGAAGGGCAGGGCGAAAATCGCCAGGCCGCTGAGCGTCAGGAAGAGGCTCAGGCCAGAGGTCCAGCGTCCGAGGAGGTCGTGCCAGCCGGAGACCCTGCGGGCCTGCCAGTCGGTGCCGTTTTGAGATTTTGCCATGGTGGTCGGGGTGCGCTCGACCGGGGGAGAGAGAAGGGGGGGAGGGGGAACGATAGACGGGTGAGGGGCAAATGAGATATGTGAATCCGCATTTGCTGTGACTCGTTTATCGAGCCTGGGGCCGAAGGGCCTGACAGGTGCTTCCGGCGATGGCGGTCAGGTGCCCTAAGTGGCTGGGGTGCCCTTACTTATGTCGATTGTGCGCCAGGGAGATGGCAGGCCTCGGGCGCCCTGCCCCGGGGGCGGGAGACGCCGAGGCGGCCGCCCTCATCTGCCACATGCTCGCCGCAGGCGTGCCAACTCGTCCCCGAGCTGCCGTTCTCGCTCATGGTGCTCCGGCTGGCCCGCCAGGTTGTCCACCTCTTCGGGGTCCAGGGCCAAATCGAACAGCTCCCACTCATCGCTCTTGGGATAGTGAATCAACTTCCAGCGCTGGGTGCGCACGCCGTAGTGGGGCGGCACATTGTGGATGCCCTCTTCGAAGTACTCGTAGTAGATCGATGCGCGCCAGGCCTTTGGTTCTGCGCCGCGCAGGAGGGGCAAAAGACTGACCCCGTCCAGATCTTGCCGCGCCGCGAGACCCGCCAGGTCGAGCATGGTGGCGGCGAAGTCGAGGTTCTGGACGAGGCGCGTTTCCCGAGTGCCGCGAGTGTCACGCGCGTCACGCGCGTCCCCAGTATCATTGCCCTCGGTGGCGGCGGGCCAGCGCACGATCAACGGGAAGCGCAGGGAAGGCTCGTACATGAAGCGCTTGTCGTACCAGCCGTGCTCGCCCAGGAAAAAGCCCTGGTCGGAGGTGTAGATGACCACCGTGTTGTCAGCCAACCCCTCCTCGTCCAGCCAGTCGAGCAGGCGCCCGATGTTGTCATCGATCGAAGCGATGCAGCGCAGGTAGTCCTTGATGTAGCGTTGGTACTTCCACTGCACGAGGGCGCGCCCGGAGAGATCCCAGTTGCGGAAAGCCCGATTGCGCGGGCCATAGGCGGCCTCCCAGGCAATTCTCTGTTCCGCGCTCATGCGCCCCAGGAGCCCCTCGGCCCACTTGTCAGGCCCCGTGGCCTCTACGCCCGCCTGCAGGGGAACCTTGAGGTCATAGGCCAGCCACAGATGGTCGGCGATGGTCATCTCCTGGGCGTGGGCCGGCGTTGCGCGCGAGGCCCAATCGTCAAAGAGGGTCGTGGGTTCCGGTATCAAGACACCGTCGTAC
Source organism: Planctomycetota bacterium (assembly GCA_002686595.1). Classification (GTDB taxonomy): domain Bacteria; phylum Planctomycetota; class UBA1135; order UBA1135. The sequence continues at coordinate 34,166 of NYXZ01000069.1, read as the reverse complement.
AACGACAGGTGGTCCGGCCCCGGCATCCAAGTGCGATGGGGTGCCTTGAACTGACACATGACCATGAAGGGCCGTTTGGGGTCACGCTTCCCATCCAACCAGGCCAGGGTGCGGTCCATTACCACGTCGGTGTTGTAGCCTTCGTGGCGCGTCAGACCCTGGGGCGTTTTGAACTCTGGACCGTAGTAGTGCCCCTGGCCCGGCAGCACCTCCCAGTGATCGAAGCCCGTGGGCTCGCTCTTGAGGTGCCACTTGCCGAGCAAGGCCGTCTGGTAGCCGGCCTCGCCCAGGGCCTTGGGGAACGTCCACTGGGCGCCGTCGAAACGATCGCCGTTGTCCATCAGGCCGTTTCTGTGGCTGTGCTTGCCGGTCAGGACGACAGCCCGAGCCGGGGCGCAGAGGGCGTTGGTGCAGAAGGCGTTTTCGAAGAGCAGGCCCTCCGCCGCCAAGCGATCCAGGTTGGGCGTGCGCGCGGCGCTGGACCCGTAGGCTCCCACGGCGGCTGCGGCGTGGTCGTCGCTGTAGATGAAGATGATGTTGGGGCGCTGCACGCTGGCTGTTGGCGGCGCTGACACCGGTGACACCGGTGACAATTGTGAGCTGGAGGCGCAGGAGCCGAGGATCAGGCCCAGGACCAGGAATAGGCGTGTGTGGAGTTCCTGTACAAGCATGGTGAGGGCGTCTCGGCGCCGAGCCCGTAATGCTACCATCGCGCTCGCTCTTGAACACCGCCACCGGATCCCAGCGGATGTTGGCCCCGATGGCTTTGCCGATTATCCCCCCCACACGGTTCCGCTGGATGACCGATCCAGGCCACCAACAGTCGAAACATGCTGCGAGCATTCATCAGCGCCCTATCCCTTTCTCTCCTGGCCCTGGCTTGCCAAGCGCCGGAAGAGCCGCCGCGGCCCTTCGTCGATAAATGGGCGGCCTCGCCGGACCGTCCCTGGCCCGGTGCGGATTGGTATGCGAACCGTGTCCAGGACTGGCGCGTGCATGCCGGCCGGGTGGAGTGTCTCTATGGCGCGGCGCGCTTGGCCGGGCGCACGCTGCACCTTCTGACGCGCACGGTGAGCGAGGGCGGTGAATGGCCCGTGGAGATCGAGGTCGACATCGCCCCCCGCGGCGACGGTGATCTGTTTCCCGATGCCCGCGCTGGTTTGCTGCTCGCCATGGGGGGCGCGGATACTGATTATCGAGCGACGGCGCTGGTGCAACAGGTGCCCGCCCCGGGCGGCGGCCTGCTCTTGGCCATTGATGGCCAGGGGCGCTTGTCCCTGCGCGACTTTTCCCAGGGGGATGAGCGCCGTTCATCCTGGACCCTGCCAGGCAATACCGATTTTGCCGCCCTGCCCCTGTTGGCCCAGAGCGAGCAGCGCTTGGATGAAGTGCTCTGGCCGCTAAAGCTCGCCGCCACTTGGCGGGCCGGACGCCTGGAGGCCCGGGCCACGGGGGCCGATGGAGCTTCCGTCAGCCTGGCCCTGCCTGACTTCGGGCGTGAACGGTTGGCCGGCGGCCTCTCCCTCTTCTCCGCCCGCGGCGCGAGTTCAGGTGCCCCTGGCTTTGCCTTCGACAGCTTTTCCCTGCGCGGTGCCCAGGCCAGGGAAGAGCGCGCCTTCGGCCCCGTGCTGGGTGTGCTCTACACCTTGGCCGATGATGTGGGGGGTACCTCGGTGCTGCGCCTCAATGCCCAGCTACCGGTCTTGGGCAAGACCGAGAGCCCGACCCTCACCCTGTGGATCGCCTACGGGGATCTCTGGCACAAGATCTCCCAGGGCTATCGCCTTGGGGATGGGAGTTGGACGGTGCCCTTTGCATTGGCTGACTACGACGACTCGTGCAGTCGCCCGTTCCGCATCACGGGAGATTGGAATCTGGGGTCGGGCATTGGCGAACGCGGCGAGCACCTACTCTACACCGGTGTCCTGCGCGGACGACCGGCGGCGCAGGAACCCCTGGTGTTGGCTTCGCTCTCCTGCGTCAAGCACCAGGTGGGACCAATCCAATGGGGACCGGGGGGCCTGTGGTTTCCCCACGCCGCCCTGGTCGCCGCCGTGGCGCAGCACGATCCGGACATGCTCTTCTTCGCCGGGGATCAGATCTACGAGGGCGACATCACGCCGCCCGACTCATCCACGGAGGAGCGGGCCCTGCTCGACTATCACACCAAGTGGCAGCGCTTCCTGTGGTCCTTTGGCGAGCTGACCAGGCGAGCGCCAACGGTGACCATCCCCGACGACCACGATGTGTTCCACGGCAACCTCTGGGGGGCGGGAGGTATCCGCGCCAAGGCGCGGCCCGGCATCACTGCCCAGGACGCCGGCGGCTATCGGCGCTCGGCGCATTTTGTAAACGCCGTGCACTCGACCCTCGTCTCCCAGCTGCCGCCCACGCGCGTGACGCCGCGCATCGGACAGGGCATCAGCACCTACACGACCTACTTCAGTTGGGCCGGCGTGGATTTCGCCGTCTTGGCCGATCGCATGTGGAAGGACTCGGCGACAATCGCCGTGCCGGAAGGGAAGTTCAAGAACGGTTGGCCCCAGGCGGCGGGGTTCGATCCGGCGCGCGAGGCGGATGTGGCCGGGGCTCGGCTGTTGGGAGCGGAACAAGAAGAGTTCTTGGACGCTTGGGCTGGGCGGCGCACTGCCGGGACCTGGGCCAAAGTGGTCCTCTCCCAATCCCCCTTCTCCAGTCTGCACACGCTGCCGGCCAGCGCCACCAGCGATGCGGTTGTGCCGCAACTCGTCGTGCCGGCACCGGGCGAGTACCCGCCGGATGATGTGCCGACCCGCGACACCGATACCAACGGCTGGCCCCAGACACCGCGCAATCGGGCCGTGGCGTCCCTGGCCAAGGCCGGGGCCCTGCATCTGTGCGGCGATCAACACCTGGGGTCGGTGGGTTGGTACGGGCATGAGGAGCACCGCGATGGAACGGTTGTTTTCACTTCGCCGGCCATCGCCAACACCTGGCCCCGGCGCTGGATGCCGGCGCGGGAGGGGACCGGGCGCGCCTCAGGCGCGCCGCGCTACACGGGAGATCACCGTGATGGCTTTGGCAATCTGATTACAGTTCTGGCGGCGGCCAATCCGGTGGACGAAGGTTTGGAGCCCGCGCTGCTGCACAATCGTGCGCCGGGCTTCGGCATCGTGCGTTTCGATCCCAGCTCAGAGGAAATCACCTTGGAAGCCTGGCGCCGGCCGCTGGGCCTCGACTCGGAACCGCGCATGTTCGCCGATTGGCCAGTGACCGTTAACGCCCAAGGCCGGCCGCTTAAGTGATGACTACCATGAGAGCATTGTTCCTGGCTCTGGCGTTGAGCGCCTGTTTACACAACGGGGATGCACCCGCCCCACGGCCGGCAGAACAACGCCCGCCCAACATCGTGCTGGTCTACACCGACGATCAGGGCTGGGCCGATATCGGCTCCCAGGGGGCGCGGGGGTTTGCCACGCCCAACATCGATCGCCTGGCCCAAGAGGGCGTGCGTTTCACGAACTTCTACGTGGCCCAGCCCGTGTGCTCCGCTTCGCGCGCGGCCCTGCTCACCGGCTGTTATCCCAATCGCCTGGGTATCAGCGGCGCCCTGGGCCCCGGTGCCAAGCATGGTTTGCACCGTGACGAGACAACTCTGGCGGAGCTCTGCCGGGGAGCAGGCTACGCCACGGCGATGTTCGGCAAGTGGCACCTGGGACATCGTCTGCCGTTCTTGCCGGTGCACCATGGCTTCGACGAGTTCTACGGCATTCCCTATTCAAACGATATGTGGCCCTGGCATCCTAACTACGCCCATTTCAGCGACCCCGTGGAGCGCCGCAAACGCGGCTACCCGGACCTGCCCTTGTTCGAAGGCGACAAGGTGGTGGATGACAGTGTGGACGCGGACGACCAACGCGCCTTTACCCGCGGCTTCACCGAGCGGGCGACGGACTTCATCCGCAAGCACCGGGACGAGCCGTTCTTTCTCTACCTGGCTCACCCCATGCCCCATGTGCCGCTGTTCGTGGATGCCGCCAACGAGGGACGCACGGAGCGCGGGCTTTACGGCGATGTGATCGCCGAGATCGATGATTCTGTGGGAGCCCTGCTGGACACCCTGGCCGAGTGCGGGATTGATGACAACACGCTGTTCATCTACGCCTCGGACAACGGTCCTTGGTTGAGCTACGGGGACCACGGCGGCTCCACCGGGCCCCTGCGCGAAGGCAAGGGCACCACCTTCGAGGGCGGCGTGCGAGTACCCGGCTTGGCCCGCTTCCCCGGGCAGATTCCCGCCGGCCTGGTCTGTGATGAACCGCTGATGACCATCGACATCCTGCCCACGGTGGCGGGCCTGATCGGTGCACCCCTGCCGGAGCGCCCCATCGATGGCCGGAATGCCTGGCCACTGTTCCAAGGTGAAAAGGGCGCGCACTCGCCCCAGGAGGCGTACTTCTTCTACTACCGGGTCAACGATCTCGAGGCCATGCGCAGCGGCAAGTGGAAGCTGCACTTTCCCCACGGCTATCGCAGCATGGCGGGGCGCGAGTTGGGCAGCGGCGGTTCGCCGGGGAAGTACGATTACAGCGTGAGGACCGGCCTCGAACTCTATGACCTTGAGGCGGATATCGGCGAGCGTGTGAACCTGGCCGCGGAGCATCCCCAGGTCGTTGAACGCCTAACCGCCCTGGCGGATGCCATGCGTGCCGAACTCGGTGACAACCTAACCGAGGCCGAGGGAGCGGGCCAGCGAGCGCCCGGGCGCTGGCGTGAGGTCTCTATTTTTAATGGAACTGATTTGGCTGGTTGGCGCGAGCTGGGCGACGCGCACTTCTCCGTTGAAGATGGCGAAATCCTGGGGAAGGTCGGGGGCGGGCGCCAGAGTTTCCTGGTGACCGAGGGCAGCTTCGCGGACTTCAGGTTGGAACTGGAACTCAAGGCCGTCGGGCCGGGCAACTCCGGCGTCCAGGTGCGCAGCCACCAGCGGCCTTCCGGCCAACTGTACGGCTACCAGATCGAAGTTGACCCATCTCCCCGTTCCTGGTCCGGGGGCCTCTATGATGAAGGGCGGCGGGCTTGGTTGGATGATTTGGCTGACAATCCGGCGGGACGCGCGGCGTTTGAGCCGGGCCAGTGGAACAGTTACCGCATCGAGTGCATTGGGAACCGCATTCGCGCTTGGGTGAACGGCGTGGCGACGGCAGATTTCATTGACGGCGGGGAGGAAGCTGATGCCGAGGGCTTCATCGGCCTCCAGGTGCACTCCGGCAACGATTGCCACATGCGTTGGCGCAACCTGCGTCTCTTGGAACTAGAGCGCTGATCAATCCTCGTCTTTGAGGGCGGCGAGTTCTTCGGCAGTGAAGGCGGCGTCGCGCTGATCGGTGGCTTGAGTGACAGTTGCCACCGACGCCGCGCTGATCGGATCGGCGCCGTGGCCCCACTCGCGCCGGATGTAGGTCAGTACGGCGGCCAGTTCCTCGTCTGAACGGTCGAGGGCTGGCATCTGCAGATCCCAGGTTTGGCCGCGAACTTCCACCGGGCCGACCAGGCCCCAGCGCAGGATGCGGACTAGGGTGTCCTGGTCGCCGAGCACCCATGAACTGTGACGGAGGGGCGGGGCAAGGGCTTCGGCGCCCAGGCCCGATCCTTGGTGACAGGCGGCGCAGACTTCGTCGTAGATGCGGCGCCCGTTTTCAAAGCTGGCGCGCTCGGACTCGATCAAGGCGCGCACCGGGGGTATGTCGAGGCCCGCGCGCCCGGGCCAGGCCAGGGATGCGTTTAGTTGTTCGAGTTTGTGATCGCCGTTCCGCTCGCCTGAAACCGTCGGCAAGCCATTCGGCAAATCCGTGGGCAAGCCATTCGGCAAGCCTGTGGACAAGCCAAGGGGCTTGGATCCCAGGAAAAGGTAGTTGCCCTTGCCGTCGGGACCGGGTGTGCGCGCTTCCAAGAGGCCGTCCACCAGAGCCGCGCGCTGCCAAGGCACGAGGCTGGCCGGGTTTGCGATGCGTTCCAGGAGCGCGGTGATGCCAGTCGAGCTGCCTTCGCGGCCCACGGCCCGGGCCAAGAGGCGCAGAAACTTGTCCCGACCGGGCGCTTGTTCGGACCAGGCCCTGTCCGCCAGGAGGCTTGTCAGGAAAGTCAGCTCAGCGCCGTTCAGGCCGCTGAGCACCGCCGAGCGTAGGTTGGCATGGGAGACGTCGAGGGTGGCCAGCGCCCCCAGGCCGGCGCGGGCGGCTGGGGCTCCGGACTCTCCCAAGGACAGCATGACCTGGTGGCGCAGGCGGCCCGGGGATTCCGTCGCCAGCTGCACAACCTTGTCCACCACCGGATTGGCCAGGCCACCGAATAACCCCTCGGATACGCGCACGGCGGCCAAGCGCACTTCCGGGTGGGGGTCGTCGAGGACCGCCAGGGCAAAGGGCCGGTCAATGGACTCCATGGCCGAAAGGGCCCATAGGGCATGGATGCGCGCCAGGGCCGTGGGGCCTGCCACGGCCATGCGGCGCAGGAGTTGCCAGGCGTCGCGGGAGTCGCCGCCCTCTTCCGCCAGGGTGCGGCGCGCCGTGTCGCGCCACCAGCCGTTGGGGTGGGCCAGGAGCTCGACCAGGCCGTGCCAGGAAGCTTCGGAGGTCGGCCCGGGTAGCGGGCGCTGGCGCTCATCGGCAACCACGCGCCAAATGCGGCCCAGTCCGGTGGGGGAATCGAGGCCGCGGGCCAGGACCTGTTTGCGTAGGAAGGTGGTGACGAAGAGGCGGTGCTGGATCAGGCCGCGGTACATGTCGACGATGTACAGGCCTCCGTCCGGGCCGTCGGCCAGGTTTACCGGTCGGAAGCGCTCGTCGGTGGAGGTCAGGAACTCGCGCCTGGGGTGCGCGCGGTCGGCCTGGAGCGTGCCATCTGCTCGCTCCTCGATGTGTACTTGGCCAATGAGGTTGGCGCATGGTTCGCAGACGAAGACCGTGTCGGCGTAACCAGCGCCCAGGCCGGCGCCGCGGTAGTAGTGTGGGGCACAGGCGCCGGTGTATTTCACCAGGCGGAAGTCCTGCAGCAAGCCTGGGCGATAGCCGCGATTGACACCCGGTGTGATGCGGCTGGGAAAGACGGTGAAGTCGTGCAGGATGCGCACATTGACGCCCGCGGCGCGTCCGTGGTTCGGATTGCGGATCGCGTAGTGGGAAGGGTAGTTGTCCGCTCGCAGGGGATCGCTGTTGGTGTTGAAGAAGGTGCGCCCGTAGTCGTCGAGGCTGAGGCCCCACTGGCCGCCACCGCCGGTGCGCGCCCGCTCCCAGGTGTCGTTGCGCAGTCGGTAACGCACAGGGGAATTGGCGCATTGGTACCAGCCGTCGAGGGTGTAGATCAGGCCGTTGATGGCGTGTTCCGGGCTGGCGATGCCACCCAGGTTGGTGTCGATCAGCGTGCGTTCGTCCGCGCGCCCGTCGCCGTTTGTGTCGCGGCAGAAGATCAGGTCCGGGGGCGTGATGACCAGCAAGCCATCGCCCGCGATAGCCAGGGCCCGAGGCAGCACCAGGCCATCCAGGAAAACCGTGCGCTGATCCAGGCGCCCGTCACCGTTTGTGTCCGTCAGCGTGGCGATGGACCCCACGGGCTCTTCCTCGCCCGTGCCATCCACATTGGGCATGTAGGCGCGCATTTCCGCTACCCACAGGCGGCCGTCACCATCGAAGCAGATGGCCACCGGGTCGTGGACCAGGGGTTCAGCTGCGACCAGTTCCAGGCGCAGGCCGTCGGCCAAGACGAAGGTGGCGGCCTGCTCCGTCGGGCTGAGGACCGGGGCGGGAGGAATGATCAGCCCCGCCGGGAGATCCGCCTGGTCCTCGCCGGCCTTGTCACCGGCCTGGGCTGCGGCCCGCGGCACAAGCACGAGGCAGAGCAGGGCCGCTGCAGGCAAGGCCAGCGAGTTGGGAGCGAACCATGAGGGTAGTAATCGGAGAGGTGACATAGATGGTGAGTGGCGGCCCGGCTCCTGGTTCGGTTCAGGGTTTCAAACCCCGCTGCTTGGTACCATAAAACCTCCCCCCCCCTGCTACCTAGGAGCTGACATGGAACCCTTTCTCGAACATCTCAATATCACTTCCACGGATGTGGAGGCCACCGTCCGCTTTCTCCAAACCGCGCTGCCGAGCTACAAGGTGCGTGGCAGCGGCGAGAGCGAGGCTGGGCGCTGGGTGCATGTGGGCACCGAAACCACCTATATCGCCGTGGAGGATCGCGGTGCCCGGGAGCAGGGGCCGCATATTCCCTATGAGCACGCGGGCCTCAATCACCTGGGCTTTGTGGTGGACGATGCCGCGGCCCTTGTGGAGCGGATGCGCGCGGCGGGCTATCGCGAGGGCTCGCAGTTTCTGGAGCACCCGGCCCGGCAGCGCTACTACTTCTACGATCAGGACGACAACGAGTACGAGTTTGTCGAGTACCGCGCCCAGGACGCGGCCGAGCGCAACGACTACACGGAGTGATGACCGGCCAGTGGCGCTAGCCGTGTCCGTCGCCTAGCAGGTACGGCTGACCCAGGTGTGGGCGATGTGTGTCAGATCCGGGGCCGTGGCTGAGTCATCACGGAAGTAATGTGTTTCGAGCTGGGCAATCTCGCTGAGCAACTCTGAGCGGAAATCGTCTGAAATGCCGCCGGAGGCTTCTATCTGGCGCAACAGGCCGAGGACGCTGAAAGGCGAAAGTTCCTCGGGGATGGAGTAGCGCGCGGGAATGGCGCGGGCCGCGGCGCGGCGGGCGCTGATTTGACGAGCGGCAAGCCACAGGCCCGCCAAGGCGCCCAAGCCGATGATCCAGGGCCAGGGTCCGGCACCGGCGACTTTGCCGTAGCGTTCTTCAAAGACCACCAAGGGGCCGACGGTGGCCAGGTCAGCATCCACGAAGCGCTGATAGGTCAGCTCGGCCTCGTCGCCGCCACCGAGCACGGTGGCGAAGGTGAACTCCTCGGGGAGTTGTTTCAGGTCGTTGCGGGCGGCGAAGGTCACCGTCCAGGTGCGCTCGGTCGCCACCAGGGGAATGCTGGCCTCTTCGTCGAACTTGATGACAGAGACATCCATGTCCTCGGTTTCGGTGATGTCGAAGCCAGCGTGTTTGAGTTCGACCAGTGCGTCGAGTTCCGGTAGCAGGCCCAGGGCCGTGGCGCGCAGTTCCAGCTTGAGCTTGCCGTCCGCGGCCTCGCGTTCATCAAGTGTCTGGGTCAGGGCCAGCTCCTCGAAGGGACGTTCCGTGCGGTTGTCCGCCAGGGAGTCAATGGGCAGCAGGGCGGACTCGATGGGCAGCACCGCGTAACCGGCGGAGTCCATGAAGTCCAAGTCCAGGCGCAGGGCGGGAATGCGGTCGACCTCCGGGCCATGGGATTCCAGCAGGATGTAGGCATAGGGCGTGATGCGCCAACCGTATTCAGCGGTGGCCCGGGAATGTGTATCCGGATGATTGAAGGTCACAGAACGCACGCTGAAGTGCTCCGCCAGCACTTCCCGCGCGAACTCCTCGAACTTGTCCCGGTAGTCCTCAGTTGGACGCCCGTAGTTGAAGCTGTTGACCTGGGTGTTTTGGTTTACCAAGTACTTGGAGAAACCACCGGCCTCGCGTTCGATGGCCGCCGTGTGGCGCAGGTTGACGAACAGGCCAAAGGGTTCTCCATGTCCCACATGGTCCGCGCCGTCCACCACGGTTTCGAGTTTGATCTCCGTCACCAGGTCGCCGTAGTACTCGAGGATCTTGCGCGCCTCGCGGGTCTGCTCGTGGTCCCCGGCAATCTCCAGGCCCGCCTTCAGGTAGCGATACTTGGCCGCCGGATTGACGCTGCCGATGCGCGTCACCAGGGAGTTTGCGAAAAGCCCCATGTGCCGTTCCGCGGCGGCCCCGGGCAGGGCGTTGATGGCTTCGCGGATCTTGGCGAACTCTCTCTTGGCGGAGAGGTGCGAGCTCTTGATGGCCTGCAGGTCGCAAGCCCCCAGGCTGGCGTAGAACCAGGTGTCGTAGAGGCTGGAGGTTTGTTCCTTCTCCTTCAGTTCCGGCAGGTCCTGGGCGTAGTAGCTGGCCGCTTGGGCGAACTCAGCTAGGGCTTGATTGCGACGGCCGGCGAACTCGGAACTCTTCTTCAGTTCCTGGGAGTAGTTGTTCTGGTCGTGGGCGATGGAGGCCGCGGCCACGGACAGCGACCAATCCTGGGGGTGATCGGCCAGCGCCTTGGCGGTCACCTCGGCTGCCACGCCGTAGCCGCGCATGATCTCCTGCTCGATGTCCTGCTGGCGTCGTTTGGTCTGCTTGTCATCTTGAACCGAGGGTCTGCGCCAGACGCTGACCAGGTTGCTGCGCATCTCCTGCACCAGGGCCGCGGTGGTACGGGCTTCCAAACCGCCGAGGGCCCCGAAGACGCGCTCGATGGTTTCCAGCTTGTAGACCTCGGCCGCGGAGTGGGCGGTGGTGAAAGCCTCAGCCACCAGCTCCTCGTCCACGCGCTCCAAGGGCAAGGCCCGAATGCGGGTGATCCAGTCGGCCAGCTCGCTCAGATTGCGATCCTGCTTGGAGCGCGTCAGAGGGATTCCAGCCTGGCGCGACTGGAAGCCGTAGATGAACATATAGTCGTTCGTGCGGCCGCCGTTGGAGTTGGGGTTGTGGTTTTTGATCCACACGCGCAGGAACTCCTCGACGAGTGCCTCGGCTTGCTCAGGGAAAACACGGGCCAAGCGCTCGATGTAGGGAAAGGCCTCTTCTTCCGCTTCCACTTTGAGCAGGAGTTGGGCCGTCACCATGTTGAGTTTGGGGCGCAGGCCGGCGGGCACTAGCTCCAGCCAGTCCTCGCTGGGGCGAATGTCGAGCAGGTCGTTCGTCGGCACCGGATTCTGGTTGCTGCGTCCACGGGAGGACGAAAAGCTGGAGTAGTAGACGTTGCCATAGGAATCGAAGCGCATCTGTTGGCCGCGGGTGGAGCTGGTGTCGCGGGTGTAGGTGAAAAGCGCCTCCTGCAACCAGTTGTTCGCCAGCAAGGCGATCGTCCCGCGCCACTTGCTGGCCAGTTCCGGATTGTGTTCGATCAGGGCCTCGGCGGCGGTTGATTGAATGGTCAGGCTCTGCAGGCGCAGGTCCTGTTGACGGATCTGTTCGCGCAGGGCGGTGGAGGCCGTGGCTCCTATGATGGAGAGAATCTCCATGCCGATTTCCGAGCGTTGGGAAAAGCTCTCTTCGAGCCAGGCGGCGCCCAGGTCGGCCTCGATCTGGGGCGCGATGGTCACGGCCCGGCGCAGGGCTTCCTCGCGCACCTTGTCCTCGATCTCGCCGGGGAGCAGGGCGGCTTGAGTCGCCTCCCAGGCCAGCAGCAGATCGGGCTCTTCCTGCTCGCGTCTGTAGCGCGCCAGGTAGTGGCGGGCCAGCAGGTTGAGCACGGGGCGGTCCTCGGCCGCCTTGGCATCCGCGAGAGACGGCAAGAACTCACCGGCCTCGGCGGGGAAGCCGGCTTCCAGCAGCACATGGGCCAGTTGGTCCCGCAGGAGTGGAAAGCCCTGGCGCTGGAGGGCCCGGCGGTACTCGGTCAGGCACTGTTCAACCAAACAGCCCTCTGCGACGGCGTGTCTGAGGATGCGCCCCAGATGCTTCAGCTCCGCCGTCTTGAGTTCTCCGGGAGTAATGGCCGCCAAGCCCACCAGGTCGGTGGCGTCGTAATACGGCATCTCGGCGTACTCGGCGTTTTGCCCGTTCGGCTGTTCCACATCCTTGGCCAAGGTCGCCAGTAGGTGCGCGTAGGCTGCGCGGCCAGATTTCTTTGGCAGAGCTATCAGGTAGGCGCGCGCCTTTTCCCAGACGCCCAGGATGATCTGCCGCTCGAAGCGCTTGAGGGCGAACTCCTGGGCCTTCTCTTGGCGTTCCTTCTCTTTCTTCTCAGCTTCCCGCTTGGCCTTGGCGGCGGCTTTCTTCGCTTCCTTGGAGTCCTCCTCGGCTTCCTCCGCGCTCTCCGTCTCTGCCGCATCCTGCTCGTCCTCGGCGACTTCCGAGCCCTGCTCTTCAGTCGAGTCGGCGGTATCTGCAGCGGCGGGCTCTCCATCGTCGACACTCGCCGTGTTTGGCGCTTCAGCTTCCCCGTCCGAGGCGTCGGCCTGCTCCGGCTGGTCAGCCTGCTTGAGTTCTTCCGGTTCCTCCAGCGGTGTTGACCAGGCTTCGAGAATCTGCGACGGGCGACGCTTGAACTTGAGCTCCTTGAATGCCTTGAGCCAAGCCGCATCCTCCTTTGATGCTTGGCCCTCTCCGTCCTTGTTTTTATTGTTGGTCCGCGCCGCTCCAGCCGCCGCCGCGCTTTCCTCGCTTTCCGCCAACACGATCGTCTCGCCCGTGGGCAGCGTAATCGTCATGCCGGGACCGAAACTGGACGCCGACAACGAGCGAGGCATGGGAACTGACCTCTGGGCCGGGCTCGGCGCGGGCAACAGCGTCAGGACTAGGACGGATAGAAACAGGCGCGAGAGGGAACGCGGATGGGGCATGGTCTGGTTGCTGCTCGTTGAAGGGCGCGGGATGCGTTGCGGAAAGTGTGGGCGCAGTGGCGCGGGCGCCGTGGGGCGGGAATCTCGTCCGATGTAACCCACCGGGGGCGCAGAGGCCTAGACCGGTTGGCTGCTAACTGCTCCCGTTCGGGCGCGGGCCCGGGCGGGTGTGAACTGGGGCCTAGGACCCGGAACCGTCCGGCGGCGGGCCGGAACTCGCTCCGCGGGCATCCTGGGGTTTCTTACCGTTGCTTTTGCTTTTACCGCCGCGACCGCGACCGCTTCCACAACCCCGTCATTGGCTTGGCAGGGGCAGGCCCTGCAGTTCGGAGAGATCCATGCGCGCCAGGCGGATGGCGGATTCGAGATCCTCCTGGGCCTCAACCTGGGCGGCGCCGGATGAGCTGACGGCGAGTTGCTTGAATAGCTGGCGCGCGGATTCGATGCGCGGTTCCCATTCCTCCCGGGCCGCGCCTTCGAGGCGCATCAGCCAAGTCATGTAGTACTGGCTGGAGGCGTAGGCGCTCTGGGCATCGGCGATCAGGGCTTGCTCTGTTTCATTCGCGCCCGCCCCGCGCATTTCCTGGACCAGGCCCGCCAGCGTGGCGTTGGCCGTGGGCAGTTGCGCCAGGAACATCTGGGCCTTGGCGCGCTCCAGGCGCAGGCGGCGGCCCTCGCTAACGCGTTCCGCGGGCAAGAGGGCCAGGGCCTCGGCGTAGTCGGCTTCCGCGGCGGCCCACTCGGGACGGGCGGCGGTATCTCCTTCACTGGCGGCCAACTCCTCGGCCAGGCGTGCGTGGGCGCCGGCGCTTTCAATCAGCGCCGCGGCATCATCGAGATTGATGCGCTCCTGTCCCGGACCCATGTGATAGGCGTAGAGCGCAACTGGAGTCATGAACCAGAGGGCGATTATCAGTTTTCTCATCTCGGTTGTTCCGTGTGTTGGTAGGTGTGCAGGAGGCTGCCCAGCGCTTGTGGGGACGGGCATTACCTCGACCGTGGTGGGCGTCTACCCATTCTCAGGCCTGTTCTCGGATCTTGTCAAGAAACTCCGGTCAGCCCTGCTCGCCAGGCGCGAGCTAGACGGCTGGAAGCCAGTTTCCCAGGCCTCCAGCGCGTCCCAAGGACCTGTAGGAGAAACGGCAGGATGGCCAGCAGAAAAGCCCCCAGGCCACAGGCGGCCAGGGAGTACTCGCGGCGCGTGAAGGCTTCCAGGACCGACTCATCATCACCGCGGGTCAGGTCGCGGATCAAAACAGTGCTGAGGTGTTTCACGTTGCCGTTGTGGAAGGTGCCGCCCAAGCGCGTGGCGATTTGCCGCAGGGTCGAGACATCCTGGCGCGATTGCTGGCCGTCGATGAACTTGCCCGTGGTGGGATCGCCCACGCCGACCACCAGAACATCCGCCACGGAGGCGGGCATGCGCGGCATGCCCTGGGCGGGCACCGTGTCGCCGTCGCTGACCAAGATCAGTGTGGTGCTCTTGGGGTCCCAAGGCGCCGCCAGCTCCGCGGCGCTCTCCAGGCCATCGAAGAGCCGCGTCTTGCCCGATGGAAAGGCGAAGTGCAGGGGCAGGTCGCCGAGGATGTTGCGCACGACCTCCACGTCGCGCGTGTCCTCGACCACCGGCTTGGCCCCGTTGTAGACGGCGATGACGGAGATGCGGTATTGCTCCAGGGGAATGCGGCGCAGGAAGGAATCCAGCACATCCCGGGCGCGGTGCATGCGGCTCTGGAGGCCGCCGGGTCCGGAATCTTCCAGACGCATGCTCGGGGAAACATCCAGCACCATGAGCACATGCTTGTCGGCCTCGTCCTGTTGAAAGGCGCCCTCGGCGTTGGAGTGGGTTTTGGGAATGATGACCAAGAGGCTCACCAGGCCCCAGGCCAAAAGGCCCGCGGCCGCGGCGCGCAGGCCGGGCACGGCGTGGACCCAGGCTGCCGGGCGGCCGCCGGGGCCGAAAGCCAAATGGGCCACGGGCCGGCGGCGGCGCAGGTGCAGCAACTCCGCCCCCAGGCAAACGCCGGCGGCGATAACGGCCACCACCAATGACGGATCGTCCAGCCCTAGCACGGCGCGCCTCCTACCATGGCGAGTACCTCAGGCCGAAGGCCGCCAAGAGCGAACCGGCCAGCACACCCAGGCTGGCCAGCACCCAGGGCGGGTAATCGTCGATGGCCTCCGAGGCCACCTTCTCAATGCGCGTCAGCTGCATCTCGTCAATGCGTTGGAAGACGGCGTCCAAGCCGGCCACATCGCCGGGGCTGAAGACCGCTCCGCCGGTGCGCGAGGTGATGTCAACGATTTCGTCTTGAGGCGCTGAGCTGGCGATGTGCACGGCGTAGACGGTGATGCCATCGTCCATCAGCTTGGCTGCGATTTCCTCGCCGCGACCGCCATCCAGGTCCCAGCTTTGGCCGTCGGAAATCAAGAGGATCATGCGGTCTCCCTCTTCCCGGGCGCGCAACACCTGGCGACAGGCCAAAAGGGCCTTGCCGATCTCCGTGCCGCCGAACCAAGAGGGGATGTTCCTCGGGTGCATGAAGGGCGGCGCGCAGCGGAAGGCCGAGACATCCGTGGTCAGCGGCACCCAATGCAGGACCGAGTTTCCGAAGAAGGTCAGGCCGAAGGCATCCCCCTCACGGTAGTCGAGGAAGTCGTTGATGGCGCGCATGGATGCGTCGTAGCGCGAGCCGTTGCCGAAGCTGGCGGTCATGCTGCCGGAGACATCCACGCAGAACTCGATGTTCGTCAGCACCTTCTTGGTCTGCGGCTCGGCCCAGCGTTGCGGGCCGGCCAGGATGATGATCACCAGCGTCAGCAAGAGGGCGGGCAGGGACTCGGCGCAGCCGGTGGCGAAGTGAATCAGGCGACCGCGGCGCTCGCCGCTGTGGTCAAAGGGCAGGGCCAGTCCGCGACCCGGGGCGCGCCAAGTCCAAAGCAACAAGAGGGCTGGCAGAACCAGGGACAGCAACACCGCCGGGTTGCGGAATGGAACCAGGAACTCCATCAGGGGCCGGGTGCTTCGCCAGGGCTGCTGGCGGATTGGATTCCACCGGACCGGATTCCACCAGGCTGGATTCCACCGGACCGGATTCCACCAGGCTGGCTTCCACCAGGCTGGCTTCCACCAGGCTGGCTTCCACCAGGCTGGCTTCCATAAGGAGCCAGGAGCTCGCCAAGGTCTACTTCCGGGGCGGCGTTCGGGCTGTGTAGCCAGAGTTCGAGTTGGCGCAACAGAGGCCCGGCCTCGGCATGGGCCTTGAGTTGTTCCAGGGCGCGGGCCGCGGGCAGCTCGCCCAGCTCCAGGCGTTGACGCCAGAAGGCGATCAACATCAGTTCGAGTTCCGCGCGTTCGGCGCCGGTGAGGGTGCCGGCGCGGGCCGCCTCCACCTGGGGCAGCAGGCGTTCACCCAGGGTCGGCGCGCGTTGTGATTCCAGCTGATCGCCGCTGGCGGCGCGTCCTGGGCGGCCGCGCCATAGCAGCAACGCGCCCAGCAACCAAGCGACGGCAAGCGCCCACAGAGTTGTGCGGTAGCCTCCCATGGTGGGCAGGGGGCCGTTGCGCACCGGGTTGGGTTTGATCTGGCCCGGGAGCAGGATGCTCGCCACGCGCACTGGAACGGCGGGCAGATCAGAAGTGTCCGAGCCGTTCACGCGCCGCATGAAATCGGTCAGGTCGTAATCGCCTGGATCGAGGCCGTAGAACTCCAGGTCGTAGCGGAAGGCCGTGCCGTGGGGCGAGGCGGAATCGACGCGCAGGATGAGCGGGGTCTCGATGGTGGTGGGCGTGGCTTCGAGCAGGGAACCGGGCAGGACCAGTTCCTTGGTGAAGTGCGGCACGCCGACGGACAGGGAGAGGACCTCTTGGGGCTCAGCCGCCGCGTCCTGGGCGGGGCCGGTTGCAAGGGCCAATACGATGAGATGGGCTAGCAGCATCAGCGGGCAACCTTTCCGAGCAGGCCGCGGGAGGAAACAAAACGCCTGACCGCGGCCAGGTAGGGGCGCGCGATGTCCAGGCGCAGATGGTCGATGCCGTTGCGGCGCAGCTTGGCTTCCAGGCGTTCCTGATCGAGGTGTCGGCGTCGACCGTGGGTGGCGAACTCGTGGCCGGTCTCCGCTTCGCGCGCGCGCACCAATCCAGCGCCGCGCAACTCGCGCTCGGCGGGGTCCTGGAGTTGAATAACAGCGCAGTCGTGTACCTGGGCCAGGCGCTTGAGGGCCTTGGTGGCCATGGGATCGTGCAGGTCG
The DNA here is from genome assembly GCA_002686595.1 of Planctomycetota bacterium. Lineage (GTDB taxonomy): Bacteria > Planctomycetota > UBA1135 > UBA1135. Next base: position 17,439 of record NYXZ01000069.1, on the reverse strand, counting down.
GAGAGCACGATCACCAGGGCGCGGCTCTTGAGGCTCGGAATGAGCTCCGCCAGGCGCAGGCCGAGCGTGGTGCCCTCGTCGAAGCGGAAATGGCGCAGGGCCAGCATCCATTGCATGATCTGAGCCTTCGAGAGACTGGGAGTCAGCTTGAGGTTGCGTTCGCCCACGCCGACGACACCCACGGGACTGACGCGTTCCAAAGCCGCCAGTGCCAGGCCGCCGGCCAGGTGCAGGGCTGTCTTGTACTTGCTGTTGCCGGCCACGGACGAGACGGTCATGGACGCGGAGGTGTCCACGATTAGGTAGAGCGGCATGCACTTGGGCGTCTCGTACTCCTTGACGAAGAACCGCCCCGTGCGAGCGCTGATACGCCAATCGATGTCACGCACCGAATCACCCGCTTGGTAGAGACGCGACTGGGCGTACTCGATGCCACTGCCGAGGAACGGGGAGCGATCCGTGCCATAGTTGAGGCTGTCCGCTAGGCGGCGCACGACAATCTGGAACTGGCGCGCGTCGAGGAGATCGATGCGCTCGAAGGTGCCTTGCGCGTCAGGGGAGTTGGTCATGCCCAGGGCCTAGGAGTCCGTTGATAAAGTCCCGTCGCGAGGCGCAGCCGTAGTAGGTAGTTTTTCAACGGGTTCCTAGACCGCGTCCGAGGCCAGGATCGCACCGTTTTGTGGCGTGTCCATTGCGTCGCGCGCGTCCTCTTCACCCCCGGCCTCCGGCAGTGCTCGACCGGTGGTAGAGGGAGAAGCGCCCATGTCGGCCAGCAGCTCCTGGAGTACGAGTTGGGTGGTCAAGCCATCGGCCAGGGCTTCGTAACGCAGGCGCAGGCGGTGCAGGATGGCATCCTCGGCCAGGGCGAAGAGATCCTCGGGGGTCACGAAATCGCGCCCGTGAATCAGAGCCCGGGCGCGCGAGGCCTTGATGAGCGAAATGCCGGCTCGCGGGCTGCCGCCGAGTTCGATGGCCGGGTGGTTGCGCGTGCGGTTGACCAGTTCGACCACATGCTCGACGAAGGTGTCGCTGACATGCACGGAGAGAACGGCCTGCATGGCCTGGATGATGTCCTCGGCGCTACCGGCAGGCGTTTCGTCGATCACATCGAACTCGGTCTGCACCAGGGCGCCGGCTCCCTGGCGTTGCAGGCCGAGGGCGGCGTTGCGTTTCAGGATTTCACGCTCTTCGTCAGGCGTCGGGTAGTCCAAGCGGTGCAGGAGCATGAAGCGGTCGAGCTGGGCTTCGGGAAGTTCGAAGGTGCCGGCCTGCTCCACGGGGTTTTGCGTGGCGATCACCAGGAAAGGCGCAGGCAGTGTCAGGGCTTCGCCAGCGATGGTCACCTTGCGTTCCTGCATGGCTTCCAGTAGTGCACCCTGGACCTTGGGGGCGGCGCGGTTGATCTCGTCAGCCAGCAGCAGGTTGGTGAAGATCGGCCCGCGGTTGGTGCGGAACTCGTTGGTGCGTTGATCGAGTATCTCTGAGCCCAGGATATCCGCGGGCAGCAGGTCGATGGTGAACTGGACGCGGGCGAAGTCGAGCTCCATGGCCTTGGCCAGCGTTGAGGCGAGCAGGGTCTTGGCGATGCCGGGGACGCCTTGCAGCAAAATGTGTCCGCCGGTGAAGAGGGCGATCAGCAGGCGTTCGACGACAATGTCCTGGCCGACGACCACCGTGGCGATGCGCTCGCGCACGGCCTGGACGAAATGGGCGCTGTTATCGAAGTCAGGTGCAGCATCTGTTCCTCTTTCCATCATGAGCTCGTTCCTCTTGTTCGTGTCGGTGTCGGTGTCGTGATGCGGCCGTGCGGGCGCCGGTGTGATCTTCACCCGCGGCCAATAGGGCCTTGCGCGCGGGAGTAACCGCAGCCGCCGGGTTATTCCCCGGCGCAATCCTCAGCAGAGTGGAGCCCCATCGTTAGCCTGCTAGGCTACACTAGCCGCCCATGCGCCGCCAGCTGAACATCCTCGCCCTAGCCTGCCTCTCCCTCAGCGGCTGTTCGCAGCCCGCGGACCGGCCCAATATCGTCGTGATCGTGCTGGATACTGTGCGCCGCGATGCCACGGGCCTAGAGGCAAATGAGCACTGGGGCGAGAACACGCCGCACCTGGATCGGCTGGCCGGTGAATCCACGCGCTTTACCCGGGCCTTCAGCGCGGCGCCTTGGACCGTGCCCTCGCATGCCTCCATGTTCACCGGGCAGCTGCCGTCGGAGCACGGCTGCACCTTCACCAACACCAAGCTATCCGGTGAGGTGGAGACGATGGCCGAGTTGCTCGCCGCTGAGGGCTACGCCACGGCGGCCTTTTTCAGCAACCCCTGGTTGACCGATCGCGCGACGGGTCTCCTGCGCGGGTTTGAGACCCGGCGCGAAGCGGTGATTGGCGGCCTGGGCAAGCTGACCAGTGCTCGGGGCGACCAAGGGGGACATGAGACCGTTGCGAATGTGGCGGAATGGCTCGACCAGCGCCCGGACGGAAAACCGTTCCTGCTCTTCGTGAACTTCCTGGAAGCGCACTTGCCCTATGACCCGCCGGACCATTACCGCGCGAGTCACTTGGGAGACCTGGCGCCGGACGAGGTCGTGTCAATCCAGCGCGGTCATGAGATAAACGCCGGCGCTGGAGATTTGGACACGGCTGAACTGGAGAGCATTCGCCGACTCTACTGTGGAGATGTAAACCACGCTGATCGCATGTTGAGCCGCTTGCTACGAGAGCTCAAGCTCCGCGATGTGTTCGCGGACAGTGTTGTTGTCGTGACCTCGGACCATGGTGAAAACCTGGGTGAGTACGGGCTCATTGATCATCAGTTCTCCGTGGAGGAATCACTGTTGGCCGTGCCCCTGGTTGTGCGGGCACCGGCCTACATGGCTGCTGGGGAACGGTCGGACTTGGTAATGACGACGGACATCTTCGCGACCGTCTTGGAGGTGGCCGGTGTCAGCCATGGGGCCCGGCTCCACAGCGTTTCCCTAACCGCCGCTCCGGACGAGCCCGAGCTGCGCTCTGTGATCGGTGAGTACGCCGGACCAAGCGCGGCCCTGGGAGAAGTGCTCACGGCCCTCAATCCGGAACGGGAGATCGAGGTCCTGCTGGCGCCCCGGCGCACCCTGCGCATGGGGGAGTTGCGGCTGACGGCGGTGGGTGGTGCGCCGCCCATGTTGCACGACATGGCGGAAGATCCGGATCAGAGAAGGGACATCGCCGCCGACCACGGCGACCTGGCGCACAGGCTCGAGGTCTTGCTCCAGGCCTCCTCGGCGGAAACCGGCGGACGCCCGGTGGAGGACTCAAGTGTGGAGCCTTCAAGCCTGGACGAAGAGACTCGGCGACAGCTCGAAGCCCTCGGCTATGTGCGTTAGGGGCCCGTTGACAAGCTCCCTACTACGGCTTCGCCATCGCCGGCCTTGACGCCGATGCGGCGTCAGGCTCGTCGCGCCGCGCCCCTGATGGCTTCGCCTCGCGACGGGACTATTTCAACGGACTCCTAGCGTTTGACGGGCCGCTCGCCCGGTCTACAGCAGGCGACGCCAGGCGCGGGCATCGATGGCGGCGGCGGTCAGGATCCCAGCTGCCATGGCCCCGGCGACTCCGGGGCCGCCCATGTCGACGCCGCTTAGATAGAAGCCCTTGACGGGCGTGCGTGCCCTGAGGGATGGGCAGGCGAAGCGCTCGGGTGTCGTGGCCAGGCCGTAGATGGCGCCGCGGTGGGCGTGCACGAAGTGCTCCGCGGAGAGGGGCGTGGAGAGATCCTTGTAGACGATCATCTCCGCCACCTCCGGCAGGGCCTCGCGCAGTTTGGCGACCATGCGCGCGGTGAGGTCCTCCTTTAATTGTATGTAGGCCGCTTCGCGCTGGCCGAACGAGCTGTCGGCGAAGGGTGCGAACAGATCCCAGGGCACGAAGGTCACGCACTCACCCGTGTGTTTTTGGTCCGGGCCGGCGCGGTGCTCGGGGTCCTTCAGGGAGGGGAAGGAGACATACAGGATATGGGGCAGAGAGCCCGCCTCGGCGGCGTTCCAGTGGCACTCGTTTTCGTTCCAGTTGGAGAACAGCCAGAGGTTGGAGGGCTGCGCCCCGGCGGCGGCGATATCACCCTCGAAGCCCAGGTTGAGGCACAGGTAGGGGGGCGAGCTGGGCAGTTCCAGGATGGCCTTTGACCAGGGGGAGTCGCGCAGCTCGCGCGGGGCCAGGCGGGCGGCGGTGGTGCGGGCTCCGGCGGCGCTGATCACGATGGGAGCCTTGAACTCCGTGCCGTCCGCCAGGCGCACGCCGTCCGCGCGACCTTCGTCAGTGGTGACCGTCTCCACTTCGGCGCGCACCAGACAGCGCCCGCCACGGCGCTTGACCGTGCCGACCAGGGCAGCCGCCAGGGCCTTGGAACCGCCCACGGGATACCAGGCACCGTTGGCATAGTGTGAGTGCACCAGGGCCTGGATGGGAAAGGCGGCGCTGGCGGGGGGCTCGCCGATGTAGCCCCACTGGGCGGCGAGCACATTGCGCAGCTGTCCGGTCACACCGGCTTCGTCCAGCACATCAGCGGTGGTCAGGCTCCACCAATCGCGGCCGATGGCACGCTGGGCGCCTCGCAGCCAGCCGCCGAGGGTGGCGGGCAGGGCGCGGGCGGCGAAGAGCACGCGGGCGGAACTGGCCGCTTGGCGCGCCAGGCTGAGGTAACGGGTGACGGCGTCCGCCTGATCCGGGAAGGCAGCCTTCAGTGAGTCAGCAAATGCGTAACCGTTGGCCGGGAAGTCGATGCGAAAGCCGTCCGGGAAGCGGAAGCGATCATAGGGATCGCCCAGGTGCCGCATGGGAACTTCGCCCTCCGCCAAGTAGTTCAACATGCGCCGACAAACATCCTTCTCCCGCAACTCGCCCAAGGCGTGCACGCCCACATCAAAGGCGAAGCCCTGGCGCTCGAACATGTGCGTGTAGCCCCCGGGCAAGTAGTGCTGTTCGAGCAGCAAGACCCGCCGCCCCAGCCGCGCCAGGGCCGCCGCCGCGCTCATGCCACCCATACCCGCGCCGATTACGATGACATCGAAGACGCTTCCGTCGTTGCCGCTGCTGGCGCGGTGGGTCTCAAAGACCCGCGCCCCGTCCTGCTCAGGAATGACACCCATGTGCCCATGATACCCATGACCCCATGGTGCTGGGGAGAGTGCCGCGGCGCTCTCTCCACGGCGGGGGGCGGGCCGGGCCCGGCGTAGCCGGCCGTCGCTGGCAGAGCCCGGACTGTGCGCCTCCCTCTTCCTAGCTGGTTCCTGTTCCGTCCACAGGTTACTTTTGCCGCCATGTCCGCCGATTCAACCAGCGCCGTTTCACCTGGCGACCATTCCACGACCTTCACGGGCCTGGCCGCTTGGGCCTGTCGCCAGCGCATGCGCGTTTCCTGGCTCCTGAACCTGGCAATCTTGGCCTTGCTGGCCCTCTCTGGGCACTCTTGGTCCCAGGACAGCTGGCTCGATGGAGCCCTGGAGATGACGGGCCTGGCCTGTTTGATCCTCTGCACCCTGGGACGGATTTGGGCCTCGGTCCACGTCAATGGGCGCAAGGACCGGGAGCTGGTGACGGACGGGCCCTATTCCATGGTGCGCAATCCCCTGTATGTCTTCAGCGCCGTGGGAGCCCTGGGAATCGGCCTGGCCAGCGAAAACCTGGCTGTTCTGGCCCTCCTGCTCCTGGCCTTCGCCTTCTACTACCCCCTGGTGGTGCGCGGCGAGGAACAGGTCCTGGCCGGCCTCTTCCCGGACACCTTCCCGGCCTATGCGGCCCGCGTACCGCGTTTTGTGCCGAGGCCGGGCCTCTTCCGCGAAAACGCCGTCGTTCCAGTCGATGCCCGCCGTTTTCGCCGCTCCCTGGCGGACGCCTCGGTCTTCATCTGGCTCGATTTCGGGCTCCAGGGCCTGGAATGGCTGCGGGGAGCAGGCTTGCTGCCCACCCTGTTTGTCGTACCCTAGCGGGGGATGAGCACGCTTGGCGGGTAAATACGCGAGATCGGCAAATAAATCGAGATAAATACTCGACGACAGCGGGCAATCATGCGATAAGTGGCCTCGCCATGGCCATCACAACAGCCAGTCGCCGCGCCGCCGTGCGCGCCCTGATCCTCGACGAGGAGGTCCCCAGCCAGCAGGAACTCCAGTGCCTTCTGGCCGAACGTGGCGTGAGCGCCACCCAATCGGCCCTCAGTCGGGACCTGCGAGTCCTGGGGGCGGTCAAGCGCGAGGGCAGTTACACCTTTCTGGGCGAGGAACTGGTCACGCCCCTGGAGAAGCTGGCGGTCCTCCTGCGCGGGGTCGCCCTGGCCGGTGACCACATGGTCGTAGTGACCTGCGAACCCGGGGCAGCCAGCGCCGTGGCTCGCGCCCTGGAAGCAGAGGAGCCCGCTGGCCTGGTGGGGACGGTGGCCGGAGACGACACCTTCTTCGCCGCCACGGATGGGCGCGGCACCAGCCGCGCCCTGGAGAGGCGCCTGGCGGAGCTGCTCTAGGCCCCGGCGTCGGCACCGACCGTTTCCGAGGCTTGCTGGCACTCCGCCCGCACCGAGGCTGGCAACTCGCCCTCGCCCAGCCCAGCCCAGCCCGCGGCCACCATTCCATCCGCAGACAGAAACCACACAACCTCGCCCCAAGAGTCACGCCAACCAGCGCTCGCTCCACACCCACGCAGCACCCCTGCATCCGATGAACATCCTCCTCGCCTACTCCGGCGGCCTCGACACTTCCTACCTGACGGCCAAGCTCTCCGCCGAGGGCCACGCCGTCACCGCCGTCACCGTTGACTGCGGCGGCTTTTCCCACTCCGAGAAGAAGGCCGTGGCCGCCCGCGCCCTGGCCCTGGGCGCCGCCTCCCATCGCTTCGTCTCCGCCAAGGACACTCTCTTCGAGCGCGTCCTGACGCACCTCATCGCCGGCAATGTGCGCCGCGGCGGGACCTATCCCCTGTGCGTGGCCGCCGAACGCAGCATCCAGGCGGAGCTGTTGGCGCAGCTTGCGGTGAGCGACGGTTTCGACGCCCTGGCCCACGGCTGTACCGCCGCCGGCAATGATCAAGTGCGCTTCGAAGCCGCCCTGTGGACCTGCGCCCCGGAGCTCACGGTGCTGGCGCCGGTGCGTGACGAGGCCCCCAGCCGCGCCGACCAACGCGCCTACTTGGAGGCCGGGGGCCACGCCCTGCCGCCGGCCGGAGGCGAGTACTCCATCAACGCCGGGCTCTGGGGTCTGACCATCGGCGGAGGCGTGCTGCTCGACACCCTGGAGCCCCTGCCGGAGGAGGCCTGGTTGTGGACAGTGCCGGCGGCCCCGGCTTCCCCGGCAGCCCCGGCGGCCCCGGCTTCCCCGGCGCCAATTGGCCCGACGACCATCAGCGTTTCTTTTAAAGGTGGCCTGCCCACGGCGGTGGACGGCGTGGCCATGGAACCCGTGGAACTGATCGAGTATCTGAACGCCCTGGCCGGGGCCTCCGGCATTGGCCGCGGCTATCACACCGGGGATACGGTGCTCGGCATCAAGGGGCGCATCGCTTTTGAGGCCCCGGCGGCGGAGGTCTTGCTCACGGCCCATGGCGAGCTGGAGAAGCTGGTGCTGACCGGGGATCAGCGTTTTTGGAAGGATCACCTGGCGGAGCTCTACGGGCGTCGCTTGCACGCGGGCCTCTTCCACGATCCCTTGATGCGCAACCTGGAAGCCCTTTTCACTTCGACCCAGGAGCGAGTCAGCGGCACCGTCATGCTCCAGGTCCACGGAGCCGGGTTGCTCGTGACCGGCATCGACACACCCCACTCCATGCTGGCCGCCAGCGACGCCCGCTATGGCGAGCGCCCCGCCGCGGCCGCCGATCCGCGGGCCGCCGTGGGCCTGGCCCGGACCATGGCGGAACCGGCGCGCCTGTTCGCCGCCGCCGCCGCTCCCGCACCGGAGCCAACCAATGTGCTGTCCTTCCCGGCGCCTGCTCCAACTCAGGTAGCAACTGGAGTCGAACCGCAAAAACAAAACGCCGCTGTCAGCCAGATCGCAACCGCCTCACCTGTGATAGAGGCTGCCATGACCGGGAGTTGCGGATGAAGCGCTGCCATCTGGACAAGATCGCATCGGTGACCTGGCGCTTGGGTCTGCATCCGAACGCAGTGCTCGGTACCCAGATCCCGGCGCGAGCCGGCACCATCGTCGCCGCGCGTGTGCTGCGGGCCGAGACTGTCTACGACACCCTGGAGGATGTGCACGGACGGCGCGTGCGTCTTTACCCTGGGGATGTCATCGCCGGAGCCCTGGGCCAGCGCGATGCGTTGCACGGATTTTCCGGTCGCGTGCCGACGCAGGTGAGCGTGGGCGACCAGCTGCAGTTGCTCAACGCGGGCGGCGTGCTGGGCACCGGCGCCGAGCGCCATCCGGCCCTGGGCGAGCCCTTCACCGTCGAGGTGCTGGGCAGCATCCTCGCCTTTCCCGGCCTCGATCGCAGCGACGGCCGTCCGGCGCGGGTGGAGGACGGTGCCCTGGAGCACCTGCCCTTGCCCGCGACCTGCCCGCCGGTCCTGGCCCTGGTGGGCACGAGCATGGATTCCGGCAAGACCACCGCCGCCAGCGTGATCATCTCTGAGTTGACCCGCCGCGGGCTGTCCGTGGCCGCGGGCAAACTGACCGGCGTTTCCCTGCGCCGGGACATCCTGGCCATGGCCGACTGCGGCGCGGCGCCGGTCTCGCTCTTCACGGATTTCGGCGTGGTCACGACCACGCCGCACAACGCCGTGGAATCCGGCCGCGCCCTCTTGGCGCACCTGGCGGACTCCGATCCAGATGTGATCGTGTTGGAGATGGGCGATGGCCTGCTCGGCACCTATGGCGTGCACTCCCTGTTGGAGGACGCGGCCTTCCGCGCCAAGTTGACCGCCATCACCCTGTGCGCCGTGGATCCGGTGGGGGCCTGGGGCGCGACACAACTCATGGAACAACGCTACGGTCTGCGCCCGACGGCCGTCACGGGACCGGTGACGGACACACCCGTCGGGCGCGGCTATTGCCAGGAGCAGTTGGGCCTCTCCGCCGCCAACGCCCTGGGCCAGGCCGGAGAACTGATCGGCGCCCTCTTGCCGAGCCTGGGTTTTGAATCCGGCGAACCGCATAGCATCGTCGAGGCGGATCGCGGTGCAAAAACTGCGGCGACGCCCGAGCCCATCGGCGCCGCGCACCCAGTAGGGATGGCGTGATGACCGAGGGCATGCAGAAACTGCCGACCTATATCTACGGTGCCGGGGGATTGCTCTGCGGCGAGCTGTTGCGCTTGCTGCCGGAGCACCCGCACCTCTTGCCGGTCTGCGCCATTACCCGTTCCGGCCCCACACCTGCGGTTCGAACCATCAGCGAGTTGCATCCGCACCTGGCCCTCGACCTGCCCCTCTCCAATCCCGAGCAAGGCATCGAAGCCCTGGCCCAGGATCTGGAACTCGGCGAAGCCGTGCTCTTTTTGGGAATGCCCCACGGCGAGAGCGCCGGAACCTGGCGCGCCATCCGCGAACGCCTCGGGCCCCTGGCCGAGCGCTTGTGGCTGGTGGATCTCTCCGCCGATTATCGCATCCGAGATGCGGCGGCCTGGGAAGTGGCCTACGGCACTCCGCACGGGGACAGCCCTGGCTTGGCAGCTTTCAGCTACGGATTGGTGGAGTTCGCACGCCAGGCCCTGGTCGGTTGCCGGCGCATCGCCGCGCCGGGCTGTTTCGCCACGGCCCTTCAACTGGCCTGCCTGCCCCTCTGGCGCGCCGGGCTATTGGCGCCACAGGGAAGTTGGGTGCTGAACGCCGTGACCGGTTCATCGGGCAGCGGCGTCAAAGCCAAGGCCAGCACCCACCATCCGCACCGCAATGGCAACCTGTGCGCCTACGCCCTCGACGGCCACCGCCATGAGCTGGAGTTGCTTCAGGCCTGCGCGAGCCCGGGAGTCACGGACTCAGGAGTCACGGACTCACGAGCCACAGGCTCGAAAGCCACGACTCCGCCAGCGGTCATCTTTCAACCGCACTCCGGTCCATTCGTGCGCGGCATCTACCTGACCGCCGTGCTGCCCCTGGCCGGTACAACGCGCGTCGATGAGCTGCGTGCGGAGTTCCACGCGGCCTTCGAGGACGCGCCCTTTGTCAGCGTGCGCGACAGCGGCGCGCCGGAACTGCGCCATGTGCTCGGCTCCAACCGGGCCGAGTTGGCGGTCAACCTGCGCGCCGATTGCGCCCTCGTGCTGCTCGCCATGGACAACACGCTCAAGGGCGGTTCGGGGCAGGCGCTCCAGGCCCTCAACATCGCCGCCGGCTGGCCCGAGACCGCCGGCCTGCCCCTCAGTGGAATGGGAATCGCCTGATGAATGACCTCTCCGAATACCCGGCCTACAAGCGGCTAGATTTGCCCGTCGTCGGCGCCCAGGGTTCCTATCTTCTGCTGGCCGATGGGCGGCGCGTACTCGATCTCTACGGCGGCCACTGCGTCAACACCCTCGGCGCCGGTGAAGCACAACTGGGCGCCGCCTTGGCCCAGCAGTGGCAGACCCTTTCATTCACAACGAACCTGATCGAGACATCAACCCGCGCGAGCTTCATGGAGGCCGTGGCCCCGAGCTTGCCGCCCGGGGACTGGCATCTGTTCTGTTCCAACAGCGGGGCGGAAGCCAACGAAAACGCCCTCAAACTGGCCCTGGCCTCGGCCGCCGCAGCCTCCGCCACAGATGACCGCCGGCGCGTGGTGTGTTTCAAGGGCGCCTTCCACGGGCGCACCGCCGCCGCCGCCGCCGTTTCCGATGGGCCGCCCAGCGGCTTCCCGCAAACGCCTTTCCCCGTGACACGCCTGGATTGGGGCAGTCTGGCCATTCCCGCCGATACCGCCGCTGTCATCATTGAGCCCATCCAATCCCTGGCCGGAGTCGTGGAACCGCCGGACTGTTGGTTGGCGAGTCTGCGCGCCGCCTGTGATCGTGTCGGCGCCCGACTGATCTTCGACGAGGTACAAACCGGCAGCGGCCGCCTGGGCAGCTCCTGGGCCAGCACTCACTTCGGCGTGACGCCGGACATCTTCACCACGGCCAAGGGTGCCGCCGGCGGCTTCCCCATCGGATTGACCTTCGTCACCGCGGCGCTGTCCGAGAAGATCCCCAGCGGCCTGGTTGGTTCGACCTTCGGCGGCGGACCCCTGGCCCTGGCGGCGGCCCGTGTCGTGTGGGAACGGGTGTCATCCGGCGAACTCCCGGCAAATGCCCGCGCCTGTGAAGCAGCCCTGCGCGCCGCCCTGGCCGCCCAGCCACAGGGGCCCGTGCGCACCGTGCGCGGCGCCGGTTTGTTGCTCGGCCTGGAGTTGGCGCCGGGCCTCAGCGCCAGCGCTGCCCGGGACGCTCTGCTCGAACACGACATCCTCGTGGGCACTTGTAACGATCCACAGATCCTGCGCCTCTCGCCTTCCTTGACCTGCGCGCCACAAGCGGTGGCATCCGTCATCGAGCTGCTCGCCGATCTGTGGAAACCGGCGGCCAGCCTCTGCGGGAGCACACCATGACACTCGATCTGATCCGCTCTTCCGTTTTTGTCCGCCAACACGCCGGATGCACCTTTGTCCTGAAAGTCGGTGGCGCCTGCCTGGCTCGCCCGCGCCGACTGCGGGCCCTGGCGCAGCAGGTGGCCGTGGTCCAGGCCCTGGGTTCCCGGGTGCTGCTGGTCCACGGTGGCGGACCCCAGGTCAGCGCCCGGCAAGCCGCCGCCGGTGAGACGCCGCGCAAGGTCGACGGGCGGCGCGTGACGACACCCGTCGCCCTGGGGGCGCTCAAGGACTGCGCGTTGGAACTGGGCGAGCAGTTGGTGGCGGCGTTGGTGGAGGCCGGTGCCTCGGCAAGTCGTTTGGACGCGGTGGCCACGGGTTGTGTAAAGGCCGTGCGCCGCGCGCCGGTCATGACCGGGGAGGGCGTTGTTGACTTCGGCCTGGTGGGGGATGTGTGCGGTGTCGATAGCGTCGCCATCGAAGGAGCGCTGGAGCGGTCCGGCATCGTTGTCTTGGCGCCGCCGGTACAGGAGAGCGCCGCGACGGCGGGAGAAGGTCTGAATGTCAACGCCGACACGGTGGCGGCGGAGGTGGCCGTGGCCCTCGGGGCGCGTAAGCTCATCTTGGCCACGGACACCACGGGGATTCTCGCGGACCCGGCGGACAGCAACTCCGCCATCGGTGCCATGACTTTGGATGAGCTGAACGGTTATGCAGCGGTCGGTGTGTTGTCCGGGGGCATGGCAGTCAAGGCCGGGGCCGTGGAGCGGGCCCTGGCAGCGGGCGTGGAGCGCGTGCATCTGATCGATGGACGGCGCGAGGATGGTTTGCTCGTGGAGCTTTACACGGCCCATGGTTCGGGCACTTTGGTGACCCTGGAGCACCAGGCGAGCCCAGCACAGCCAGCACAGCCGGCACATCCGGCACGGCCAGCACGGCTGGAGGTGGGCCCGTGAAGTCGCGCCTCGATGGACAGGCACTGCTCGGCGAGTTCGTGCGGCGGCCGAGTCTCTCTGGCCGGGAAGATGCCCTGGCCCAATGGCTGGAGCGGGAACTCGCCGCGTGCCCTTGGCAACTGGAACGGGTGGGGAACTCGCTCCTCATCACCATCGGCACGGGCGAGGGTCCGACGCTCCTTTGCCATAGCCATTTGGACACGGTGGCCGCCGGCGAGGGATGGAGTTGCGATCCCCACGGGGGGCACTGGAACGACGGCCGCCTGGTGGGGCTGGGTGCCAACGATGCGGGAGCCGCGGCGGTGGCCATGTTGTGTGCCCTTGAACAGGTGGCCCAGCTATCATTGGGCCAGCCCCTTGCCGGCACGGTTCACTTGGCCTTGTGCGCCGAGGAGGAGACCAACAACTCCGGCATGGCGGAGGTCCTGGCACGCTTGGCGGAACGCGGTTCACAACCGGACGGCGCCATCTGCGGCGAACCCACGGGCCTGGAGGTCGTACGCGCCCAAGCCGGGTTGGCGGTGCTGGTGGCGGAATGGAAGGGCAAGAGCTGTCACGCGGCCCGGGCCTTGAGCGTGGAACATGACAACGCCCTGTTGGCAGCCGCCCGGGAAGTGGCGGGGCTGCCGCCGGTCCTGGTGCTGGAGGGTGAGCACGCCTTGCTGGGCCCGAGCACAATCGTGCCCGCCGCCTTCACCAGCGGCGCGGCCCACAATCGCGTCCCCGATCGCGCGCGGTTGCTCCTGGACGCGCGCTTGGCTCCGCCCCACGACGCCCTGGAATGCGTCCAGGTCCTGCGCACTTGGTTGCCGGCGGCGCACATCACCATCAAGAGCGACCGTCTGGTGGCGGTGGAGACCGCGGAGGACCACCCGCTCGTGCTGGCGGCTCTGGAAGCCGTCGCCGCCGTTAGTGCTCCCGGCGCTTCCGATGCCAATCGTTTTCCCGGCGCCCCCGGCGTCAATAGCGCCAATAGCGCCCCCGGCGCCAATCGTGCCATGCGCGACACCGCCGCGGGCAATGGCGCCAGCGCTGTCGGCTCCGCCACCATGAGCGACATGGCTCTCATACCGGATATTCCCGCCATCAAGTGCGGGCCGGGTATCAGCGAACGCTCCCATGCGCCTGACGAGTACATCACTGCCGCCGAGCTTCAGGCGGGCACAGCTTTCTATACGCGAGCCATTCCGGCTTGCCTGCATTCCCTCACGCCAGAGGTAGCAATCCCATGACGCAATCGACGCCCCTCCAGCCCGCTTCAACTTCCCACTCGGCGGAGCCCCAGGTCACCGCCGGGGTTGAGCACCACGCGCCGATCTGGGATCGCGGCGAGCCCATCGACAGTCAGATGATGGCCTTCACCATCGGCGATGATTGGCAGATGGACCGGCGCTTGGTGGAGCACGATATACGCGGCTCATTGGCCCATGCGGCTGGCCTGGCTGCCGTCGGCCTGATCGAAGCGGAGGACCTGGCGGCCATCCAGGGCGGGCTGAACGGCCTGTTGGATGATTGGCGCGGCGGCCTCTGGGACCTGGGGCCGGAAGACGAAGATGTGCACTCGGCGGTGGAGCGGCGCTTGGTGGAACGCATTGGCGAAGCGGGCAAACGCCTGCACACCGGGCGTTCGCGCAACGAGCAGGTGGCCCTGGACATGTTGCTCTGGTTGCGTGCGGCGGCCCGCGAAATGGCTGCCCAGGTAGAGGGTTTGGCCCACGCCTGTTGTGCCTTCGGCGCCGCCGCCGGCAAGACGCCCCTGCCGGGCTACACACATTTGCGGCGCGCCATGCCATCCACCGTGTCGGATTGGGCAGCGGCCCACGGCGCGGCCTTCCTCGGCGCTGCCCAGGAGTTGTCCGCCAGCGCCCGCCGCCGTTCCACCTGTCCCATGGGCAGCGGGTCCGGTTTCGGCGTGCCCTTGGCCCTGGCGCGCGAGACAGTTGCAGAGGCCCTGGGCTTCGATGGACCGACGGAACCGGTGACCTTGGTGCAACACCAGCGAGGGCGGGCGGAGTTGGCCTATCTGACACTACTCGAAGGCTTGGCCTTGGATCTCGGCAAGCTCGCCGCGGATCTGTGGCTCTTCACGAGCGAGGAGTTCGGCTTCTTTCAACTGCCGCAGGAACTCACCACGGGCAGCTCGTTGATGCCGCAGAAACGCAACCCGGATCTCGTCGAACTGCTGCGGGGCGCGGCGCGCAATGTGATCTCCGAGCGAGCGGCCCTCCTAGATGTGCTGCGCGACTTGCCCAGTGGCTATCACCGCGATTTCCAACTCATCAAGCCGCCCCTTTTCCGTGCCCATGAACGGTTGCTCATGGCCCTGCCCCTGTGTGCGCGGTTGGTGACTGGCCTCACCCTGAATGGTGAAGCGCTTGAGCAAAGCGCCGCGGATCCAAAGTTGCAGGCCACGGCCCGCGCCTTGGAACGGGCTTCCGCTGGCGAGGCCTTTCGCGACGCCTACCGCTCTGAGTCCGCCGGGAACAGCTGAGCCTGAGCGCACCAACGCTTGGCCAACGCCGCCACGCGCGGCGCCGACAGGCAGGCGGCCGCAGACGATGCCTGCACATGTTGACAGACCTGGTTGTCCGTGAGAACGGGGCTGTCGCTCACATGACCGGAGTCCATGAGGGAGCATTCGATGTCGTCCACGGTATTGCCGCGGATGTTCTTGCTGCGCTCGTCGCTCTTGGCCCGCAGGCGGGAGATGAAGGCCCGCCCGTCGCCCTTGAGCTCTTCGATCATGGGCCAAAGCTTTTCGTGCCAACTGTCCGCCAAGCCTTCCACGCCCAGCAGCACCTCGCGTGTGATGGGCCGTCCGCGCCCGCTGTTCCAGGCGCTGCAGAACTCGTCCAACAGCTCGCAGCGCTGAATGATGGTCGGCTCTTCGCGCAGGCGGCCTTCGATCGACTCGGCGAAGTCAGAGTCGTTGCCAAAGGCCGCCCGACATTCGCCGACGGTTTCGATACGGGCGCTCAGCAACTCATGCAGGACATTCAGATCATCGGCGAGCAAATGAAATAGGTGCTGGGCCTGGGCGCCGTTCGCCGGTGCCAGGGGCGTAACGCCCAGCAGGGCGCCGTACTCGGCAGCATCCAGCTTTCCAGGTGGGGGCGGCGGGCTGCCCTTTGGAGGGATGAACTCCGCCATGGACAGTGTCTCTTGTGCCATGTCGCGCAGCTCGCCGAGGTCGATGTGGTGGGGCGCGGCGTAACCGGCGAATTCCAAGGCCAGCTCGATGCGTTGTGCGTCCTGGGGATCGCTGGTCAGGTAGATCAACTGGCGAGGACGGCTCCCTTCCGCCTTGGGTTGGGAGAGCTCTCCCAGGCTGGCCACGATGGAGGCGAAACGGGTTGGGTCGGAATGGTCCAGGGCTTCATCCAGCACGATGGGCAGTTGCTGGCCTTCGTGCACCACTTCCGTGAAGGCCAGGCGGGCGGCGATGAACAACTGGGCGCGTGTACCAGTGGAGAGCTCCGCCGGCCTGCGCACCTGTTTGGTGTTCACTTGATAGGCGGTGAAGCTGCCGCTGCCCGCGGCCGGGACGCGCAGCTCATAGGCGTGGTCGGTGAAGCGACCGAAGAGCTTGCGGGCCCGCTGCAAAACCGGGGGAGCCTGGTCCCGTTCGTGGTGCGCCAAGGCCCTCTCCAGCAGCATGCGTCCCGCCAGCCCGTCCAGCGCATCGTCATAATCACTGGACAGGTCTTCAACCGCCCGCTGACGCCGGGCCAGGGCGTCGCGCATGGTGGAGTGCCTCTTCGCATGGGCCACCTCAGCCTCTATCTCGTGAATCTCACCTTCGCAGGCGGTGTGTTTTTCCTGGGCGGCTTGGGCCAGCTCCAGCTCGTCTTCGAGTTCGCTGGAGCCCAGGGCCAGGAGTTGCTCGGACCCTTCTTCCGGCAATGACTTGGCTGTCTCGCTAATTGTCCGTGTCAGGGCTTTGCGGGTTTCGACGGTGTCCTTGTAGTGTTCGACCTGTTCCACCAGGGCTGAGAGGTCCGAGTATTGTCCGGGTTCCAGGCCGGCTGCGGCGTAGAGCTGGGCGAGCTTCTGTTCGAGGTTGGCCGCTTGTTCGTCCAGCGCTGCCAAGTCCGCGCGGGCAACAGCTCCCTGTTTGCGCGCATTGACAAGGTCCGTACTGCGCTGGCGCAAACTACTCAGGGCGGGAAGCACCTCAACCGGATCGGCCAGTTCCTCTTCATCCAGGGCCGCCAGGTCTGAGTTGATGTGCGCCATGAACTGTTGCAGGCGTGCGCTGCAGCTCTCCATTTCACCGAGCAGCTGCTGTTGGTCGAGTTCCTTCCGCGCCAGCCGATCCAGCCGCTTGGCGAACAGGTACTGCTCCGTCGCCGGTAGTTCCAGATCCAGGCCGAGGGTCGCGCAGAGAGTCTGAAGACGCAGAGCGGCGGCCTGGTGTTTGTCATCAAGCTCAGCGAGTTCGTTTTTCACAACCTTCCGCTCGCGCTCCATTTCATTCCAATCAGCCCACTGCGCGCCGGTCTCTTCCAGTTCCCGCAGGCGACTCATTACCGCTGCTTCATCCCAAGCGTCAGGCGCGGCCAAATCTGATGGGTAAGCACGCTCTTGATCCGCGCGGGGATTGCCTTGGCTGGCCGAGGTGGGGTCCTGTGCTGCCCTCCTGCCTTTGAGCAGGGCGGCGACAATCAGGCCCGCAGCCAGGCCCAGCGGCAGTTGCCAGAAAGCACTGCCCAAATACCAGAGCAGGACGCCGAGCAATCCTCCGGCAATGCCCAAGGGCAGGATGAAGCGCGTGAGGGGCGGCGCCGCGCCCCGGCTCGCGACCGGATCCATGCCAAGGTGGCCTCCAACAGGCGCGCTCAGCCAGCGGGACAGGACATGCCGTCCCTCGTCAACGCTCGCCTTTTTGTCATCCGGCCTCTCGCCTAGATCAGCGAGAACCCTGAGCAGCTTCGCGAAGGATTCACGGTTGTCCTCCAACTTGCCAACCTCGCG
>NYXZ01000124.1 GCA_002686595.1 Planctomycetota bacterium | reverse complement strand
GTGATGTCGAGGATGTTCTCGATTGCAACAGCCTGACAATTGTCACAAGTCCGGCGCACGGGAATCTGGCCCTGTGCCCATCTAGCGATGGGGACTCTATTCTGTATGTGCCTAACCCCGGATATGTGGGCAGTGACTGGTTCACCTACTACGTGACGGACGGTTCCGGCCATGAATCCGCAAGGGATGCCGCGGTGTTTGTCCAGGTCGGACAGACGGATGTGATATACGTTGCCGATGCGGATGTCGATGACGTAAACGAGCTTTGGTATGCGCTGAATCCGCGCTCCGCTCTGACCAACATCTGGCAGTTGAGTGGGCCCACAGATGATATTGGGGATGTCACATCCTTCCTGCAATCACCGGATCGCAATGCACTTGTGTACCGTGCGGATCAGGATACGGATGGCCTTTTCGAACTCTACTGGTCGGACATTTCAAATGTCGCCACGGATACCGCCCCGCCGGTCTCAACAGCGCTTGTCCCCGGTGTTGCGATCGACGAAGGCTATGCCTTCAGCCCCGGGGACTCCGCATCTGTGTACTACGTATCAGGAGGTACTCTGTTCAAGGCGGAGCTACAGACCGGAGCCGTTACTGAGGTAAGTGCTGCTGCCGCCAGGGGTGATGTCACTGAAATGGCGCTCTCGCCGGATGGGTCCACATTGGTGTACCGAGCAGACGAGACAACCGGGCAGTTAGAACTGTGGCTAGTGGACACGGCCGTACCTGGTAGCGCCGTTCAGCTGAACATGAACCTGCCATTTGCTGGTGCCGATGTGCGCCCGGGCGCTGTCTACACCTCAGATGGCGCCGCCGTTGTCTACCGGGCTGACTTTGAAACTGATCAGGTGGTGGAGCTCTACGGCAGTCTCATTTCGACTCCGGGTGTCTCCAACCAATTGACCGATGCTACGAGCCTGGGAGCATCTCCGGAGTCCGACTTCGTCCTTTCTCCTGACGGGGAAACCGTGTACTTCCGCGCCGATCCCATTTCGAACAGCTATCAGCTATATCAGGCATCGGTTATCACTCCCAATCCTGCCGGCAACACCTTGGTGAGCAGTGCCATGGATGCGGCAGAGGCTGTGACAAGTTTCGAGGTGGCCAGCGACGGGGCATTTGTCGTCTACCGCTCCGATGAACTGACGGGAGAGGTGTTCGAGTTGTTCTGGGTGGACCTGACTTCTGGTGCGCCGGCACCGGCTGTCCGTATCAGTGCCGACATGGTGGCCGGGGGTGATGTGCAGGAGGGCTATGGCGTCAGTGCCATTCCCGATGGCGTCGCCTTCTTGGCGGATCAGGATACCGACGGCGTGAATGAAGCCTGGCTCGTCAGGTGGATTGATGGGGAGCCCCAAGCTCCCGTGAAGGTCAATGCCGCGTTGGTGGCCGGAGGGAACTGTACAGCTGTTGTGCTCGGGCCCCATGGAATGGGCCTCACCTACCTGGCCGACCAGGAAGCCGATGAGGACTTCGAGCTGTTCTTCGTCGACATTGTCGCGCACTCGCCCCAGGCACCCGTGAGAGTTAACGAGTTCCTGCCAGTAGGTGGTGATGTGCAAGACGGCCACGAAATGGTCGTGCGTTAGACCGTTCCTGTCCATTCTGTAGCCACTCGATACCCCGCCCCCTGAATCAAATACCAATGAAGAAGATACATTTCGCCACTCTTGCCCTTTTGCTCCTTGGCCAATCCTGCACCTCCACTGGTGGAGCATCCACGGGTGGGAAGGGGGCGCGGCATCTGACCTCGACGCATCTCGGCAAGGTGACTGCCATGCGGGCCAACAAGGAGCAGGCGGCCACCTGGAGGGCCGAGATTGCCGCAGCTGAAGCGGCCCGTGTCGCCGAGGCCATGCGCCCGCAGCTCGAACGTGAAGCTGCCCGGGACGCCGCGGAGGCAGAAGAGCGGCTAGCCAACGCCAAGCGCATGCGCCGAGAGCGGCGAGATGTCTTCTGGGACCGGTTCGAGCGGGGGCAGATGGTCCTCGGCGTGGGCGGGAGCCTCTATAGCAACAGTTCGGGGGCTGTCCACATGTCGGGATTCGATGGTGGTGGAGGGGCAGTTACCGGCGAGCTCGCACCGGGTGATGTGTCACGGCTCGGGGGAGGGCTTTCCCTTGACTACTTCCTTTCAAACCAGGCGTTCATCAGAGGCTCCTATGAATACCGTCGACAAGATCCAGAGGTTGAGTACTTCTCTGGGGGCGAGCTGGACTTCGATGGCGCAGGTGTGTCGGAGATATCTGTTGGTGTTCGCTATATGCCAAACGTTTTTCTGAACAGGAGATCCCATCAGGACGACCGCCTCCGGATGTTTGTTGGGGCAGATATCTCCTATGTGCCTGAGTATCTAATCGAGGGGCGGCTAGACTCGGGGACCTCTATCCGCATCGATGACGGGGATCTGTGGCTGGGATCGCTTTCGGTCGGGGCCTTCACGCCCCTGGGTGATAATCTCGTATTCGAGTTCGGCGTGGAGTATGAGGCGGCCCTCTCGGACGCAGTGGGCACGGCGACGATTACCGATGGCATTGCCCCTCCCTGGTCTCTTGACACCGAGACGGATTCCGACGGCATGCAGGCGTTCTTCAGAATCGGCATGTTTCTGTGATTGCCCGTTAGACTGCTAGGAGGCTTCCCGTTTTGGGCGAACGCCCGGGCAAGGCGTGGGGGAAGCTGATTCCTGATGTTCTGAACCTGTCAGCGCCAACGGGGTGAATGGCCTGGAGCTTCCCCCAGGCGTCCCCTGGCGCACGGGGGACCGGCGGGCGAGAATCTGGGTGTGGGCAAGCGGGACGATTCAGATAGGGCAGAGCATGACGGCGATAGTGCCGCGGCGCATGCCGAGCGCGCCTGGCGGGTGCTGGAGGAGTTCTTGGCCCGGGGCTTGGCCGGGGGGCGGGCTGGGTTGGATGGGCTCTGTCGTGAGCATCCGGAACTGGAGCAGGAGTTGCGGCTGCAGTACGAGGAATGGGCCGTGGCCCTGGGTATGCCGTCGGTGGCGGGGGGCGTGGGGGAGGAGCTGCGGGACAAGGTCGGCGAGGGGGACGGGGGACCGGATTTGGGAGGGCAGGCGCTGCCAGGAGCGGAGCAGGACGGCAGCCGTGATTCATCGTCCAGCCTGACTGAACAACGCCTGGCGAAGCTGGCGGAGCGCGAGCCCTGCGAGCGTTACCAGGCCCGGGGCGAGTTGGCCCGGGGCGGCATGGGCACGATCCTCAAGGTTTGGGATCGGGACCTGCGGCGGGCTCTCGCCATGAAGGTCTTGCGTACGGGCTCAGAGGGGGCGGAGGAGTCGGGCATGCTCGGGCGTTTTGTGGAGGAGGCCCAGGTTTCTGGCCAGCTCAATCACCCTGGTGTCGTCCCGATCCATGAGTTGGGTTTGGATGCGGGGGGGCGTGTTTACTTCACCATGCAACTGGTGGAGGGGCGCACGCTGAAGGAGATCTTTAGGCTGGCCCAGAATGATGAGGAGGGCTGGACCCAGACGCGGGCCCTCGGCGTTCTGCTTCGGGTTTGCGAGACGATGGCCTACGCCCACAGCAAGGGAGTCATCCATCGGGATCTGAAACCGGCCAATGTCATGGTCGGGAGTTTTGGCGAGACCTATGTGATGGACTGGGGGTTGGCGAAGGTTTTGGGGCGGGCGGACCGTCATGACCTCCGGCCGCTTGGGGAGGATTGCGAGGTGCAGTCCCAAGTGCAGACCGACCGCCAGGACGAGTCCGATGGCAGTCAGGGTTCGCCGATCTTGACCATGGACGGGACGGTCATTGGCACTCCCTACTACATGCCGCCGGAGCAGGCGGGCGGAGAGTTGGAGCGCGTGGGGATGCAGTCCGATGTCTACTCGGTTGGGGCCATGCTGTATCAGCTGCTCACGGCGCGTGCTCCCTATGCGGTGCCCGAGCGCCTGGCCACCCATGCGATCTTGGCCAAGGTGCTCCAGGGCCCGCCCAAGCCCGTGGATGCGAACAAGCAGGGCGTGCCGGCGGAGTTGGTCGCCATCTGCGAGCGAGCCATGGCGCGGGAGATCGGCGAACGCTATGGGGACATGGGCGAAATGGCAGATGACCTGCGGGCCTATCTCGAACAAAGGGTCGTGCGCGCCTATCGCACGGGAGCTCTGGCGGAGCTGACGAAGTGGGTGGCTCGCAATCGCGTGATCGCCATAACGGTTGCCGCGGCCCTAGTGGTGGGCTTCGCCAGCTTGGCTTGGATCGCCCACGCGGAAAAGGAGAGCCGCCGCCGGACGGAGCTGGCGGCTGATGTGTACTCGCTGCCATGGCACAGGGCCCAGGCAGAGGAGCTGTGGCCGGCTGTACCCGCCATGGAAGCCAGCATGGGGGAATGGTTGGCTGGTGCCCGCGCTCTGGTAAACCGCTTGCCCGTGCATCGCGATGAACTGGAGGCCTTGAAGGAATCAGCGGGGCCCGACGGGGGCAGTAGCGAGAGTAGCGGTGATGCGGCTGCTCATTCCCTGTTGGAGTCCAAGGAGGATCTCGTCAGCGGCTTGGAGGAACTGGCCATGGAGGGCGGCCTGCTTGAGCGCATCGAGGCTCGCCTTGAGGAAGCCCTGACGATTAGTGCGCGCTCCATCGACGCTCATGCCGAGCGCTGGGCAGAGGCTCGCAGTTCGATCGCCGATCCGGATCTCTGCCCGGCCTATGGCGGGTTGGAGATTATTCCCCAGGTTGGCCTCGTGCCCGTGGGGCGTGACGCTGATTCGGGGCTATGGGAGTTTGCCTATCTGCCCGGCGGGGATGTGCCGAGCCGGGACGTGGAGGGCCGCCTGCTGTTGCGCGAGGGCGACGCACCCGTTCTGGTGCTGTTGCCCGGGGGGACATTCTTGATGGGTGCCCAAGGGCTCGATGCGACCCAGCCCAACTACGATGCAGAAGCTCTGATTCAGCGGGACGAGGGCCCCGTGGGGCCTGTGACGCTGGCCCCCTTCTTCATGGGCAAGCATGAGCTGACCCAGGCCCAGTGGTTGCGCTGGACCGGTAACAACCCGAGTCTCTGGCAGCCTGGACCGCAGAGCGATCTCGTCAAGATCCTGCTGCACCCAGTGGAGCAGGTCAGTTGGTTACGGGCCAGTTTGATACTCGAACGCCGCGGCCTGCGCCTGCCCACGGAAGCCCAATGGGAATACGCGGCCCGGGGCGGGAGCGGTACTCCCTGGTGGACCGGGACCGAGCGCGACAGCCTCCTGGGAGCCATCAATGTGGCGGATCAATACGCCGCCCGCGGCGGAGCGACCTGGGCCACGATCGAGGATTGGCCAGAGCTCTCCGACGGCTGGGTGGTGCACGCTCCCATCGGTACTTTCCGCGCCAATCAGTTCGGCTTGCACGAGATAGTCGGCAACCTGAAGGAGTGGTGTCAGGACGCCTATGAGGAGGGCTATCGCGTCGCGCCCAGGCCCGGGGACGGCCTGCGGGAGAGCGCCGCTATTCGCCGCGCCTACCGCGACGGCAGCTTCCGGGCTACGGCCAACCATGCCCGGGCCGCCAACCGGCAGTCCCTGGCACCGGGACAATCGGCGTCGCAGATCGGTGTGCGACCTGCCCGTGCACTCGACCGCTAGTCGCCCCGCTCAGACGGTCGCCGTGCGCAAAGCAATCGGCCGTCTCCAATCAGGGGCCTTCGAGGTCATCGAGGCGCGTGAGGATGCCGTCGAAGGCTCTGTGTATCTCGTCGAAGTTGACGGATGCCTTGCTGTAGTCGGGACTGTAGCCAACTAGTCGTTCCATGTTGCCACCGAGCGCGACACCTCCGGGAGAAGAGCTGATGAGGGCGCTGCTACCGCCTAGGACAACCGCTCCTTCGCTGCTGCCGCTCACGGTGCCATTGGAACCGCCGACGATCGTGGTGAGATCAGTGTAGACTTCGTTCTGCCTGCCACCGAGGATCGCCGTGTTATCCGCCAGCAGTCTGTTGCTGGTTCCGCTGACAAGGCCGGCGAAGCCCCGGAAAGAATGGTCGTCTCCGATGACCAAGTTATGGGAGCCTGATTGGAGATAACCGCTCAGGTCGCGGTTGTGGCCGAGGATCAAGTTGCCCAACCCGTTGGGAGAACTGGCCCCGGAGGTGCCGTCGGTGATCTGAAAGTTCGCCCCGTGCAGCGCGAGGATTGTCCCGTCATAGGCCAGGGGCGAAGTCAGGTACTCCAGACTCGTGAGGCTCGTCAGCATGACACCAACCGTGTCTGTCAGGCCGCCGACCACATCTTCCGAATCGCTCACCCTCTGTTGGATGTTGTCCACATCATCCCGCAGCGTGGTGGTTGTGCTGGCCAAATCGTCAAGGGCATCTTCCGCCGCTGCGATGCGGCCGCCGTGCTCGGACAGGGTTGAGTTGATTGTTCCCAGGCCCTCCTGCAAGAGCGTGATCGCGGCCCAGATGGCTGAGCAGTCGCAGGCAGTGGTCTGCACCGAGCCATCGGGGAACTCGTAGCCGCCCACCCGAGCGCGCACCAGTCCATTTACATCGAGGGAAGCGGCGGGGGAGAGCGTTCCTATGCCGACAAAGCCCGATGACGCATCGATCATCAGGTCTTGACCGAGGGGATAGAGGGACCCGGATGTGGGCGTGCTAGAAGCGGTGATGCAAGCTGCTCCCGGCATCGCTTGGTCCACCAGGGCCTCGGGGCAAAAGCCAGAGCCAGGGGCGGCGGTGGGGGGCGGCATACTCGTGGCGCCCGAGCCGGGTCCGGGAGCCGCCGGGGGCGGTGTGGGTGGGAGCTGTCCGCTGGGCAACTTGCCCGGTCCGCTGCCGGGAGTGGTTGCCGCGGCGGGGTGCGGCGTCGCCAAGACAGGGCCGGGCGCGGCGCTGGGACCGGTCCCCGTGCCGAGGTCCACCGCTTGTAGCAACCCGCCACCGCGGTTGTGGAAGAGCAAGTCGCCGCCGGTACAGGTCAGTTGCAGGTCGAGTAGACCGTCCTGGTCGTAGTCCAGCCAGCGTCCATCCCTGGCGGAGTCGATGGCGGCCAACTGGCTTGGGCCGCTCTCGGAGGCGAAGTGGCCGCCGCTGTTGGTGGAGAGCTCCACGCGGCCGTCGGTGCCGATGCGCATGAGGTCGAGGTCGCCGTCACCATCGTGATCGCCCCAGCGGACCACCCGCGAGGCCCAGCGGGGAGCCAGGCCTGAAGCCTCGCCCACATCCTCAAAGGAGCCATCGCCCAGGTTGCGTAGCAGTCGATCCGGGGCGTCGGCCGTCGTGGCCAGGACATCGTCCAAGCCATCGCCGTCGAAATCAGCCCAGGTGAGGGTTGCCTTGGGGGCGTTTTGGCCATGGGTGGCAAGCTGCTGGGGCGCGGAGGCGGGGGACAGGGTGAGGAGGAGGATGCTTGTGATCATGGTGGAGTCTCGGGACGGGCCTGGCCGGGCGGATGGCAGGAGGGAGGGCCTGCCAGCGGGGGGGGCTACTAATGGGGAGTCTATTAATAAGGTAGCCTCAATTTGATGGATGGGGGGGAGATTGGGTTCCGATGGGCGGCCATGGGGAAAAATGCGCCAGGAGGCCCCACCCACTCACACCGGCCAGGAGGGCGGAAAAGGCAGTGGTCAGCCGCAAATGACCCAAGAGCGAACGCCAGGGCGAGAATATGTCCCAGCCATGAACTTTTCTTCCAGGGCCGGAAGGCGCCGGGATGACTCCTCGGACCGGGGCCGGATCGGATAGACTGCTCCGCTCTTACTCCCCAGTTTCGTGTCCGAAAATCCATGAAGTACTCCTCACAGACAGCTCACGCATTGTCCGTATCCGCCTGTTTGGCCCTGGCGGTCGGTCTAATCGCCTGTGGCGGCGGATCCGCCCCAACTGCCCAAGTCGAGGACGGAGCCCAAGCCGCGCTCAGCATCACCTACGATTTGGACATTCCGATGGTGCGCTATGAGTTGGATCTCTCCCTGGGGGACAAGAGCGTTTCAGCGGAGATGGGCGGTCCTGGATTCACGGGCGAGGGGTGGGAGACGAGTTTGGAGTTTCCGGCCATCGGTAGCTCGGAGGCCGTCAAGGGCGGGTCCATGACGCGTCACCTGACGGACTGGCCTGCGACGCTGCGTCAGCATGGCAAGGACTGGAACTCAGCCCTGAACTATCTGGTGCGCGATCTGTGCTACGAGTCATTGCTCGGGATGAATCCAACTACACAGGAGCACCTGCCCGGCCTCGCCAGTCACTGGAAGATTTCCGCTGACAAGTCCATTTATACCTACCGCATCAACCCTAAGGCGCGGTGGAGCGACGGGGCGGAGGTGACTGCTGCTGATGTGGTCGCAAGTTGGGAGCTGCGCATGGATCCCAAGTGCCTGGATCCCTCTAGCGCCGCGACCTACGGCAAGTTGGAGAAGCCCAAGGCGCTTTCCAAGTACATCGTCGAGGTGAAGTGCAAGACGCCCAACTGGCGGAACTTTCTGTACTTCTCTGGCATGACCGTTTTCCCTGCGGCGGAGGTGTCCATTCCTGGCGATGAGTACCTCAACAAATACCAAAACGCCTATACGGCCAACTCGGGGCCCTACATTGTCAAGGCCGATTCCATCAAGATGGGAACCTCCATCGAGTTGACGCGGCGTACCGATTACTGGGACGCTGGCAACCCGGCTTGGGTAGGGGTGAACAACATTGACACAATCCGCTACGAGGTGGTCTTTGATCTCAGTCTGGCATTTGAGAAGGTCAAGAAGGGTGAAATCGACTACTACTTGGTGCCCCGGGCCCAGTGGTGGGTGGAGGATACGGAAGAGCTCGATGCCGTGAAGCGCGGGCTGCTGGTTAAGTGCAAGTACTACACGGATGCGCCGGTGGGGACCAGTGGTCTGGCTATCAACATGCAGCGACCACCACTAGACGAACTTGGCATGCGCCAGGCACTTCAAGCGCTTTACAACCGCGAGCTGTTCATCGATAAACTCTACTTCAACGAGTACTTGCCATTGACGAGCTACTACCAAGGCGGCGCATACCAGAACCGAGACAACGTTCTCTACGAGTATGATCCGTTCTTGGCGGTCGAGTTGCTGGAGGAAATGGGCTGGACAGAGAAGAATGAGGAGGGGACACGCCTGCGGGATGGAGTCGCCTTGGAGATCGACCTTTCCTACTCAAGCAAGTTTTCGGAATCCTCGCTGACGGTATTCCAGGAGGATGCCAAAGCGGCTGGCATCAAGATCAACCTCTTGTTCGAGACGCCCGCAACGCGTTGGAAGAACATGCGCAAGAAGAAGTTCGACCTGAGCTCTACAGCTTGGGGCGCCCTCGTCATCCCCAACCCTGAGACTTCCTTTGGCGGGCATCTGGCGGGTCTTGATGACAACAACAACGTAACTTCATACAAAAACGAGCGCGTGGACGAACTCTGCAAGGCCTATGACGAGGAGTACGATATGGCCCGCCGCATGGAAATCATCCGCGAACTAGATGGCTTGGTTTACCAGGACATGCCTTATGTCTTGGCCTGGTATAATCCTGCTCAGCGAATGCTCTACTGGAACAAGTTCAGCCAACCAGCTTGGGGGAGCACTAGGACGGCGGACTACGATGAACTGATTTACACCTGGTGGGTGGATCCGGCGAAAGAGCAGCGCCTCAAGGAATGCTTGGATGATTCTAAGGCAACCATGGACCCTGGGCCGCGGGAGAACCGCTTCTGGAAGGTCTGGGGAGAGTCAGCCCACTGACGATTAGGTCAGAGTGGCTTTGGAACTAGCTGGTTGCCCACCGCGATCAGCCTGATTCTTCGCCTGCGACACAACGCATCAACATGGCAGCTTACTTCGCACGACGCTTCCTGCTTCTGATTCCCACCTTCCTGGGGATTACCTTCCTCGTATTCACTATCACTCAGTTCGTGCCGGGGGGGCCCATCGAGCAGATGATCATGAAGATGCAGGCCGCGGCCACGGAGGCCGGTGGGGGCACCCAGGATTCAGCCGTTGAAATATCACCGGAGGCCATGGAGGCCTTGCGTGAACACTTCAACCTGGACAAGCCCTTTTACCAAGCCTACGGCCTTTGGCTCTGGGATCTGCTGCACTTGGACCTGGGGAAGTCCTTTAAGTTCAACCAGCCCGTGTCGGAAGTGATCATCTCTCGCTTTCCCATCAGCGTGTATTTTGGCCTGATTGGATTCTTCCTGGCCTATCTTGTGTGCATCCCTCTGGGAGTCATCAAGGCCGTGAAGCACGGCTCCCGCTTCGACATCGTTTCGAGCTTCACTGTTTTCTTCGGCTACTCGATTCCGGGTTGGGCCTTGGGGGCGGTGCTGCTGGTGCTCTTCGGTGGCGGCAGTTTTTGGGATGTGGTCCCCCTAGGCGGTTTTCGCTCTGACGGCTGGGAAGACTTCACCCTGTGGCACAAGA
Organism: Planctomycetota bacterium; assembly: GCA_002686595.1. Taxonomy (GTDB): domain Bacteria; phylum Planctomycetota; class UBA1135; order UBA1135. The sequence continues at coordinate 14,721 of NYXZ01000124.1, read as the reverse complement.
TCACTGACCAACTGCACCACACGATCCTGCCCGTGATGGCCTACGCCGTGGCTTCTTTTGCCACGCTGACGGTTCTCATGAAGAACTCCCTGATGGAGAACCTGGGCCAGGATTATGTGCGAACGGCCTTCGCCAAGGGGCTCTCGGAAAGAAGGGTCATCCTGGGGCACGCCCTGCGCAATTCACTGATTCCTATCTGTACCGGGCTTGGCCACGCCATCGGAATCGTGATGGCGGGCAGCTACTTGGTGGAGAAGGTCTTCAACATCAACGGCATCGGTTACCTGGGATACACCTCGATCGTGGACCGTGACTACGCCGTTGTGATGGGGATTCTGGTTATCAACACACTGCTGATCCTGATCGGGAACATCCTCTCGGATGTCCTTTATGTGCTCGTGGACCCCCGTATTCGTTTTAGCTAGGGCCATGGCTGCGACACAGGAAACACAGGACAAGCCCCTCTCCGTCTTCCAACGGCGCTGGCGTAAGTTCAAGACCATCAAGCGTGGTTGGTACAGCTTCCAGATGCTGATAGGGCTCTATCTGCTGAGTTTCTGCGCACCCTTCCTGGTGAGCGACGAGGCTGTCGCCGTCAGTTATCAAGGCGAGCTACGGGTGCCAATGTTCTCCAATCACATTGAAGCCCGCGATCTAGGTCAGCGCAAAATCGGCAGCCCCAATTATCGCGCTCTCAAGGAACAATACGCCGCGGCAGATGCCGGGGACTGGGTGCTGATGCCGCTCTACCCCTACGGGCCCATCGAGAACCTGCTGAGCGATCCCAGCTTCGAGGGTCGACCGCCCACCGGGCCGGATGGCAGCCATTGGTTGGGCACGGATGACCGGGGCCGAGATGTGCTCGCCCGCTTGGTCTATGGCTTTCGCATTTCGATCACTTTCGCCCTGGGCATGGTGCTGATTTCCTATGCCATTGGCATGACCATCGGAGCCATCTTTGGCTTCTTTGGCGGACGCGTTGACATATTCGGGCAGCGCCTGGTGGAGATCTGGGCCGCCCTGCCCTTTCTCTATACGGTCATCATTATCAGCTCGATCGTGCAGCCGACCGTGGGCTTGCTGATCCCCCTGCTGGCGATCTTCAGCTGGGTGGGCATCAGCTTCTACATGCGCGGCGAGTTCCTGCGCGAAAAGGCCAAGGACTACGTGGCCGCGGCCATCGCAATCGGCGAGCCCAACCGCCGCATCATGTTCAAGCACATCCTGCCCAACGCCCTGACGCCCATCATCTCCTTCGCCCCCTTTGCCATCGTGGGCGGCATCTCGGCTCTCGTCTCGTTGGACTTCCTCGGTTTTGGCCTACCGGCTCCCACGCCTTCCTGGGGCGAGCTCGTCGGCCAGGGCCTGGCGCACATCAAGGACTGGCACCTCGTCGTCTTCCCGATGGGGGCCCTCTTTGCGACTCTGCTCATGGTGGTCTTCATCGGTGAGGCCATTCGCGAGGCGTTTGACCCCAAGGTCTTCTCGAGGCTGCGTTGACCATGGGTGAATCGAAAACACTCCTGCGCGTGAATGAACTGCGCACCTACTTCGACATCGAAGGCCAGCAGGCCTGGGCCGCCAACGGTGTCTCCTTCGAGGTGCGTGAAGGAGAATTCCTGGGGATCGTGGGGGAATCCGGCTCCGGCAAGTCGGTGACCGCGCTTTCCATCATGCGCCTGATTCCCGACCCTCCGGGACACATCGACTCCGGCTCAGTGATTTTTGACGGACGCGATTTGCTGGGCCTGCCCATCGAGGAGATGCGCAAGATTCGTGGTCGCGAAATAGCCATGATCTTCCAGGAGCCCATGACTTCCCTTAACCCGGTTTTCACGATCGGCCGGCAGGTGACAGAGTCCGTAATTCTGCACGAGAACCTGGGCAAGTCTGATGCCGAAGAGCGGGCCGTCAAGGTGCTCACGCAGGTTGGGATTCCAGACGCCAAGAAACGCCTCAAGGACTATCCGCACCAGTTCTCGGGAGGCATGCGCCAGCGAGTGATGATCGCCATGGCGCTCATCTGTCAGCCCAAGCTGTTGATCGCCGATGAGCCCACGACGGCGCTGGATGTGACCATCCAAGCGCAGATCCTGGAACTGATGAAGGACCTGCAGGATCAACGCGGAGGCAATGCAACCATCTTGATTACCCATGATCTGGCGGTGGTGGCCGAGACCTGCGACCGTGTGATTGTGATGTACGGGGGTCGGATTCAAGAAAGCGCCAGTGCCTCGGCGCTCTTCAAGAAGCCCCTGCATCCTTACACCAAGGGGCTGATGGGTTCGATCCCCCATGAGAATGAACGGGGCCAGACGCTCTACGCGATTCCGGGCAATGTGCCGAGCATCATGGACTTCCCCGCGGGCTGTCGCTTTTGCACGCGCTGTGAAGATGTCCATGATCGCTGCCGCGAGGAGGAGCCCGACTTGATTGAAGTGGAACGGGGGCGTGAAGTGCGCTGCCATCTCTTCGACGAAGCCGAAGGGGCCAAAACATGAGTGGTCAACAGCCCCGTGAGGCAGTGCCGTTGCTGTCGATCAAGGATTTGCATGTGCATTTCCCGATCTATGGGGGCGTGCTGCGTCACAAAGTGGCCTCGGTCAAGGCCGTGGACGGTGTGTCCATGGACATTGGCCGTGGTGAGACCGTTGGCCTGGTGGGGGAGTCAGGTTCTGGCAAGACCACGGTGGGGCGCGCTATCTGCAACTTGCACCGGGCCATGAGCCCGGATGTGGAGTTGTCCGGCAGCATTGTATTTGACAGCCCCACGGGGCCGGTCGATGTGAATGGCATCTCCCGCCGCGCCATGCTGCCCCATCGGGCTGAGATCCAGATGATCTTCCAGGATCCTTTCTCCTCGCTCAATCCGCGCATGACGGTCCAACAGATCGTCGAGGGGCCGCTTGCGATACATAAAGCGGAGATGTCGGCGACGGAGCGGCAGGAACTTGTGGCCCAGTTGCTCGACCGAGTGGGGCTCCAGCCAAAATACGCCGCACGCTACCCACACGAGTTCTCCGGAGGCCAACGCCAGCGCATTGGCATCGCACGCTCCCTGGCGACGAAACCGGCCCTGATCGTGGCCGATGAGCCGGTCAGCGCCCTCGATGTTTCAGTCCAAGCTCAGGTCATTAACCTGATGGCGGAGCTGCAGCAGGAGTTCGGTCTGACCTATCTCTTCGTGGCCCATGACCTGTCCATCGTCTATCACATCGCCGACCGGATTGCCGTGATGTACCTCGGCAGCCTGGTGGAGTACGGCACGGCGGAACAGGTCTATCACAACCCGCGCCACCCCTATTCCAAGGCGCTGCTCTCGGCCGTGCCCAAGCCCGATCCCGATGGCAGGCGGGCCAAGCGCACGGTCCTTGAAGGTGACATTCCTTCGCCGCTGGCCAAGCCCACTGGGTGTGGCTTCCGCACGCGCTGCCCCTTGGCAGAGGAGTCTTGTGCCCAGACCGCGCCAGAAATGGTGGATAGGGGCGAGGGCCACCTGGTTGCCTGCCCGCTGGCCAGCTGAGGCCGCTGGCGGGGCTCCCCGGGCCAAAAGAGCCGCGAAAACGGCAGGGTTGCGTATCATGTAGCAATCATGAAACACAATCTGCACGCGCTCCTGTCATGTCTGTTTTTGAGTAGCGCCGCTCTGGCCGGAGGAACCCCGGAACATGCGCTACTGATTGTCGATCCCTCCAGCGCTGTCTCCATGCGGGTGGGCAATCACTACGCCAGCGCTCGTGGCATTCCGCCCGAGAATGTGCTCTACATGAGCCCCGCCGACACCACCTTCAGCGCCACTGCCGCTGGACAGGTGCCGGCCTTCCTGGGCACTTTGGCCGGGCGCGCCATCGAAGACCATGTGGATTTCGTTGTTCTCACTCCCGGCGCGAATTACCGCATGGGGGCCAGCGGGTTGGTCACGGACAACTGCTTTGCCCTGACCCAGTTCGCCCTGCCCACGCCCTACACCATGGCCCACAATGTGGATGAAATCCTGACGGGCAACCTGAGCGTCCAGGAAGCAAACGGTTACAAGACCGGCGGATGGTCTGTGTACGCTTTCGATAGTAACAGCTCCTGGTATCTGGGCGAGGAGAGCACGAGTGCTGCCGCGCGCCGTTACTACATCGGAGCCCTGCTCGGCTATGACGGTGTGCGCGGTAACACGCCTGATGAAATCATTGCCATGATTGACCGCAGCGTGGCCGCCGATGGCACGCTGCCCAGCGGGACCTTCTATTACATGGAGACCACGGACGCTGCTCGCAGCGGCCCGCGGGATGGGTCATTCCCCAACACCGTAGCCAAGATTCAGCAATGGGGCGGCCAGGCCCAACACCTCCAGGGAGTTTTGCCAGACGGACAGCACGACTGCCTGGGCATCATGACCGGCTGGGCGAATCCCGATATCGACGGATCAAACCTGACTCTCCTGCCTGGTTCATTCGCCGATCACCTGACGAGCTATGCCGGCCACTTTGACACGGGATCCCAGACCAAGATGTCGCGCTGGATCGCAAAGGGGGCCAGCGCCACCGTCGGTGCCGTGGAGGAGCCCTGCAACTACTCCGACAAGTTTCCCCACTCGCGCACCCACTTCTACTATTACCGGGGGCTGACCCTGGGCGAGGCCTGGTTCCGCGGCGCCGGCTTTGTGCCCTTCCAGATGCTGTTCCTGGGAGATCCGCTGACGCGCACTTTCACGCACATTCCAGTGATCAGTGTGCCAGATGCTCCCATTGGTCCGGTCTCCGGCATGCTCACCCTGACCCCGACCGCCACCACGACCTACGCCGGCGCGGCCATTGCGGGTTTCGAGCTGATGGTAGATGGCGTTGTCCTTGATTCAATCTCTCCGGGCGCGGCCTTTTCCATGGACACGACAATCCTTTCCGACGGCTGGCATGATCTGCGTGTGCTGGCCTGGGACGATCGTCCCATGGAGTCCACCGGGCGTTGGCTCGGGGAGCTGCGGGTGGACAACGCTGGCCGCACGATGGAGCTGGTGCCTGCTGTCACCAGTGGTGATTTGGGGACATTGCTCGCTTTCGATCTGCGTGCTTCCGGACCAGGGGCCATCGAGGTGCGCCTGCTCCAAAACGGAAGGGTGGTCGCCGCCCTGGCAACTGCCCAGGGCACCGTCTCCCTCTGGGGGGCCAGCCTGGGGGCGGACACAAGCACACTCCAGGGCGAGGCCATCTTCGGTGACGGGGAAATCGTGCGCAGTGAACCGGCTACCATCACGCTGGCCAATACCGGCGGCGGCTCTCACCAGGGGCCAGTGGCCTTTGACCACTCGGTGACCATCTACGACGGAGTCAGCACAGTCCTCAGCCTGCCGGCCACCCATGACGATGACCCGGCCAGCGCAACATACGCTGTAACTGGGGCGCCGGCCCAAGCGACGGTGCTGGCCTTTGACGGCGGCGCCTGGTGCGCGCTGCAGCCCCAAGCCGGGGCCAGCGGCAGCGACACCCTGGTGTTTCAAGTGACCGGCGCTGGCGGCTCGGCCACGGGAACCGTTCACATCACCTATGCTGCGCTCGACCCCTGTGGGACGGGGACGAACTACTGCCCCCTGACCGCCAACTCAGTCGGTCCCGGCGCGGCCATCTCCATGTCGGGCAGCACCTCCGTGTTAGCCAATGATCTGGTCCTCTCAGCGGCAACCTGCCCCGCGAACCAGTTTGGCATCTTCTTCTACGGATCCTCCGCCGGACAGGTGCCTTTCGGGGATGGCAATCGCTGCATCAGTGGCCAGATGTTCCGCCTGCCAGTCATTCAGGCCGACGGCAGTGGCTCGGCTTCCCACGCAGTTGATCTCACGACGCCACCCCAGCCTGCCGGACAGATCAGCACCGGATCGAGCTGGTATTTCCAGTTCTGGTATCGGGACCCGGGCGGACCCGGCGGAACTGGCTTCAACCTCTCCGACGGCATCGAGCTGAACTTCTGTCCCTGAGTTGTGGGCGGATCTCTATCCGTCATGGCTAGAATGGGCCACTGATATGAAGATCTACATCAGCGCGGACATTGAGGGCATTGCCGGAATCGCCCATTGGGACGAGGCAACGCCGGACAAGCCCGAGTACGGCGCCTTTCGCGAGCGCATGACGGAGCATGTGGCGGCGGCCTGCGAAGGTGCCATTGCGGGCGGGGCGACGGAGATCGTCGTCAAGGATGCCCACGAGGGAGGGCGCAATATCCTGGCCGAGCGCCTGCCCCGTTGCGCCCAGTTGATTCGCGGCTGGAGCGAGCACCCACTGCTAATGGTGCAGGAGCTCGATCCCAGTTTCGATGCAGTGGCCTTTGTGGGGTATCACTCAATGGCCGGATCGGGTGGCAATCCGCTGGCCCACACGCTGTCCTCCAGCACAGTGTTTCGCATGCGCATAAACGGCCAACCCATATCGGAGTTTCACCTCTATGCCTATGCGGCGGGAACCCTGGGAGTGCCTACGGCGCTCGTCAGCGGCGATCGAGAGCTGTGTACTGAGGTGCGGGCCATTAGTCCGTTGACCCGGACTGTCGAATCAATGGTTGGCGTGGGGGACTCCACCATCGCCAGGCACCCTGATACCGTGCGCGAGGAAGTGCGTGCCGGTATGCAGGCCGCCCTCGGGGATGATCTGACACCGGCCCTGATAGTTCCGGCAGGCCCCTATGGTCTAGAAATCGAATTCGAGAAGGCGGCGGCCGCCTACCGCTGCAGTCACTATCCCGGTGCGCGCTTGGTGGAAGCGCACACCGTTGGCATTGAAGTCGAAGACTACTTCGATGTTCTGCGCGCCTTGACCTTCATGGTCTGAGCAGAGCGCTGGCGCAGGGGGACCGGTTTGTTGCGGCTGGTCATGCGCCAACCGATGATGCCCGTGGCCAGGCACAGCAGCAGCAGTGAGAGCACGGGATAGCGCAGGCCTAGGAGCGCCGGGGCCAGCAGGCAACGCGCCATGACACGTGCGCCCTTGTTCGCAATCAGGTGTTCCGTGATTGGGCGAGTAGTTGTGTAGTAGGCGCCTACAATGGCCCGGCCCAGGGGATGCGGCATGAGGTAGTTGTCTCGCAGGGCCCGCGCGTCATCCAGCGTAGGCGCCAGCCAGGTTCCGCTGGCAACTACTCCCGCAGGGCAGGCCAGAACCTGTCCACCGTCCAGGGGCGGGGTGTTGTGGATGCGTAACTCGGCTTCCCACGGATCGCTGAGCATGGCGCCACCAGTGGCGTCATAGAGGCGCAGGATCAGGACAACATCTAGCTCGTCATCACTCGTGGGCAGGAGTTCCACATCGAAGTAGGCCACTGATTGGCCTTCCGCGAAGGTCAGTGTGCCAGTAGTTGGGACATAGTGCACATCGTGCCAGGCAATGAAGTCGACGGTGGTGTACTCCACGGTTGCTTCGCCTTCGGTGCCCTGCAGGCGGTCCACACGGATGCGCTTGGTAGCGTCGGGAGGAGTTGAATAGTATGGGTCATGGAAGACGATTTGGCCGTGCTCCAAGGGGCTGGTGACTATTTGAGCAGCGAAAACGCTGTCGGTGCTGGGGGACCCGAAGAGGGAATCGGTCGTGGGGAAGTCAGCGGAGTTTGTATTGCCCACCAAGTGCAAGGTGCCGAAGTCGTCAACCGCCAGGGCGGCGGCAGAGTCAGTGGCGCTACCGCCGAAGAAAGTGGCAAAGCCGATGCTGGGTAGGGCGGGGTCGGACCGGTCGATCGACACAAGCAATGCGTCCTGGCCGCCCTGATTCCAGTAGAAGGGCTCATTGGCCCCCAGGTTCATGGCGATTGAATCGCTGTCGGCCAGAATAGTCAGCATGTCTCCGTGGGCGGCGATGGCGCGACCTGATTCATCTCCCAGGCCTCCGCAATAGCTCGAGAACAACAGGGTCGAAGTGTCCGGGTCCAAACAGGTCATGAAGGCGTCACTGCCGCCCCACAGTTGGTAATAGACCGGGGTCTCCAGGGGGAAGTCCGTGGATGTAGTCGTGCCCGCGATGCACAAGTTGCCGTCGAGGTCGAGTGCTATGGCGTTCCCCTCGTCATCGCCCTGACCTCCGAATGAGGCGTGGGTGAGGAAGGCGCCACCGGTTGTAACGCGGCGCACGAAGGCCTCGCGGCCCTTTGCCGCGTCCTCGTGGTAGCCAGTCACCGCGGCATAGCCCGCGGCGTCCAGAATCATGGCCCGGGCCTCGTCCTCCAGGGCTGTTCCGTCGTAGGTGGCGTAGACCAGGCCGGAGAGATCCGCGGTCAAGGCCGCAACGATGGCGTCCTGGCCGCCTGCGCGTGTGGCCTGGGAAGCCGCCTGCGTGGGGAAGTCATCGGACACCGTGTTGCCGGTCACATAAACCACATCGTTCTCATCTACGGCCACGGCCCGTAGGTCGTCCGCCTCTGAGCCTCCGAGGTACGTGGCTTGCACGAGGGTCGTTCCGTCAGCGGACAGCGTGGCGACGAAACCATCGGTGCCTCCGGCCAGAGCAGTCTGGAAGGGTGTGCCCAAAGGATCGGATGAGAGGGTGGGCAGGTCGCTTGAATCCGTTACCCCGGCCATGACCAATGAGCCATCCCCGGCCAGGGCCAGTGCTCTGATAGAGTCGCTGCCCGTTCCGCCGAAGAAGGTACTGAAGAGCACTTCGCTGCCGTCTTCGCTGAGCTTGCAGAGGAAGGCGTCGGTGCTGCCGCCGCTGAAGCTGTCCTGGTAGGGGGGGGGGAGGATGGGCCTGGTGGGGAAGTCCGCCGAGGAAGTTTCTCCGGCGAAGTACAGGTTGCCGCTGGCGTCAAGGGCGGCGGTGTGAACTTGGTCGAGGCCGCCGCCGCCCAAGGACCAGGTATAGGCGATGACCGGGTCGATGATCAGGGGGCGCGTTGTGTCGTAGGGGCCGACCGCAAAGGAAAGGGCGCCACCCTCGTCTAGTTTCCAGGCACCGGGGACGGAGGTGGTTCCAGTATTTGTCTCCTGATACATGACCGGAGCGTGCTGGATAATGTTGCCCGTGCCGGTTTCCAAGACCAAGTCTCCGGTGTGGGCCAGGGAGATGTTGTCCGCTCCCTCAAAGGCCAACTGAATCGCAGTGGGGTCGGAACCGACACCGACGATGAAGTCGTACTCAAGAGCGCCCCCTGTGTTCCCAGTGCCCCCAACTCCATAGTAGAGCAGATCGATTCCCGGCCAGACATCGTAGTAGCGGACACGCTCCCAGGTGGCGATGCCCGGCACCCAGTCGGTGGTCGAAGGTCCGCGCAGATCGTTGACGTAGCCGGGCAGAGGAGCTTCCGGTAGACAGCGCGCCTCGCCAGAAGTGTCCACCAGGCGCATGGTCACGGTCGCCCGTCCCTGGGGACCGCCGTTCAGTTGCAGTTGGGCACCGAGGGGCGAGAGGCCCATGCTGAAGCTGCCACCCCGCACGATGTAGTCGAAGTCACTCGCGGCTTGCCCGCAGTTCTCCTCGAAGGCCAAAGGCAGTTTGGGCAGTGTGGGCAGGTTGGTGCACCGTTCACCGGCCTTGGATTGTCGGCTGGTCTGGGCGCTGTGCTCACTCGCCGCCGCAACGGAAGGCGTTGGGGAGATGGAGGCGCGCGTTCCTAACAGGTCAGCGTCGGTCAGATAGCTGGCAGCGACGAGCAGGAGGGCAAACAGGGGTGTCATCCAGAAGGTGCGTCTTGACATGGCTTGGTACTGGTCGGGCAGGGCCGGCCAGGGGGCCGGTCCGATTGGGAGGCGGAGCGATCCCCTTAATTCGGTTGTCATGGCCAGCCACCTGAAGGGCGGTGGGGCCGGACTCACGCCGCTCCCCAGCGGCGCGTCACAACGGGCCTGCCAGGGGGCAAGCGTTAGCCATAAGGCCTTATTACGTCGGGTGATAGGTCAAAGGGGGGCCAGCTGTGTGGCCCCGGGCCGAATGGGTCCCGGTGACCTCAGACCGTGAATTTGGTGACCAGCCCCCGCAGGTTCTCCGCCAAGTGGGAGACACTCTCCGCCGCATCACTGGAGGCAGCCACTCCGGTAGAGGTGCTTTCCGCCGCCTGGGCCACGGTTGAGATGGCCCTGGAGATCTCGTTTGTGCCCTGGGCCGCTTGACTCACGCTGTGGCTCATTTCACCCGTGGTGGCGGTTTGCTCCTCGACAGAGGCGGCGATCATGCTGGAGATGTCGTTAATGCGTGTAATCACCTCGGCCACATTGCTGATGGCCGTGGCGGACTGGGTTGCGTTGCGTTGGATCATGTCCACCTTGCCGGAGATTTCGTCCGTGGCCTTGGCGGTATCCGCGGCCAGATCCATGACCTCATTGGCCACAACGGCGAAGCCCTTGCCGGCTTCCCCCGCCCGAGCGGCCTCGATGGAAGCGTTGATTGCCAGGAGGTGTGTCTGTTTGGAGATCGATGAGATCAACTTGACGACTTTGCCGATCTCAACACTGCTCTCTCCGAGCTCATTGACGGCAGCGGCGGTGGACTCCGTTACTTGCACGGCCTCGCTGGCAACTTCGGCAGCTTCGCTGGCGTTTTCTGCAATGCCCCGAATGTTGTCCGCCAGTTGATCCGTGCCCGACGCCACGGACTGCAGGCTGGCACTCACTTGTTCCGCCGAGGAGGCAGCCCCGGTTGCCTGTCCCGTGGTTTGATCCGCGTTGGCTCCCACCGAACGCGAGGTGGTACTCATTTGCTGTGCCGCCGCAGACAGTTTCTCCGTGGTTTCACCGATCTCGAGCATGCTGTTGCGCAAGTCATCGAGGAAGCCGCCCAGGCCGTTGCCGATCTGTCCCACCGCATCGTTGCCGGAGACGGTCACTTCGGCCGCCAGATTGCCGGAGGCTGCGGCGGTAACGGTAGCCAGAAGTTCGTCAACGTTGTTCTGCAGTTCCTGGGCCCGACAGCGCTCTTCGCGGGAGCGCGTCTTGGCCAGCTCTTCCTGTTCAGCGGTAATGGCATCCACGCGCTCGGTGATGTAGTCCCAGGTTGTCATCAAGCCGATACGCTTGCCTGCTGCATCGAAAATGGCACTCGCCACCAAGTCGATGGTCTCCGGCCCGATCGTCAGAGTGCCGCGCCAGGGCAGGGCTGTCTCATCCCCGCTGAAAATCCCTTGCACAAGGGGGTCGGTACACAACTGTGTGGCGCTCTTGTTCATCAAGTCGTCCGCCGGTATGGGGAGGTGGGATTCGATGGACTTGAAAGCAGCGTGGGCCACGGGGTTCATGTAGCGCACCACGCCGCCGTTGTCAGAAAACACAATTCCAAGACTGGCGTTCTCCACCATTGAGCTGAGGCGCGCCACCTCGCGGCGCTGTTGGCCAACCGCATCCCAATCCACATGGTCGGCCCCGATGGCCTGCCGCATCCCGGCGGTCGTGGTGGCCAGCATCTTCGCCAGGGAGCCGACTTCATCATCGGTGCGAGCCTCCGGTTCCGTGGCCAGGTCGCCGGCTGCGATGCTCTCCAGATTACCGGATAGCTCGCGCAGGGGTGTGCCGACCAGGCGCCTCACAACCCAAGTGAAAAGCCCTGCAATCAGAATGCTGCCCAATAGACCAGCCCAACTGAAAGAGGCCACCATGTTGTCCTGGGCTGCCAGGGCGGCATCGATCGGTTGTGTCAGCTCCAAGACGCCGCGCACATCTCCCAGCTTCCAATCCGTCTTGGGTGTGCCCGGGGCGGAGTTGTGGCAGTCCACACAGGCTTGGGCGACGAGCAAATCAGGAATGGCCACCCGCACATTCGTATGGGGGCCGTTTTCCTGGACGCGCACAAAGGGATCTTTCAGGCCGCCATTGAAGGCGGCCAGGGCCTGGCGCCCAAAGCCGTCCAGTGTGCGCTTGGCCCGGTTGGGGAAGGGCTTGCTGCTGTACAGTTTGAGCGTGCTGCCGGCCTCGTTCTCCTTGAACAGCTGGCTCAGGTCGTGAATCATCGTCGCCGGCAGGGGAATGGCGTTGTCGTTGCTGGCGTGGTTGTAGCTGATCCTCATGTCAGAGGCGCCCTTGACCTTCATCACCACATTCTTCGTGTAGTAGCTGCGCAGGAGCTTGAACTTTTGAATTTCGTTCAAGGCATTACGGGTCGCGTCTGCCACCGTGGCTTCCCGTGTCATGCGACTGACTTGGAACAGGGCTCCGGCTAGGCCGAAGACGCAAACGGAGATAACCGGTATCAATAGCTTGGTGGAAATTGAAAGGCGCTTGTAGATCTGCATGTTGGTTTGGGGTGGACGGATGATCTGCTCCAAGCGCACCAATCGGAGCCCTGGCCCCAGGATTGGATGGGGTGTTCGCCCCGATGGCAGTGGAGCCGGGGTGGGGGCAAGTCCGCGGTAGGGGCTTGCGAGCCTGCGAGGCGGGAGGGTCGGTGCGGTCAGTAGAGCGCCCCGGTTGACCTTTGCGCGCCTACTTCCCCATCTGTTTGCCCAGACCCAGGGCATCGATACGCCGGGCCAGTTGCTCCGCTGCGTCCACCAGGACATGGGAGCCAGCGCTCAGGAGGCGCGGCGGGAAAACGACCAGGGTGCCATCCTTCAAAGCCCGCAGACTGCCCAGAGCGGGATCGCCGCGCAGGACGGCCTCGCTGGGACTGTGGGTTTCGTCGTGCAGGGACGAGGGCAGCAAAATCACATCGGGGTCCAGCGTGATCAGGCGTTCGTGGTCGATGGGCAGATGCCCGCGCAGTCCGGCACGGGCGGCGCAGTTCTCAAGGCCCACGAGTGTGAGGAGCTCATCGGCGGTGGTCTCGGCGCCCGAGGTCCAGCCGCCGGTGCCTTGGTTTGTGTAGACCAGAACACTGATATGTGAGCGCCTACTGGCCTGGGCGGCGAGGGCCGCCAGGCGGCGTCGACAATCAGCCAGCAGGGCCGTGGCAGCTTCCCGCTCGTCAAGCAGGGCGCCGTAGAGGGAGATGATGCGCTCCAGGTCGTCGGCGGATTCCACTGGGGGGATGACCACCACGGGCACGCCGGCTTGGCGCAGGCCAGAGGTTGTCGTGGCTGCCTGCCAGGGATCGCAGAGCACCAGGTCGGGGCGCAGTTCCAGCAGGCGCTCAACCTCATAGGTTTTGAAGGTCGGCTTGTCCCGCCAGATGTCTGGCTCCAGGGCCAAGCGGGCATAGGTGAAGGCGTGTTCCGGCAGGCCGACAACGCTCGAAGACGGAGCGAGGCTCGTCACCAAGTCAACGGCGGCGGCATTGGCCGGCAGGATGCGTGTGGGCCGGGTGGCCAGCACCGAGGTTTGACCGTCGGCGGATTCAACTGACATGGGATAGCCCGGGGCCGGCGCGGCGGGAATCGGAGGCAACGCCCGACCGCTGACCAGGCCCGTGTTCTCGCGGTTGCAGCCGATCAAAGCGCTCAGCAGCAGCAGGCCGACGAGCCCATGCGCCTTTTTCCATGCGCTGCCTAAAGCACGGCGCAACTTCATGGCACCAAGCGGCGCGAGAACTCGATGTGGATCGGCAGGCGGCCCGTGCCCTGGGGCCCGGCGTCGAGCATGGCTCCCTGTCGTTCAGCCAGGCGGAAGGTGCGTCCTGGGAAATGTACTTCGAGCCAGGCCACCAGACTGTAGGGAGCCAGCAGGGCGGCGCTGTGCACGGCCGGGCCAGTCTGCGCGGGAATGACGCCGGCGGGCATGTCCACCAGGGTCAGGCGCGTGCCTTGGCGGGCGGGGGCGAGTGCGGCTTGGGCCCTTCCCAACCATTCCCGGGTGGCGTCGCTTCCCCGTTGCCATTCGGTGTATTCCACCAGGGCGCCGGAGCGTGACACTTGCGGCAGGGCGCAGAGCACGGTCACGAGGCTGAGGGGGATGGGGAACAGGCGCCCGCCGTTACGCCAGGTGCTTCCGGCTCGCTCGATGAACTGCGCCAGCAGCAGCACCAGTGGCGGGAGAAACTGCAGTCCGTACCACCATGAAACGCGACCGGCGGTGCTATTGAGCAAGGCCGCGCCGGCCAGCCAAATCAGAAGCAGGGGGATAGCCGTGCGCTTGCCCGGCTCGCGCGGGCGCAGGCATAGGAGTGTGGCGAGGGCCAGGCCGAGAGCGAGCAGGGAGATGCAAAGCGCCGGAGTCGGGTTGGCGAAGAGCGGCTGGGGATAGAGGACCAGGGCCGCGTATTGGCCGAGGCGCGTGGGCAGTTCGGCCAGGGCGGACAGGCCGCTGGCGGAACCTCGGCCGGGCGCTGAGTCTCCGTAACCGCCCAGGCCGGAGAGGATTGCGGTGCGCGCTGCCAATGCCACCAGCACCAGGGTCAGGGTTGGCGTGAGCGTGCGGAATGTCTGGCGCAGGCGCTCGCCCCCGTGCTTTGAGTGCTTGGAATGTGTTGCGGGTGTCGAGTGCAGGTGGACGCCGAGGGCCGCCAGGGGTAGTGCCAAGAGCCCGGTTTCCTTGGAGAGCACGGCAAACGTGACGAGGAGTGCCAGGGGCCAGCCGCCAACGGGGCCGGCGCCAACGGGGCCGACGCCAACGGGGCGCGTGGCGCGTTGCAGCGCCAGCAAACTGAAGAGCAGGCAGAGAGCATCGGCGCGGCGCGGAGCTGCTGGCAGTAGCTCCACCTGCAGGGGATGGAGCAGGAAGAGAAGGGCGGCGCAGAGGGCGGCGGCCGTGGCCAGGGGACGGCTCGGTTCCGTTGCGAAGCGCCGCCCCAGGCGAAAGATAACTAGGGCATTCAGGGCCAGCAGCAGGAGGTCAGTGTGGTGGAAGCCGGCGGCGCGCGTGTCCCAGAGCAGGCCATCCAGGGCGAAGGACAGGCT